>JAQBPK010000037.1 GCA_028287565.1 Vulcanimicrobiota bacterium
CGAGGTTGTACAGCGCGGTGTTGTGGAACGCGATCTCCGGCGCGCGCAGGCGGTCGTGCATCACGTTGTCGGTGAAGTTGATCCCGCCGTGGCAGTGCGCGCAGTCGACGCGCTCGCCGAAGAAGAGCCCCTCGCCGCGCTTCGCCGCCGCCGAGATTGCGCCGGACTGGTGACCGTAGCGATAGCGGTCGTACGGCGAGTCGAACGACACGAGCGCGCGCTCGAAGCTCGCGATCGCGCGCGTGATCCCCGCCAGCGAGATCGCATCGGCGTCGCCGGGGAACGCGGCCGCGAACATGCCGGGATACCGCGTGTCGTCGCGCAGCATCGCCAGCACGTTTTTCTCCCGCCCGGCAAGCCCCATCTCCACCGGGTGCTCGCCGAACATCGGCACCAGGGCCTGTTTCTCCAGCGCGTGCATCGTCGGGTTCGCCCACGTGAGTACGGGCAGATAGCCGGCGTTCACCAGCCGCATCGCGTGGCGCGGGTGCTTCTCGCCCGTCACGCCCACCGGAACGACGCGCGGATCGGAGAACGCGTGCGCCTGTTGGTGGCATGACGCGCACGAGATCGTGCCGTTCGCCGACAGCCGCTTGTCGTAGAACAAGAACCGCCCGAGCTCGACCTTCGCGTCGCTCATCGGGTTGTCGCCGGGCACGACGGGTCGCGGCATGTACGAGGGAATGCCCCAGCGATAGGCGTCGCCGGCCGCCGCATGCGCTCCGCTGAGAAGGACGATCGCGACGGCGAGCGCGACGAGGCTGCGCATGCTAGCGGACGCGGAACACGTTCTGTCCGGCGGCGCTCGGCCCGTCCTCGCGCAGGCCGAGCGTCGAGAGCACGCCCGCGCACGCTTCGCGCGAATCCATCATGCAGCCCGAGCCGTGCGACGCGACGTCGGTCGACGCCAGCAGCCGCTGCACGTCGGCGACGATCACATTTTTGCGCCAGTCGAAGTGGGTCAGCGCGATCGCCGGACGGTTCGCGCGCGCACACCGCGTCGCGCCGCCGGCATCGCTCGTGCACGCGGTGCTGCCGAGATGGACGAGCCACGTCGACGGCCGCGCACCTTGCGCGCCGAACGTGCGCATCTCCAGCCGCAGGAACTTGTAGCCGTCGCGCCAGCTCCAGAACATGCCGGTGACGTTGAGTGGCGCTTGCGCGATCGTCGCGTCGGCGTGGTTGAGGCGGTCCGGGATCCCCAGCGAAAAGCGCACGCCGCGATAATCGCCCGGCGGAATCGTGCCCGAGATGCTGTCGTGCAGATCGGCGCGCCCGTCGGCGCACCAGCTCAGCAGCGCGACGCCCTGGCTCTGCCACGCGTGATCTTCGTCGAGTGCGAGCGGCGTCTCCCCGCCGTCGGCGGCGACGAGGCGCACGTCGGACACGTAGAACCGCAGGTCTTCCGGAACGATCGTCGATGCGCGCGAACCCACGCCGGGGATGCGGGCGTCGCACGCAACCGGCAGTTCTCCGGCAGTCGCGGCGAAACGCAGTGTGACGTGCTGGCCCGGCGCGGGCACGGCGCCCGCGAGCGCAAACGCGGCGGCACATGCAAAGACGGCGTGGCGAATCATCGGCAGTTCTCCTGGACGCCTCCAGGATCGCCGATCGGCGGTGCCGCCGTCTTGAACGCTATTAGCGCGTTGCGGTCGAGCTGCTCTGCGGGGCGACGCGGTACGCCCCGATCCGCTGCGTGGGATCGAGACGCATTTGCACCAGCATCGTGCCCTTGTCGAACGTCGCCTCGTAATCGTAGCGGCCCTTGTCGGGATCGCTCGAGGTCAGTTTGAGACCGCGGTATGCGCCCAGCGTGTGCATCTGGTCCGAGAGCTGGCCGATCGTCCCGCGCGTCACCTGCAGCTTGAGCGCGGCGTCGAAATGCTCGGTCGTTCGCGCGTAATCCGCGTCGTACACGCCGCGCGTCGTCTCGTCCGCGAGCACTTGGGGATCGTCGTGGTGCGATGCACACCCGCACGCCGCGATCGCGAGGACGACCGCGGCGTGCGCGACGATTTTTCGGAGCACGGTTCTAGAGCGCGCCCCAGCCGTACGACACGTTCGCTACGCGCGTGGGCGCCGGCGCGGAACCCGTCGAGCGCGCCGCCGCGACGAGCGGATGGAACGCGGGCCTTGTGTTCGCCGCGACATGTGACGCTGGTGCATGCCCCCGCGTCATCGCGAGCTGGTGCCGCAGCCGCAGCACCTCTTGGTGCTGGATCGCGACTTCATGGCGGTACGAGGAAACGAGCGCCGCCTCGTGCAGATACGCCTGGCGCTCCGACGCGTACGCCGCTTCGGCGTTGTTGGCTTCGGCCTGCGTCTGCGCTTGGCGGCGGTCCTTCTCGGCGTACTTCTCGTGGACTTTCTTGTTGTGGTTGATGATGAGCAGCGCCGCGGCCGCGCCGCCGATGATGATGTTGCGCGTGCTGGCGGCGCCGTCGGCGAGCGCCGGCGCCGCGGGAAGCGCGGTGAGCGCGAGCGTCGCGGCGAGCGAGAGGGAAGCAAGGCGGCGTTTGGTCATCGTGTCAGTTCCTCCGGGTCATAGTACCCAACGCCGTCCTGCTCTCGCAGGGTTCCGCGCCCGCGCGCGGCGTGACGCCGCTCATGGAAATGGTTGCGGAGCTCACTCGGCGGAGAGCACGGCATGCGCCAAACGGTCGTCCCCGGCGTCTGGTCCTGGTCGCGCTGGCAGCCCGATCGCGGACTTGACTTCAACAGCTTTTTCATCGAGCACGCCGAGGGAAATCTCGTCGTCGACCCGCTCGAGCCTGACGAGGAGACGCTCGCCGAGCTGCGCTCGCACGGCGTCGCGGCGATCCTCGTCACGAACCGCGATCACGAGCGCGCGAGCGCGAGCATCGCCGAGGCGCTCGGTGCGCCGGTGATCGCAAGCGCGCTCGACGGGCCACTGCTGGCGCGTGCGCCCGACCGCACGGTGGAACCCGGCGAAACGCTGTTCGGCTGGACCGTGCTCGGCTTCGAGGGCCTCAAGACGGAAGGCGAGATCGCGCTGGTCGACCGGGGCCGCCGCAACGCGGCGATCGTCGGCGACTCGCTGTGGGGCAAGCCCGCCGGCGCGCTGATGGTGATGCCGAAGGTCGCCGATCCGGATCGCGCCGTTCTGTCGCTGCGCGCGCTGCGCAAGGGGCACGTCGCAAACCTGCTCGTCGGCGACGGCGCGTGCGTCTTCGGCAACGCGTACGACGCGGTCGGCGCCGCGCTCGACGCGCGCGACGGCGTGCTCGCGAACCGCGTCAACCTCGACGAGCTGAAGTATGGTGAATTCGCCGGCGACCCCGCACCGTTCACCGGCTCGGCGGCGGAGATCGGCTGGCTGCTCGGCGCGGAGAAGCTCGCGTACGCGGCGGGCCGCCTGCGGCGCGGCGAGCACTACTGCCCTTACCACTGGCACACGCGCGAAGAAGAGCTGTTCGTCGTGATCTCGGGAACGCCGGCGCTGCGCACGCCGCGCGGCACGTTCGCGCTGCGCGCGGGCGACGTGATCGCGTTTCCCACCACCGCGAACGGCGCGCACCGCTTGTGGAACGACGCGGACGAGGACGCCGTCTTCCTGATGGTCGCCAACAGCGACGGCGGCGACGTGTGCTTCTATCCCGACTCGCGCAAGTTCGTCGTTGAAGCGACGGGCACGCTCGTGCACGACCATCCCGAGCTGGACTACTTCCACGGCGAGGTCCCCGACGGCCCGCGCGCGTACGAAGGGGTCTGATGCTGCCGCTCCTGCTGGCCGCCGCCGTCGCGGTCGCTTCGCCCTCGTCGTGCCCGTCGGACCTGCTGGTGGCCAACCCGCGGCTCAAGATCGTGCGCGCGAACGACGACAAGACGCGCGACAACTACATCGTGACGGTCGAGGTCAAGAACCGCGGCGCGGCCGCGCAGCCGGAAGATACCCGGCAGCATCTCGCGCTCGTGCGCGACGGCGCGGTCATCGGCACGCAGTCGATCCCGTCGCTCGGCGCGGACGAAGGCTACGCCGCGGCGTTCCGCGTGCAGCTCCCGCACCAGCGCAAGCGCGGTCCCTTCTCCGTCGAGTTCCGCTACGTGCTCGACTCGAAGAACGCTTCGCGCGCGAACTGCACGAGCGTCAACGACCGGCTGAACGCGACGCTCTGATGCGCGTCCGCCTCGAGCGGCGCGGCACGGACGCGACGACGGTGACGCTCGTCGGGCGCGCGACGTTTCCCGCCGGCCCGCTGCGGCTGCGCTATCCGACCCGCACCGGCGCGCTGCTGCGCATCGACGGCGTCGTGCGCGGCGCGTTCGACGGCAAGCACCGCGCGATCGACCTACCGCCGCTGCCCGGCGAGCACGACGTCGTGCTGGAGGTTGAGCGCCGCTCGCTGCCCGTCGCGGGACTGCCCGCGGGCGACGGCGTGCGCTGGCGGCTGATGCTCGCGCGCGCGGCGCAGAAACCCGCCGAGCACATCGAGATCGATGTGCGCGACGGCGCGTCCGCTGCGGGCGAAGCGATCGGCGTCCCGCTGATCGGGCATGCGCACCTCGACGTCGCGTGGCTGTGGACGTACGACGCGACGCACCGCAAGGCGCACCGCACGTTCGCGACGGCGTTGCGCGAGATGGAGAACGATCCGCGCTACGTGTTCGCGCAGAGCCAGCCGCAGCTGTACGCGTGGGTGTTCGCGACCGACGCCGAGCTCGCCGCGCGCATCCGCGCGCACGCGCACACCAGCTGGGATGCGAGCGTCGCGGCGATGTGGGTGGAATGCGATCTGCACGCGCCCAGCGGCGAGTCGGTGCTGCGCCAGTTCGCGCACGGGATCCGCTGGACGCGCGAAAACCTGGGCGTCGAGCCCACCGTGGCGTGGCTGCCCGACACGTTCGGATTTCCGTCGACGTTCCCGGCGCTCGCCGCGCACGCCGGCGTGCCGTATTTCCTGACCACGAAGCTGCAGTGGAACGAGACGACGCGCTGGCCCCACCCGCGCTTTCGCTGGACCGCCGACGACGGCTCGTCACTGGTGTCGGCGGTGGTCGACAGCTACGACGGCGACCTCGGCGAGAAGCGCGTTGCGACCGCGCGCGAGCGCGATGACCTGCTGATCGTCGGGTTCGGCGACGGCGGCGGCGGGCCGGCGGACACGGACCTCGCGCGCGTGGGCGACGGCTCGCGCGGCTGGACGCGCGCCGCGGACTGGTTCGCGCGCGACGTCGCGCCGGGCGAGTTGCCCGAGTACCGCGGCGAGCTGTACCTGGAGACGCACCGCGGAACGTACACGACGCATCACGCTATAAAGGCGCGCAACGCGGAATTGGAGCGCGCGCTCGCGCACGCGGAAGAGCTCGCCGCGTGGTGCGTCGCGGTCCGCGCGCCGCGCATGGTCCTGCGCTCGCTGGCGGACGACCTTCGCGGCGCGTGGCGGATCGTATTGCGCGCGCAGTTCCACGACGTCATCCCCGGCACCGCGATCGGCGCGGTGTACAACGACGTCCACGCCGAGTACGACCGCGCGCTGTCCATCGCAGCGCGCGTTGGCGAGGCGGCCGCATCCGTGCTGCCGCGCAGCGATCTGCGGCTGATCCCGCCGCGGGCCGTCGCGCCGGTGCGCGACGGCGATGCGTGGTCGTTCGCCAACGCGTACGTTCGCGCGCGCGTGCGCGATGACGGCACGATCGTGGAGCTGAGCGGGCTCGACGAGAGCAACCTCGTCTCGCTCGCGAACGGCATCACCGCATACGCCGACACGCCGAAGAAGTGGGACGCTTGGAACCTCGATCGCGACTACGCGCGCAAGACCGTGCGCGTGCGCCCGGACGGTGCGTCGGTGGAAGACGGCGCGCTGCTGGTGCACCTCGCGATCGGCAAGTCGTCGCGCATGACGATGCAGATCGCGCTGCTGGAGGACGAGCCGTGGCTGCGCGTCGAGTCCGTCGCCGGGTGGCACGAGAACCACGTCGTGCTGCGCGCCGAGCACCGCGTCGCGCTGCGCGCGCGCGACGTGCGCTACGGTCAGCAGCACGGAACGCTCCTGCGCACCGCCTTTCCGGCGACGGACGCGGAGCGCGCGAAGTTCGAAGTCCCCGGGCAGCGCTGGGCGCACGTGAGCGACGGCGAGCGCGGTTTGGCGGTGTTCGCGCGCGATCTCTACGGCTGGAACGCGGTCGGGCTGGAAGCGGGCGGCGTGCGGCTGGGCACGTCGCTGCTGCGCTCGCCGCGCTGGCCCGATCCGATGGCCGACCGCGGCGAGCAGCGTCTCGCGTACGCGCTGGTGCCGACGTCCGGCGCGTCGATCTCCGCGCTCGAGCACGCGTGGGAGACGTATGCGTACGAAGACCGCGTGCGGCTGTTCACTTGCGACGACCAGTCCGTGCTCATCGTCGCGACCTATCCGAACGACGATGCGGACGGCGTGATCTTGCGCGTGCGCGAATGCGACGGCGCGTCGCGGCGCGTCGCGGTGCGCTGCGGCGGGCGCATGCGCGAAGCGATCCCGGTCGACGCGGCCGAACGCCCGGTCACCGCTGACGCTGCGATCGTCGAGGAAGACCTCGTGTTCGAGCTCGGCGCGTTCGCGCTGCGCTCGTTCCTCGTGCGCTTCTGAGCCGGCGCTACGACGCGATGTCGCGTAGTATGCGCGTCACGGCGTCGGGGACCGGCATGCCCAGCGTGCGGCGCAGCGTCGCGGCATACGCCGCGAGCAGCTGGCGCGCGCCGACGGCGTTGCCTTGCGCGACGAGCGCGCGCAGCGCGAGCTCGTGCGCGTCTTGGCTCACCGCGTTGAGCGCGATCGCGTCGCGCGCGCGGTCGAGCGCGACGTCGTAGAGCAGCTTCTCCAGCGCGTGCGTTCCGAGCGCGACGGCGGCGCGTTCGATCAGCGCGTCGGCCTTTGCCGACCACGCGGTGTACCAGCGCCAGTTCCGCGCCGTTCCGGCCAGCTCGCGCCGGTACCGCAGGCGCATCGCGTCGAGCCGTTCAAGTGCGGCGCGCGCGAGCGGCGGCTGCGCGGACGCGAGCTCCTCGAGCTCCGCCAGCGTGCACGTGACGTTCGCGCCGATCGCGTAGCCCGCGTCGATGCTGCGGATCGTCTCGAAGCCGAGCCGCTTGCGCAACCGTCCGACGGTCACTTTGAGCTTCGCGTGGTCGTCGTCCGCGTCGCCCCACACTTCTTCAAGCAGCACGTCGTACGGAACGCGCCGGCCTTTGATGGCGAGGTTCGCGAACACCTCGAACTCGCGCCGCGGCAGCCGCACGAGCTCGCCGCCGGAGGTGATCACGCTCGACAGCACGTCGAACGCGACCGCCGGTGCGGCGTCGCGCGCCGGCGCGGCTTGAGTGGCCGGCCGAGCCGCCGCGTCGAGCGCCGCGAGCACGATTCCGGGTACGCGCTCCTGCACGCCGTCGCGCAGTAACAGCCCGTCAGCGCGCGCGAGCTTGTGCGCGAGCAGATCGTGGTCCGGCTCAAAAGCGGCACCGCCCGCGAGTGCGTCGCGGTCGCGCCGGTACGCCGCGAGCAGCCACGTGCGCCGTTCCGGCGCCAGCCGGTCGATGAAGTCGAGCCGCACGTCCTGC
>JAQBPK010000038.1 GCA_028287565.1 Vulcanimicrobiota bacterium
GCTGCGCGAGCTTACGCCGGGACAGGTGGCGTCGCAGCCCGCGCACGACGCGCAGCACCGGCACATCAACGTCTGCGATATCATCACCAACGAGGTGCTGGCGTTCGAGGCCGCCGCCGCGGAAAACGACATCGCGTTTCGCGTGCAGCAGTGCACGGTGCACGGCACGGCGTGTGTTAACTTTAGCGGCGATCCCGTGCGCGTCGGCGAGATCGTCAACAACGTCGTCTCCAACGCGATGCGCTACACGCCGCCCGGCGGACGGATCGACGTCGATTGCCGGCCTTCCGGTGGAATTCTCACGCTCACGGTCACGGACGGCGGGCCGGGTGTTCGTAGCGACGAGGTGGCCAAGATCTTCGAATCCGGATTTCGTGGCGCCGCGTCGGCGGGCACCACCGGAACCGGCTTCGGCCTTGCGCTCGTGAAGCAGTTCGTGGAGGAGCACGGCGGGACCGTGGATGTCGAGAACGTCGCGGATCGTGGCGCGCGGTTCACGGTGCGCCTGCCGGGAACGCCGCTCGACGCCGGAACCGACCGGCGCGACGACGGCACCGTCTCGCTGCTGTGACGATGCCGCGCTGGATCGGGTTTGCGGCGGTGTCGGCCGGTGCGGTCGTGCTCGTAGCGAGGGTCTAGGTCCGGTTGCGCTTATTGACCGTCAATGCGGGGTCGACATCGCTCAAGCTCGAGGGCTACCAGCTTGTTGGCGCGTTGCCGGCGGTCGGTGAGCCGCCCGAGCCGTTCGCCCGATATGACAGCTTGGATGCGGCTCTCGCCGAGCGCTTCGATGCCGTCTCGCATCGCGTTGTGCGCGTGCCTGACGAGTGGGGTGGGGTCACGCTGCTCGATCGCAGCGCGCAGGCGCGCGTCGCCGGCGTCGGGGCCGATGCGCCGCTGCACGATGCGCCGGCGTTGCGCGTCGTCGACGCGGTCCGCGAAGCGCGAGCGGACCTGCCGCAGTATGCTGTCGCCGACGGGGCGTTCCACCGTACGCTTTCGCCTGCGGCGTACACGTACGGCTTACCGCGCGAGCTTTCGCAGGGCGGGCTTCGGCGCCGCGGATTCCACGGGCTGAGTCATGAATATGCCGCACACCGGGCGGCGCGCATGGCAGGCGGTGTCGTGGCCGGTACGCGCATCGTTTCGCTGCATCTCGGCGGCGGGTCGTCGCTGTGCGCCGTGCGCGACGGCGCGAGCGTCGACACCACGATGGGATATACGCCGCTCGATGGCGTTCCGATGGCGACGCGAAGCGGTTCCGTCGACCCCGGGCTGTTGATCCATCTGCTCCGTGGCGGCATGACAGTCGATGCGCTCGAGGAGATGCTCGAGCGCCGTTCCGGTCTGCTCGGGATGTCGGCTCTTAGCGGCGACGTGCGCGAGCTGCTCGCGGCTCGCGATGATCCCGACGCGCAGCTTGCGCTCGACGTGTTCGTTTGGCGGACGCGGGCCGCGTTGGGGGGCATGATCGCGGTGCTCGGCGGTGTGGATATCATCGCCTTCACCGGCGGCATCGGCGAGCACGCCGCGTTGCTGCGGACGCAGATCCTCGAGGGCTCCGCGGCCTGGGGGACCGTCCCGGTTTGCGTCGTTCCGGCGCGCGAGAACTGGATGCTCGCGCGCGCCGTCGCCGCAGCTTTGCGTTAGGCGGCGCCCCAGACCCAGTCGCGAATCTCCGGCGGATCGTCGCCGTGCTCGACGATGTAGCGGCGGTGCTCCGCCAGCGTGTCGGCGATCTTCTGCTGGAGGCGCTCCTTGACGTCGTGCATGCGCGGCACGCGTTCGAGCACGTCGCCTGCGAGGTGGAAGCGGTCGATGCGGTTGCGCACGCACATGTCGAACGGCGTCGTGGTTGTGCCTTCCTCGATGTAGCCGCGCACGTGGAAGTTGTCGTGGCCGTGGCGGCGGTACGTCAGCCGGTGGATCAGCCATGGGTAGCCGTGGAAGGCGAAGATCACGGGTGCGTCCGTCGTGAAGATCGCGTCGAAATCGGCATCCGAGACGCCGTGCGGGTGCTCGCTCGGCGGCTGCAGCGTCATCAGATCGACCACGAATCGTATGCGAAGATCGGGGACGTTCGCGCGCAGGAACTCCGTTGCGGCGAGCGCCTCGAGCGTCGGAACGTCGCCCGCGCACGCCAGCACGACGTCGGGCGGCGCGTCCGCGCCGCTGCTCGCCCATTCCCAGATTCCGAGGCCTACCGTGCAATGGCGGATCGCCGCGTCGATGTCGAGCCACTGCGGGGCCGGCTGTTTGCCGGCGACGATCACGTTGATGTAGTTGCGGCTGCGCAAGCAATGGTCCGCGACGGATAGCAGCGTGTTCGCGTCCGGCGGCAGGTAGACGCGCACGACGTCGGCCTTCTTGTTGACGACGTGATCGATGAAGCCCGGGTCCTGATGGCTGAAGCCGTTGTGATCCTGGCGCCAGACGTGCGACGTGAGCAGGTACGTGAGGGACGCGATCGGCCGGCGCCACGCGACTTCCTTGGATATCTTGAGCCATTTTGCGTGCTGGTTGACCATGGAGTCGACGATGGGGATGAATGCTTCGTAGCACGAGAACAAACCGTGGCGGCCGGTGAGCAAGTAGCCTTCCAGCCAGCCCTCGCAGAGGTGCTCGCTGAGCACTTCCATCACGCGGCCGTCGGGTGCGAGATGATCGTCGCTCGGGAGTATGTCCTCGGTCCACATGCGGTTCGTCACCGCGAATACGTCGTCGAGGCGGTTCGACGCCGTCTCGTCGGGGCCGAACAGCCGGAAGTTTGACGGGTTGTCGCGCATGAGGTCGCGGAGCCAGCGTCCGAGGACGCGCGTGGCTTCCGCGCTGGTGGCGCCGTGTTTCTTCACGTCGAGTGCGTATGTGCGGAAATCGGGCAGGTTCAGACCGCGCAGCCGTAAGCCGCCGTTCGCGCGCGTGCTTGCGCCGATGCGTTTGTCGCCGCGCGGAGCGAGGGCGCGTAACTCAGCCTTCAGTGAGCCGTCTTCCTCGAAAAGCTCGTCGGGGCGATACGATCGCATCCATCGTTCGAGAATGGCCAAGTGTTCGGGATGCCGTTTGAAATCTGCGACCGGGACTTGGTGCGCTCGGAACGTTCCTTCCACCGGGTGGCCGTCGACTTCTTTTGGGCCGGTCCAGCCTTTGGGCGTGATCAGCACGATTGCCGGCCAGCGTGGCCGTGTTTTGATGCCGTGGTCGCGCGCGTCGCGCTGAATCGCGCGGATTCGCGCGTACGCCGTGTCGAGCGTCTCCGCCATGAGGCGGTGCATCGCAGCGGGCTCGTGGCCCTCGACGTACATCGGGTCGTAGCCGTAACCGTGCAACAGCGCGTCCAGCTCCTCGCGCGGAATGCGCGCGAGCACCGTCGGGTTCGCGATCTTGTAGCCGTTGAGGTGCAGGATCGGAAGCACCGCGCCGTCGCGCGCGGCGCTGAGGAACTTGTTGGCGTGCCAGCTGGTTGCGAGGGGTCCTGTTTCGGCTTCGCCGTCGCCGATCACGCATGCGACAAGGAGCTCGGGATCGTCGAACGCGGCGCCGTATGCGTGCGCGAGCGAGTATCCGAGCTCGCCGCCCTCGTGGATCGAGCCCGGTGTTTCCGGCGTCGCGTGGCTTCCCACTCCGCCGGGGAACGAGAAGCGCTTCATCAGCCGGCGCACGGAGTCGATGCCGTCGCCCATGTCCGGATACAGCTCGCTCAGCGTGCCCTCGAGATATGCGTTTGCGACCATGCCCGGTCCGCCGTGGCCCGGGCCGGCGACGAACAGCACGTCCTGATCTTCGCGCCGTATCAGACGGTTGAGGTGCGCATAGATGAAGTTTAGGCCCGGCGTCGTGCCCCAGTGGCCGAGCAGTCGTGGCTTGAGGTGGTCGATGCGGAGCGGCTCGCGCAGAAGCGGGTTGTCTAGCAAGTAGATTTGCCCGACGGAGAGGTAGTTCGCCGCTCGCCAGTATGCGTCGAGCGCTTGGACCTCTCGCTCATCGATCGCCGGGGACGTGTTCGCTATCATTCCGACCTTCATGTCCTATCGTGATGCGCGTTCGGTGGTGGTGGAACACGGGGCAGGTGCGATGTCTCCGCCGTCGTGGTACCGGCGTTCGGCTTCGCGCCGGACGACGCGAAGCGCCTCGCTTCGGATCAGTAGTATTCCCGGCGAATAGATGGACCAATAGCGGCGAAATTTCTTCCGCGCATCGGGGTCGGTCGTGCGGACGCGGGTGATCGTGCGGAACACCGACGAGCGGCGGTCGATCGGCTCGGCGGAGAGCGTCCAGACGATTTGCGCGTAGCCGGGGGTGTCGAAGGCCGTGAATCGATCCGGCGGTAGGCCGTGAAAAGTGACTTGATGTTCCCACGGCTGCGTGACGGCGCCCATCACGAGCTCGTGGCCCGGATCTTCCGCTAAGACGCGCCAGCCGACCTCAAGCGTTTGCGCTAGCAACTGCGTCGGAAGGGGCTTGTCGTCGTGCGGCGCGTGCATGAGGACGTCCCGGCCGCGAAAGACCGCCTGGATGACCTCCGACTGTTGCAGATCGAAGGCGCATGCGGCGGCGTACGTTACGCCGGCCGGCGCGGCGACGCGGGTTTCGTGCCGTTCCGCGACCTCGTAGACCGGCATGAAGCGATCCAGCAAAGCGTCGGCGTGCCTGTCGACGCCAAGCGTGCCGTAACCTAGCCAGGCGACGAGCGCGTAGCCGCCCCAGCCGAGCGCGGAAAGGGCCGCGCAGGCTGCGATTGCGCCGATTACCGCGAGCGAGAAGCGCTTTGAGAATCGAGCGAGCACGCTTCCGAGCATATCGGAGCGATGAGAAGGGCATGCGAGGCGGCTATGAAGCGCCGTTCACAACCCCGTTCGGTCAGCGACGGCCCGACCGGATCGTGGCAACGAGACCGTCGTTAGGTTCGTTCCGCTGCCAAGAGCCGCCCGGTGCCCGCGTACAGATCCGCAACCCGTATGCTGATGCCGACCGTGTGAATGTCCACGGTTTCGTCGATGCCGTATACCGCATCGTTCCAGACGCCGCCCGGCATGCGGCGGAACACGCATACCCACACCCGGCGTGAATCGACGAGAACGTACTCCATCACGCTCGGGATGCTGCGGTAGGTGTCGAGCTTCTCGCTGCGGTCACGCGTCTTGCTCTCCGGCGAGATCACTTCGATAAGAGGTCCGGTGCGACGATCGCCGTGGCATTGGTGTCCAGCTCTTCGCACGTGTGCGAGACGTCCGGGAACACGTAACTGGCGCGGTTCGCGACGCGGACCGCGACATCGGAGGTGAACGTCTGGCATGGAGGTTCCGTCGCTGCGTTGACGGCCGCAACCAGACGGGTGCATAGCATGCCATGAGCAACCGAGCCGCCGGCGAACGCGAGGACTTCGCCTTCGAGAAGTTCGAGCTTTTCCGCAGACCGTTCGAGAAGCATCTCGAAGTCGGCCAAGGTCATGGGACCAGGAGTCGAACCATGCATGGCGTTTCCTCCTGGCCCGATATTCGCCGGAGAGTCGCCCTCCCTTGCCGAGGAGCTCGCAGTATCGTCGATCGACCGTTTCACCATGAAGCCCGGCATTCGGTGCATTCGGGGCTTCGCATCGAGTTTTCACGCCGTTGAGAACAGACTTGGCCGCTTGGGAGCTTGCCTCATCATTGCACGGCGGCGGAATGAGGCACGGCGGCAGCGCCGACCTATCATTGGACGGGCGCACGGATTGCCGAATAAGAATCGCCGCAAAAATGCGGCGATTCTCAGCCCGAATCGCCGCATGCCGAGTCCCGGCGCGAGATTCAGCGTGCCAGGCGCTCCGTCTCGTACGCGGAGAGCGGCGGAGACCAGGTGGCTCGCGCGGCGGCGTGCCGTAGCTCGCGGAACGCGTCGCGGAACTCCTGCGGCCAGGTGCTCGAGTCGGGCGCTTCGACCAGATAGCCCAATTTCGGGAAGGTGAAGTACAGTGTGGCCGCCTGTGTGTCGACCGCTCTGCTCGCGTAAAATCGCTCGAGGCGCTCGACGTGCGCATCGTGGAGCGCCGCGCGTACGATGTTCCAGTCGATACGGTTCGCGCGGTGTTGTGTGACGCGCGCGGCGTCGTGCCAGACGAGCGTTCCGCTTCGGTCGGACCGGAGCGTTATCGTGTAGATACCGCACGGGCCGTAGCAGCCTTTGCTCTCCGCTTCCACGGTGCGCAGATCGCGCAGCGACGTCAGCGCGTCGATGCGCGGTTTGTTCTTACGGCGAAAATCGGCTACGACCGCTTCGTGGAGCGCGCTTGCGAAGTCGCGTACTCTTGTGTGGCCGGTGTAGAGTGCCGGGATGAACGGCGCTACGGTGCGGCGGCTGCCTTCGACCCAGAATCCGAGGCCGTCGCGTGCGTCCGCGCTGCCGCTCGGAAAGAGCCGTAGCTCGTACGCCGGCGCAAGTTGCGCTGCGAACGGCGCGAACGCGATGCGACCGCGGTCCTCGACGCCGTGGTGCTCGTAGACGTAGTGGTCGCTATCGTCGATCGTGATCTGCCAGAAGTCGGAGCCGCCATAGACGACGTTCGACACGACGATGCGGTGCAGGGGGCCCGGATCGAGCTGGTACCATGCGACCGCGAGCAGCCCCGCGACGGCGGCCGTGGCCGCCGCGGCGATGATGAGGAGCGTGCGGCGCGGCATGGCGTTGAGTCGTTTCATGGGCGGTCGAGGTTCATCGCGGTGGAGTAGGCGATGCCGTGTGCGCTGCCGTACGGCACCAGGTGATGGTGGTTTGGAGCATGGTAGCAATGACGTTCGTGCTGTGGGCTGCGGCGCCGTTTGCTGAGACGCCCGCGCCCGCGGCGGCCGAGACCGCAAGCGCGCAGCAGGCGTTCGATCTGATTCGGGAGCGGTTCCGGTCGCACCGGCCGCCGCCGCCGTTCGTGAGTTATATGCTCATGCGGACGAACTTTACGCTGACCGGCGGCGTCGATCCGAACAATAGCTACACCAAGCATCTCTGGGTGCGCACGTCCGACGGTGCGGCGCTCAGCCGCATGGTGCTCGATGGCG
>JAQBPK010000050.1 GCA_028287565.1 Vulcanimicrobiota bacterium
CGATGCTGCGCAAGATGAACCGCAAGTACACGATCGAGCAGTTCCTCGAGCGCATCCACATGTTCAAGTCGCACAACCCGAGCTGGGCGATCACGACCGACTTGATCGTCGGGTTCCCCGGCGAGACCGAAGCGGACTTTCAGCAGACGGTGGACGTGTGCGCGACGGGGATCTTCGCGCAGGCGTATATGTTCGTCTACTCGCCGCGGCGCGGGACGCCCGCGGCGGTGTGGCATGCTGCCAACGCCGTGCCGCACGACGTCGCGCAGGACCGCTTCGTGCGGCTCAAGGCCGTGCAGGACCAAGCCGTGCGCGCCTATCACGACCGCAAGGTCGGCACCACCGTGCGCGCGCTGGTTCACGGCATCTCGCGCAAAGACCGCGCGAAGATCAGCGGCAAGACGATCGACAACGTCACGGTGAACTTCCCGCTCGTCGAAACGGAGCCCGATCTTTCGCACCCGTGGGTGGACGTGCGCGTGGAGAGCGCGTCGGTGTGGGGCGTGCGCGGAACGTGCGCCGGCCGCGCGGCAAGCTATGACGGCGTTGCGCAGCCGGTCGCGCCGCCGGTCATCGACTTACTCGCAGTGTAAATAGCCGCGTCATATTTCCGGCAGTACGCCGGAAAGCGCGCGTTGCGCGTCAGATACTTGGCAGATCGTCATTTATCTGGCAGCTGCGTCATAGATGTGGCATCAAACCGAGGTGGCGGCGCCCTCGCGCTGTGCGAAGATGGGCTGCGAGTGTTGCGGCGGGTGGTTTCGTGCCGCTCCGGCGTGACGCGCACACCATCTTGAAAGGACAGCAATGCTCCAACGAACGTTGTGGCGTACGCTGGTCACCTCTTTGACGCTCGTCGCGTTCTTGCTCCAGGGAACATGGGCACTGGCGGGAACGACGGGCGGTCTGAGTGGCAACGTGCTCGACGAAAAGGGTTCACCCGTCGTCGGCGCGCGCGTTCGAGCGTCGAGTCCCTCGACGATCGTGGCCGGTACGACCGATGGCTCCGGTCATTTCCAATTCCTTGCGCTGCCGCCCGACACGTATACGCTGAACGTCGATCAGCCCGGGTATCAGGCGGCGACGGTCAGCGGCATCACGGTGATCGCCGACCAGCAGCAGTCGGTGGCGGTCACGGCACCGCATCAGCTGCAAAAGATCGGCGGCACGACGGCGCGCTCCGCGTCCGACATCGTGAAGCCGGGACTCACGACCGACGTGTTCGCCGTCAACGCGACGCAGGCGGCCGCAGCGGCCGTTCTGGGCGGCGGCGGATCGCTCACGAGCGCGTACTCCGCGATCGCGGCGGTTCCCGGGCTCGTCGTTCCGACGGGTCAGTCCGGCTGGAACCAAGCCGTGTACATCCGCGGTGCGAAGAGCTTCGACACGGGATACGAGTACGACGGCATTCCGGTCAACCGCGCCTTCGACAACTACGACGCCGGCACGGCGTCGAGCCTTGGCCAGCAGCAGCTGCAGGTGTATACCGGCGGCGGGCCTGCGAGCGTAGCGTCGGCCGGCATCGGCGGCTTCATCAACCAGGTGGTCCGCACCGGAACGTATCCCGCGGTCAACACGCTGACGGTCGCTACCGGCGGTCCCGCGGCCTACCGCCAAGCCGGGCTCGAGCTCGGCGGCGCAACCGCGACCCGCTCGTTCTCGTACTATCTCGGCATCGCGGGCCACGATCAGAACTTCCGGTATTTCGATCCGTTCAACGGCGGACCGGGAAACTCGGCGTACGGGCCGCTGGCGACCTACAGCCCCGCGCTCGTCGCGGGCTTCACCGGCCAAGGCGTGTATCCGGTGTGCGATCCCGCGACGGGAAACCCGATGAACGTCAACACCGCGGCGCCGGGCGCGGCGTCGGGCTGCTTCTATCCGTACAACGGGCTCTTGCAGAACCTGGTCTCGACGATCCAAGACCGCGAGAACGTGGCGAACCTGCACTTCTCGTTCCCGCGCAAGAACGGTTTGAAGGACGATCTGCAGCTCCTCGGCGGGATCTCCATGCAGAAGACGATCTTCTACGGCAGCCCCAACGACCTCGGCAACGGAAGCCCCAACGGCTTCATGCTCGCCAACGGCCTGGGGCCGTACGATCCGGTCAACAACTTCCCGACGTACATCGACGCGACCGTCTACAACGTGCCGTTCGGCTCACCGATCAGGGGCGTCGCGCCGTCGATCTACTACCAGCCCGACAGCCCCAGCGGCCGCGCCCTCAACGCTCCGCTTCCGCTGGCAGCGCGGTATCCGTTCTACAACGATACCGGTGTCATCAAGGCGCAGTACACCCATAACTTCTCGGACCGCGCGTACGCGCGGCTGATGGGGTATACGTTCTTCTCGGACTGGACCCAGCAGAATCCCACCTACGCGTTCACGGCTGCCGCGGGTTTCGGCATCGCCACGAGCTTCTTGGCGTACGATTACAAGCTGATCACGCACACGGCCGGCACGGAGCTGCAGTTCGCCGATCAGCTCAACGACCAGCACTTGCTTCAGTTCACCACCAATTTCGCGCGCGCGAACGTCGTGCGTTTCAACAACACCGGCTTCCTGGCCGGTGCGTCTCCAACCGGCCTCGTCGCGCGCAACGGCGGCGTGTTCACCTGCTACCGCGGTTCGGACGGCGCCGCGGTACCGTGCCTCGAAGAGCTCGGCGCGGCGCAGCGGCCCGGTTTTCCGAGCGCGCGCGGTACGGCGCTCAACCCGTGCCCGGGCACCAGCGGTACGTGCGCCGTCACGGGCGCCGCGGCGGCCGCGGGCGCGCAGTGGGTGTCGCTGTGGGACGGCAACGCCGACGGCACGTACAACACCGTCGGGCCGCGGTTCTTGTCGTCCGCGCTCACCGACGAATGGAAACCGACGCAGAAGCTCACGCTGAACTTCGGTCTGAAGTTCGACCGGTTCCAGTACAACCTCGCGAACACGCAGCGGGCGGCCAACGACTTCTACACGCAGATCGTGCAGAACTACGGCTGCTACAACCCGGCGACGCTGGAAGTCACGACGGCGCCGCTGAGCCCGACCGCCCCGCCGCCCCAGAACGCGGTGTTCACCACCACCTGCCCCGCCGGCTTCCAGCACATCGGCTCGCAGTTCACCGACGTGTCGCCGAAGTCGTACGTGTTGCAGATGCTCGAGCCGCGGTTCTCGTTCGCGTACGCGCAGAGCCCGGACACGGTCGTCCGCGGCTCGATCGGACGCTTCGTGTCACCGCCGATCTCCGCATCGGTGCAGTACGACCGCCGCGCCGGTACGGTGGCGACGTCGCTTGCGACGGCGTCGTTCGTGCCGCTCGGCTTCTTCACGCCGTTCCACGCCATCCCGCCGCAGTCGGCCACCAACGCCGACGCCTCGTTCGAGCACCGCTTCCACGGCAGCGACGTCTCGCTGAAGATCTCGCCGTACTACCGGTACACGTCGGGCTGGCAGCAGCAGGTGATCATCGGGCCGAACTTCGTGTCGCAGCTGCCGGTCGGCGACTCGCGCGACTACGGTTTCGAGTTCTCGCTGCACAAGGGTGACTTCAACCGCAACGGGTTCTCGGGGCTGCTATCCTACACGTACACGCACTCGCGCGTGACGTTCAAGGACGAGTTCGGCGCTGGCTCCAGCCAGCTCGACCGGATCAACAACTCGATCGCGGCGTACAACGCGCTCACGACCGAGTCGCCGTGCTATACGCCGGCCACGTATTCCGGCGCGGCGCTTACCGCGTATGGTGCCCCGACGTCGTGCGCGACCGCGGGCGCGATCAAGAACCCGTACTTCGGCCAGCCCGCGCAGCCGCTGGTCAACACCGGCGGGCAGTACGTGCCGTACGCGGTCTCGCTCGCCGTGACCGGCGTCGGCGACATCGGCGCGAACAACCAGTTCACGTATCCGCATTCGATCTCCGGGATCCTGAACTGGCGCCGCAACAAGCTCGCCATCACGCCGAGCTTCCAGTTCCAGAGCGGCAACTTCTACGGTTCTCCGATCGATGTCGCGGGCATCGACCCGCGCGCATGCGGGGCGAACCAGCTCAGCGGCGGTGCGGTCGGCGCCGGATCGCCGTTCGCGCAAAACCCGGACTTCCGGACGTGCAACGCTCCGGCTGTCGTGGCCGGCGCGGCCGCGACGATCCCCGCCGGCGAAGCGACGACGCCCGGCGGCTATCTGTACATTCCGAACCCGCTGACGGGCAGCTTCGACAGCATCGGCAAGTACCAGAACCCGTCGATCCTCACGCTCAACATGGCCGTCTCGTACGACGTGAGCTCGCGCGTGAAGGTCAACCTCACTCTCGCGAACCTGTTCCATTCGTGCTTCGGCGGCTCGCAGATGCCGTGGACGAATGCCGGCTCGCGCGTGTGCGGGTACCTCGTGAACCCGTACTATCCGGCGAACTTCTACAACGGGTCGTCGGTGAACGACGTCGCGACGAACGGAACGACGGTCGCGCCGGCGCTCCGGTATCCCTTCGCGCCGTCGGTCGGCACGGTTGCGGCGAATCAGCCGTTCCCGTTCAGCGCGTTCTTCACGGTGTCGGTCAAGCTCTAGGGCTTCGGCGAAAAGGCCCGGCTTCGGCCGGGCCTTTTCTTTTGCGCTGTCTTAAAGCTCTTTAAGGATACGTTGCGATAGCGCACAGAGCCGCGGCAGAATTGCGGCATAACCGACGCCTGGTACGCCTGATTCGTTTGCGGTAGATGGTAAGTCGCGCCTCGCTTCGCGCGAGCGCGAAACTTCCAACACAAGCTCACGAGGTAGCGCGTTTGTTCAACGAGCTCACGCACTGCACGAAGCCCGCACTGCGCAGCGTTCTCACGTTTGCGCTCGTCCTGGCTTTTCTGCTGTGCTCCATGCCGTCGGCTTTCGCACAGACCGTCACCGGAACGATCCAAGGCACCGTCACCGCCGGCCAGGCAAATACGAAACTGGCCGGCGTCGCGGTGTCCGCGGTCGCACCTTCCGGTCGATATTCTGCGACGACCGACCAGAACGGCTTCTTCACCATCAACGGCGTCACGCCCGACACGTACACGATCTCGTTCAGCCGCACGGGCTACGAGACGTTCTCCCTGCAGGGCGTCACCGTCAACCAGGGCGCGATCGCGAATGCGACGACGTCGCTCAACCAGTCCACGCTGACGACGATCGGCCGCACCCAGGCACGCAGTACCGGGGGCGCGTTCCAGCCGTCACAGGCAACGGACCAGTACAACGTCAGCACGCAGCAGATCACGACCACCCTCGGCAAGCAGGGCGGCAACAACGAGGCCAACTTGCTCGCGGCGATTCCGGGCGCGTCGTTCGACTCGACCGGATATCCCGTGCTGCGCGGCGGGCGCGAGTACGAGGAAGGCTTCCAGTTCGAGGGCATCGACTACACCGACGCCTTCACCCACCAGTTCGTCAACTCGCTGATCCTCAACGGCGCCGGCAACTTCCAAGTGCAGCCGGGCGCCGGCGACGCGTCGATCGGCAACGCGGGCACCGGCGCGATCAACGTGATCGCGAAGCGCGGCACGAGCCCGGCCTTCGGCCAGCTCGAGGCGAGCGTTCTGGCGGGCCGCTTTCAGCACGAGGCGCGCGGCGAGTACGGCTGGGCGAGTCCGAACGGCCGCTTCTCCGACTACGCCTCGCTGTTCTTCGAGCGCGACGCGTATCACTACGGCGCCGGCGGGGCCGACCCGCTGCTCATCGGCGCGTACTTCAACGGGCGCTCGAGCCAGTACGCGAACGACGTCCTGAACAACTTCGTGTACAAGTTCGGCCGCGACAACAACCAGTCGCTGCAGTTCTTCTACCAGAACACCGAGTTCAACGTCCACCTCGGCTACGGCGTCCAGACCGGCACGCTGCCGTTCAAGGACGCCGACCCGTTTACGCTCGCGCAGGCGGGCGCGTTCGGCCTCACCGGGCCGCAGCTCCAGGCGATCATGCCGTTCACGCAAGGCCAGCGCTCGCTGACCGACCGTATCGGCGCGCTCGGCGACGGCCGCACCTCGGTCAACGGGACGCAGCCGAACGAGACCGTGAAGCTGCAGTACTCCAACAACATCAACCCCTCGACGTTCCTCACCGCGAAGTATTACCGGGTCAACAACGTCGAACAGTTCGACCGCGCGTTCAACGGCACGTCCACGTTCCCGCTCGGCGACGAAGTTTCGCTGCAAGGCGGACAGCGGACGGGCTTCGCGGTGGACGGCACCAAACAGCTCGGCTCGAAGAACCTGCTCGGCTTCGGCGGCAAGTACGAGTTCCTGCTGCCGGTGTTCAGCTTCGTGTCGGCGACCGTGGGGCCGTTCACGTATGCCGGCTTCGGCAACTCGCTGGAAGCGGCGGACTTCTTCACGCCGGGGTCGTGCCCCGCGTTCTACCAGAACGTGATCGGCAACGGCCCCGCGTCGTGCGGCTACGTCACCAACTACATCCCCGCGTACCGGCAAGCCGGGGCGGCGCCGTGCCCGGCAGGGACGCTCAACACGCCGGCGTGCCCGCTGGCGGTTCAGCTGCCGCCCGGCAACGATCAGACGAGCGCCTCGCGCCAAGACTGGGCGCTCTACGTGAAGGACACGTACTCCCCGACGGACCGCCTGAAGCTGGACGTCGGATTGCGTCTGGACGCGGTCAACTGGAAGTACGGCGACTGCACCATCTACCGGTGCCTGCCGACGGCGTACTCGCTCGACGCGAGCGGCATGCCGACGAACTTCCAGTTCAACTACGACGCGGACACCAAGCGGCCGCGCGTCCTGCAGCCACGCGCCGCGATCTCGTTCCAGGCGACGCGCAATGATGCGGTTCGCTTCAGCTACGGGCGCTCGGTGCAGTTCCCGCCGATGGCCGTCGTCGAGAACGCGACGATGCGCCAGAACTTCAACACGTTCAACAACATCCCGTCGCGCGATCCGCTCACCGGAACGCAGGCGATGTTCTGCAGCGCCGCGGTCCTCATCAACCCGGCCTTCCAGAATGCGCCCTGCGCGAGCTACGCGGATCAGCTCTTCTGGGAGAACAGCACGGTGGTCAGCGGAGTCCCCGTGACGCCGCTCAAGCCCGTGACGTTCAACAACTTCGACTTCTCGTACTCGCGACTGTTCCCGCACCAAGTCTCGATGAAGATCACGCCGTTCTTCAACAAGTCGGTCGACAACATCGCGACGACCTCGACCCAGCTCATCCAGAACGGCCAGCCGGTGTTCGACGCGCTGGGCAACCCCGTGCTGGGACCGAGCGTCAACACCAACCTCGGCAAGAGCCAAGCCACCGGCGTCGAGTTCCTCCTCACCAAAGAGGCGGCGTACGGGCTGTCCGGTTCGCTGTCGCTGACGTATCAGAACGTCTTCTCGAACGTCGTCCCGACGTCGGCCAGCGAGAACTTCTTCCCGACCATTCCGCCGGAGTCGCTGGCGCTCGGGAACCTGTATCGCGT
>JAQBPK010000069.1 GCA_028287565.1 Vulcanimicrobiota bacterium
ACGTCGAGGTGGCGCGACTTGCGCTGCTCGGTCGATTCCGCCATTGCGCAGAGGCGTCCGCGCCGCGCTCGGCGATCACCTCCCGAATGGACGTGCAGCGACCCGCACCCGCGTACGACGGCGCCACCGGAACCGCCGGCGGCGCGGAGTTCGGCGCTGCGCTGCTGCGGCTGGGTGCGGCGAAAGAGCTCGATCTGGGCGGACTCGCCGCTGCCGCCGAGGTCGATCCTGCCGTGCTCGAGCGGGTCGTGGCAGGCGACGCACGGCTCGCGGTCCCCGCGCTGGCGCGGCTGGCGCGCGCGCTCCGCCTGCGCCCGATCGGTTTTCTTCAGCAGACCGGCCTGCTGGGGCTCGAGGTATACGCGGGCGGTCTCGATCCGCTGTACTTTCTGCCCGACGGCCAGACCCGGTATGACGCCCGCATCTACATGCGGGAGATCAACCCGCGCCACGCGGTCCCCGAAGGCGACATGACCAAGCGCAATCCGCTGCTAAAAGCGCTGGTCGACGACACGGTGCTCGACCCGCTCGGAAAGCTGGAGATCGAGCTCGCCTACCTGCTTCGGGCGGCCGTTCAGAGCACGGGCGGGACGCTGTAAACAGCGTCATAGCGAAGCAAGAGGCGGGGTGGGTGCGCGGTGAGAACGCCCGATCCGTTATGGAGATCGAAGGTAAGCGAATCGCCGCCCTCGTGGGCGACGGGTTCGAGGAATCCGAGCTGATCGAGCCCCGCCGGGCGCTCGAGGAATCCGGCGCGATCGTGACGATCGTCGGCGTCGACGACCGCGCGCTGCAGAAGATCCGCGGCAAGCGCGGGCTGGACGAAGGCCAGAGCGTGAAGGCGGAAGAGCTGGTCGCGGACGTGACCGCCGACGACTTCGACGCGCTGCTCGTCCCCGGCGGGCAGTCGCCCGACCACATCCGCACCAACAAAGACGTGCAGCGCTTCGTCAAAGAGTTCGACCAGGCGAAGAAGCCGATGTTCGTGATCTGCCACGGCCCGCAGATCCTGATCTCGGCGCAGCTCGTGCGCGGGCGCACGCTGACGGGCTACGCCTCGATCGCGGACGACATCCGCAACGCGGGCGGCCTGTACCGCGACCAGCCGGTCGTGCAGGACGGCAACTGGGTCACCTCCCGCAACCCGGGCGACCTGATCCTGTTCAACCGCGCAATCATCGAAAAACTGGCCGCACAGAACGCACCCGTCTAGACACTAGCCGCGGCTCGCGAACGCGTGATACGACATGCGTGAGCGAATTTCTAAAAATCCTCGAGACGATGGGCGGCGTTACGGTCGAGCAGCTGCTCGCCTTCGCCGCCCTCATCGTGCCGGGCTTCATCTCGCTGCGCGTCTACGACATGCGCCGGGGCGGCGAAGGACGCAAGGTCAACGAAGTCCTGATAGACGTCATCGTCTATAGCTTCGCGACGGACCTCATTGGAATCGCCGCGTTGGCGCTGATCTCGGCGACCGTACCGCCAGCGGCGCAGCCGCTTGTCAAAGGCATCGCCGTCTTCCTGATTTTTGTTCTCGCGCCCGTGGGCTTTGCAGCTGTCTGGTTCGACGTCCAGAAAGCGCTGAAGCGATCCGGCGTGTTCCCTGATACGCTGACGAACCCGTGGGACCGGATGATGCAGAGAGTCGTCCGGGAACGGCTCGATCTCGGCGTCATCCTGACGCTGAAAGACGGGCGAAAGATCGGTGCTCGGCTCGGTGCGACGGGCGATCTCGCCTCGGACGGCGACGGGTTGCTGCTCGGTGAGGTATGGACAATCGATGAAGCCCGTGCAACGCTCCGTGATGCATTACCGGGATCGTGCGGGATTCTCGTGAGCCGCGCCGACTGCCAAACGATTGAATTCGTGCGGTGGGAGAGCGAACCGGCGGGCTCTGTTGCATCGTGAGGTTAGGACAGAAATGACGATTCTTGATGGGTTTTTATATGTCGTTCTTAGCCTCATCTATCGGCGACCCGTCGGTCGTGACGGCTTCGAGGGGCCTCGGAGACCGCCGAGCGGTCCCCAGACGAATCGCCTGCGCGCTGAGGTGGGCGCGGACGCGCGCGAGTGCTCCCCGAGTTGCGGCCGGACGAGCGCGCCGGGCGCTACTCCACCCGGGTGAGGCGGGGGTTGGGGCGTTCCGGGCGGCCTACTTTGTGGCATTCTCGCCAGCCCTCGCCGTTGTCGATCGCTACGATGTCCGCGGTGAAGTCGAACGAGCCCGCGCCTTTGAAGAACGCGCTGCCCACCGCATAAGCGTCCGCGGGGACGCGGTCGTTCTCGAACGTTCGGATGCGCTCCGCGTCGAAGCCGCCGCTCACGACGATCTTCACGTGCCGGAAGCCTTCGGCGTCCAGTGCGTTGCGCACGTTGTGCACGAGCTGCGCGTTGACGCCGGTCGGCTTGAACGTGCCCATCTGCGGGATGACGCTCTTGTCGACGAGCGTCCCCGAGGTGTCCAGGCGCACCGCCCACAAGCGGTCGCCGAGCGCGCGCGCCGTCGCGAGCGACGTACCGACGCAGTCGTTGTCGAAGTCGACCAGCGCGATCACGTTCACCGACGAGTCGATGTACTGGGTGAACTTTTCCGTCGCGCGCACCGTGTCGCCGCCGTACGCCGCGATCAGCGCGTGCGGCACCGTCCCCATCCCGCGCGACCCCCACCATTCCGCGTTCGCGTCCGTCGACACGCCGAGCGCGCCGGAGATGTACGCCGCGTAGCCGTCGCCGGTCTGCACCAGATGGTGGTCGAAGCGCGCGGGAAAGAACAGCACTTCCTTGCCGCCGGCAGCGTCGACGATCGCGCGCGCGTTCGTCGCGATCCGGGTTCGGCGCGCGAGCACGCCGAGATATGGCGTCTCGAGATGCGCGAACAGCGCGTAGTCGCCTTCGATCGTCATCACCGTCTCGAACGGTTCGATCGCGTCGCCGTCGTACAGCGCTTTGACGGTGAGGCGCTGCCAGCCGTCCGCCCATCCCGCACCGTCCGCATGCAGTCCGCTGCACAGCTTGAGGATGGCGATCGCTTCGTCGATCCCGCACAGCACGGCGTGGTTCCGCTGAAACACCTGCATCCGAACGCGCGGATGGTAGCCGTCCTTCTCGAGGATTTCGCGGGCGCGGTTGAAGTAGACGTCGGAGTAATACCCCTCGCGCATCTTCTCGACCGGCAGGTTGAGGATCGCCGGGTCGAGCCGACGGTGCTCGGTACGCAGCATGGGACGCCCGTACGCGGGCATAGAACGAAGTCCTCGTTCCATGGCCACGCTCACCAACCGCGAGATCGCGGACCGCTTGCGCGAGATACGAACTCTGATGGAGTTCGCGGGCGAGGCATTCTTCAAGTTCATGGCGTACGAGCGCGCCGCCGAGACGCTGGAGAACGCTGCGCCGCTCGGTGCCGGCGTCGACGAGACGCGGCTGACCGAGTTGCCGGGCGTGGGCAAGAGCATCGCCGCCCGGATCGCGACGATCGCCCGCACCGGCACCGACCCCTATCTGGAGGAGCTGCGCTCGAAGTACCCCTCGACGCTGCTGGAGCTGCTCGGCGTCCAGGGCGTCGGGATGAAGACCGCCCAGCAGCTGTTCGAACGGCTCGGAATCGCTTCGCTCGCCGATCTCGAGCGCGCGCTGGACGAAGGCGCGCTGTCCGCGATGCCCCGCTTGGGCGCGAAGTCGATCGAGAACATCCGGCGCGGCGTGCTGGCGTACAAAGGCCGTACGAAGCGCACGCCGCTGGGCGTCGCGCTGCCCATCGCGCGCGAGGTGATCGCGTACCTGCGCAAGCTCACCGACGCGCAGGACCTCACCGCCGCCGGCAGCGTGCGCCGCCAAGAACCGACCGTCGGCGACGTGGACGTTATCTGCACGTCGGAGAACGCCGAGTCGGTCGTCGCCGCGTTCACCGCGTGGGAACGCGCCGAAGCCGTTCTCGCCGAAGGGCCCACGAAGGCGAGCATCTGGCTCGCAGGCGGGCTGCAGATCGACTTGCGCGTGCTCCCTGCGCACCTGTACGGCAACCTGCTGCAGCACTTTACGGGCTCGCGCGAGCACAACATCCAGTTCCGCGAGCTCGCCGTGCGCAAGAACCTGCGCGTCAGCGAGAACGGGATCGTCGACCTCACCGACGGCCGCACGATCGTCTGCCGCACCGAAGAGGAAGTGTACGCGGAGCTCGGGATGGCGTACATTCCGCCCGAGATGCGCCTGGGCGTCGGCGAGATCGACGCCGCGCGCGACGGTACGCTGCCGCGGGTCGTCGAGCTGAGCGACATCAAGGGTGACTTCCACATGCACTCGACCTGGTCGGATGGGCGCGACACGCTCGAAGCGATGATCGCCGCGTGTGCCGCGCGCGGATACGCGTACCATTCGATCAGCGACCACTCGTGGGGCCGCGGGCGCATCGGCGTCGACCCCGAGGAGCTGCGCGCCCAGCGCGTCCGCGTGCGCGAGCTCGGCGACCGCTACGGCATCCGCACGCTGTGCTCGTCCGAGGTCGACATCCGCGCCGACGGCAGCCTCGATTACGACGATACGATTCTGGCCGAATTGGACATCGTCGTCGCGTCGGTGCACTCCGCGTTCAACCAGTCGCGCGACGAGATGACGGCCCGGCTGCTGCGCGCGATGGAGAACCCGTTCGTGAACGTGATCGGCCACCCAACCGGCCGTAACGTGGAGACGTTCGCGGGCTACGACTTCGACCACGACGCCGTCTTTGCGGCGGCGGCGCGCACCGGCACGGCGCTCGAGATCGACGGCCAGCCGAGCCGGCTCGATCTCCCGAGCCCGCTCGCGCGGCGTGCCAAAGAGTTCGGCGTGACGTTCACGTGCGACTCCGATGCGCACGGTGTCGCACAATTGGAGAACGTCGGCTACGCGGTGGGGCAGGCGCGACGCGGCTGGGTTACCGCCGCCGACGTGCTCAACGCCCGTCCCCTCGAAGAAGTCCTGGCGTTCGTGAAGTCGAAACGAGCGCGAACAATCGATGCCGATTCCAGCAGCGACTCCTCCGTCTGAGGAGCGGCGGCTCGCCGCCCTCTACGAGTACGAGCTCCTCGACACGCCCAGCGAGGATCTGTTCGACTCGTTCACGCGGCTCGCGGCGCG
>JAQBPK010000072.1 GCA_028287565.1 Vulcanimicrobiota bacterium
GATCAGCGCGAGCGCAGCGGCGATCAGCACGACCGCGGCGAGCGCTCGCGGCGGCGGCGCGACACCGTCGCGCACGGCGAGCGGGGCACGCACGTCGCGCCGGAACAGCCACGCCAGGGCCGCATAGGTCAGTGCGATCGACGCGACCGACGCTAGCCCGAACGACGCGAGCCACGCGCCCAGCGGCGGCATCCCGTGCGCGAAGAAGAGCAGGTTCGACGGGTTGGCGATCGGCAGCACGAAGCTCGCCGCGTTCGCAACGAGCGCGCAGGCGAAGACGTACGCGTGCGGGCGCGCGTCGGTGCGTCTCATTGCGTCGAGCACCGCCGGCGTGAGGACCACGATCGTCGCGTCGTTCGAGAGGAACGCAGTCGTCGCGATGCCCGTACCGTAGACGAGCAGCAGTAGCCGCGAGCGCGAGCCGTCCGCCGCGCGCACCGCGCGGGTCGCGAGCCAGTCGAACACGCCTTCAGCGCGCGCGAACTCGGCGAGCGCCATCATCCCGATCAGGAACAGATAGACGTCCAGCCCGCGGGCGAGCGCCGCGCCCGCGTCGTGCGGCGACACCGCGCGCGCGAGAACGAGCGCGAGCGCGCCGCCGGCGGCCCACCACGCTTCGTTCACGCGGAACGGACGAAACAGCACGCCGAGCAGCGCGAGCCCGGCGATGACTACGGACGTCAGGATTGCGTTATGCGTTTGCGGTGCGTGACGGGCGGTACAGGTGCGCCGAGCCGTACACCGGGATGCCGCCGACGATCGTCGCGAGCACTTGGTAGTCGTCGCTCCACACCGACAGGTCCGCGCGCTTGTTCGATTCGAGCGTGCCTTGCTCGCGGTCGAGGTTGAGCAGCTGCGCCGGCGTGCGCGTCGCGTTGACGATGGCCTGCTCGAACGGGATGTCGGCGTACGCCATCAAGTTGCGCACGGCTTGGTCCATCAGCAGCGCGCTGCCGGCAATGGTGCCGTCCTCCGCGCGCACGACGCCGCCTTCGATGCGGTACCCGCTGCCGGACGGCGGCATGTTGTCGGTCGCGAGCACGAGCCGGTCGTGCAGCGTACGGTAGAGCAGGTCGACCATTGGCGGGGACACGTGGTAGCCGTCGCAGATCAGCTGCACGGTCGTGCGCGATTCTTGAATGAACGCGGCGAGCAGCGAGGGGTCGCGGTGGTCGAGCGGCGGCATCGCGTTGAACGCGTGCGTGATCGTGCGGAAGCCGAGGCCGATCGCGAGCATGCCCTCGCGGTAGTGCGCGGCGGTGTGTCCCGCCGAGCACACGATGCCTTGGTCGAAGAAGAAGCGCGCGATCTCGTCGACGCCCTCGGCTTCGGGCGCCATCGTCAGCATCACGAGCGCGCCGCGGCACGCTTCGATCATCTCTTGCGCGCGCTCGCGCGTCGCGGGGACGATCCACTCGCCGCGGTGCACGCGCCTGAACTTCGGGTTGAGGAACGGCCCTTCAAAGTGGATCCCCAGGCACCGCGCGCCGGTGGGCGGCCCAGCTTCAACGAGCTCGTTCGCGGCTTCCGACACCTCGGCCGCGGCGTGCATCATCGATTCCCACGGCGCGGTCATGATGCCGGCCACGTAACCGGTCGCGCCCTGGCGGGCGTACGCCTTCGAGGCGGCCGTGACCGCGTTGCCTTGGTCGCGGTTGAACAGCATGTCGTCGGCGCCGTTGGTATGGACGTCGATCAGTCCCGGGGCGACGATCGCGCCGTCGGGCAGGCGGAGATCGCTGGGACCATCCTCGGGGAGGATCCGTGCGATGCGTCCTCGATCGACGGCGACCCGCCCGTGGGTCAACGTGCCGTCGCCGAGCGCAAGCCGCGCCGGGCCGAGGATATAGGTGTCGGACACGTCCGGTTCGATTCGGGAGCCTGCGGTCCGCGCCCCCCTGGCGCGCGCCTCAGCGGCGGCCGAAAAGGCGCCGCAGGAACGACCCCCGCTCGCTTGCGGCGGGCGCGGCCGGCGGCGGAGCGGCGTTCGCCAGGCGCTCGACTTCCGCGCGCTCGCGTTCGCCGCGCTCGAGCCGCATCATGTGCTCCTCCGCGTGCGTTTCGAGGGTCGAGCGCAGCGCGACCAACTCATTCCAGCCGGCGGGCGCGCGACTCGCCCCGACCGCCTCACGGTACTCCAGCGTCGAGGTGGTGAAGATGCGCTGCGGCGCGATCGCGCGCTCGCGCAAGTAGCGGTCGGCGAGCATCACGACGTTGCGCCGCTCGGCCGAATCCTCGTGATCGGCCATCGTGTGCACGAACGTCATCGGCTTGCCGTTTTCCGCGATGCTTCCGTAGAGCTCGAGCTCGCGGTCGGAGAGCTGGCGCGAGAAGAGCGCGAGGATCTCGCTGCCGGCGGATGCGGCGGCGCGCACGATCTCCGCCGCGAGCGGCAAGCCGGAGTCGAACGCGGGCGTGTGCACGAGCACGAGCTGGCGCGGCAGCGTCCACGGCGTCTCGATGAGCACCGGCGTGCGCGCGGCGGCGTCGAGCGCTTCGCCGATGCCGATCTCGTTCCAGCCGGCGTCGTCGCCGAGCGCGTACGCGCGGTGCTCCTCGCCGTAGCGGACGTGCACCGGAAAGTACATCTCCAGCTCGGCGCCTTCGTCCGGGAGCACGCGCGAACCGGCGATCGCGTTGATCAAGCTCGACTTGCCGCGTTTGAAGGCGCCGATCACCGGCACACGCCAGCGCTCCGGGCGCAGGCCGTGCTCGTACGTGAGCGGGTCGAAGCGCGCGTGGTCGGACGGCGCGACGCGCTCGCGGCCGGCGTGCGGGTCGAGCGGAACGTCCGGGTTCGCACGCTCGGCGCGCTCGATGCGGCTCTCGCGCGCGAACGCTTCGGTGCGCGTCTCGACGCGCGTCGCGAGCGCGCGCGCTTCGTCCGCGCGTTCGCGCGCCGCGGCGGCTGCCGCAATG
>JAQBPK010000095.1 GCA_028287565.1 Vulcanimicrobiota bacterium
CGCGCGTGCACCGTCGAGGACGTCGCCAAGATCGCCATCCGCCATGCTCACGCGACGTTCCGCTCCGAGATCGTCGCGGTCGCCCTGCTGGACGGCGACGCGTGGAACGTGCTGCCGTACCGCCAGAACGACACCATGGCGCCGCCGCTGCGCCTGCCGGTGTCGAGCGGGCCCGACGCGCCGACCTACGAGCCCGGCCAGATCGTCGACATCCCAGACGTCCAGGCGTTCGCCGAGCAGTTCGCGTGGATCAGGCCGCTCGCCGAGCGCGGCGTGGCGTCGATCGTCTCGGCGGCGTTCGGGTCGCTGACCCACGGGCGCGGGTACCTCAGCTTCGCATCGTACGGGCCGCAGCACTACAGCGACGACGAGTACGTGCTCATGTGCTTGCACGCGCTCGCGGCCGGGATCGGCTTTGACCACGTCGGAGCGAGCGCGGCCTGAGAAACCGCGCGCTTCTCCTCGTCGCGCTGGCGCAGCTCGCGATCGGCGCGGCAGCCGTGTTCGCGCGCTTCGCGCTTGCGTCGAGCGGGCCGCTCGCCGTCAGCGCGGCGCGCCTGACGCTGGCGGCGCTGCCGCTCGTCGCGCTCGCGGCGCTGCGCGGGAGGCTGCGCCCGATCGACGCGCGCACCGAACGGCGCCTGCTCGCGGCGGGCGCGCTGCTCGCCGTGCACTTCGCGACGTGGATCGGCTCGCTGGATTTCGCGTCGGTCGCGATCTCGACGCTGCTGGTGTGCACCACGCCGGTGTGGACGGAAGCGTACGCCGTGCTGCGGCGGCGCCGCGTCGACCCGTACGCGGCAGCGAGCATCATCGGGGCGCTGATCGGCGTCGCGATCGTGGTGGGCCTGCCCGATCGTGCGAACACGCCGCTCGGCATCGCGCTCGCGCTCGGCGGCGCGATTGCGATCGCGGCGTATCTGCTCGTGGTGCGCGCAGTGGACGCGCGGTACGACACGCTCGCGGTTACATCGCGCACGTATGCATACGCGGCGATGCTGCTGATCGCGGCGAGCATCGCGGTGCACGATCATCTGCCGCCGCTCGGCGACGCGCGCGCCTGGAGCGGCATCCTCGCGATGGCGTTGTTGTCGCAGCTGTTCGGCCACACCGCGCTCAACGCCGCGGTGCGCGTGCTGAGCGCGACGCTCGTCTCGACGATGACGCTGCTCGAGCCGGTGATCGCGGCCGTGCTGGCCGCGTGGTTGTTCGGCGAAGGCCTCGCGCCGACGACGGCGATCGGCGCGGCGGTGATCCTAGCCGCGATCGGCATTGCGCTCCGCGGCGAGCAGCGCGAGGAATCGGTTCCACCGCCGTGAGGTATTGACGCCTCCCGCATCGCGCTGAAAGAATTTCGCCGGAAGCTCTTGCCGGCGGGACGCTGCGGCGTGAATGACCGGCGTGGAAAAGAAAGGAACAGCATGGTCACGGCGATGGACATGGACCTGCCCGAGCTGGCGGACGAGATCGAACGCGCGGTGGAGATCGTGCCGCCCCGCTGGGTCGACGACGACGAGATCATCGAGCTGGAAGAGCGGTACGAGCACCGCCTTCTCATGTTCGAACGCTTCGCCGACGGGACGCTCCTCGTGACGCCGCCGTCCGGTTGGGAGGGCGGCGGGCGCGACGTTGAGCTCGGTGCACAGGTCCGCAATTGGGTGCGAAGCAGCGGTCACGGGCTGGTGATGGGAGCTACCGGCGGCGTACGTCTTCCGGACGGTTCGCTGTTCGCACCCGACACCACGTATATCTCGCGCGAGCGCTGGGCGCAGGCCGATCACGAAAAGACCTTCGCGCACGCCGTGCCGGACGCGGCGTTCGAGATTCTCTCCAAATCCGACCGCGTGCGGACGACGATGAAGAAGATCGCGGCGTACCTGCGCAACGGCGTGCGGCTCGTCGTGCTGATCGACCCGAAGCGGCGTACGGTCTATGTTGGCCGCGAGGGCGACGCCGAGCCGCGCGAGCTCGGCGACGTCGAGCGCGTCGACTGCTCCCCCGTGATGCCGGGCTTCGTGCTCGACGTCGCCGCGATCATGGACCTCCGCTAGCCGCCCCGAACAGGAAACTCTGCGCCCGTCCGGCGAGAGACGGGAATGGAGCGCAATCCCGAGCGCGCGCGGATCGAGGCCGCGTCCACGCGCTCCGAGCATTGGCGGCGCTGGGGACCGTATCTCAGCGAGCGCCAGTGGGGCACGGTCCGCGAAGACTACAGCGCCGACGGCAACGCGTGGGACTACTTCCCGTTCGAGATGGCGCGGCTGCGCGCGTACCGCTGGGGCGAGGACGGGATCCTGGGCATCAGCGACAACCATCAGCGGCTGTGCTTCGCGCCGGCGTTCTGGAACGAGCGCGACGAGATCCTCAAGGAACGGCTCTACGGGCTCGGCGGGCATCAGGGCAATCACGGCGAGGACGTCAAGGAATACTGGTGGTATCTCGACGCGGCGCCGTCGCACGCGTATCTCAAAGCGCTGTACCGCTATCCGCACCGCGCGTTTCCGTACGCGCAACTGCGCGAGGAGAACGCGCGCCGCGGCCGTGACGCGCGCGAGTTCGAGCTGGCGGACACCGGTATCTTCGCGGACGACGCGTACTTCGACGTTACGGTGGAATACGCGAAACGGGACGTCGACGACGTGCTCGTGCGCATCACCGTGACCAACCGAGGCGCCGAAAGCGCGCCGCTGCACTTGCTCCCGCAGCTCTGGTTTCGCAATGAATGGTCGTGGAAAGCCGGGATCGCGCGGCCGACGATCGCCCACGCGAACGTCGGCGAAGAGACACAAGAGCACGTCCTCGTCGCGGAGCACGCGACGCTCGGCAAGCGCTGGATCTTCAGCGACGCGGGCGAGACCGAGACGCTGTTCACCGAAAACGACACCGACTTCGAGGGCGCGTTCGGCGTGCCGTCACCTTCGCCGTACGTCAAGAGCGGGATCGACCGTGCCGTGCGCGGCGTGGATCGCAACGGGATCAATCCCGATCGTGCCGGCTCGAAGGCGGCGCTGCATTATCGCTGGGACATCGAGCCCGGCGCGACACGGACCGTGCGCCTGCGCATCGCCGACGACCCGAAC
>JAQBPK010000103.1 GCA_028287565.1 Vulcanimicrobiota bacterium
TGGCTCGCCGACGGGTGGCTGCACGGCAAGCCGTACCTGCCGCATTTCCCCGGCGACTACATCGACGCGATCCCGTACCACGGCCGCGCGTACGTGTACGAGGCGCCGCTGCCCGCCGTGCTCATGCTGCCGTTCGTCGCGATCTGGGGCCTGCAGGCGAACGAGACCGCCATTTCGATCGTGCTCGCCGGTATCGGCATCGCCGCGGCGTGGCGCGTCGCGCGGCTGATCGGGCTCTCGCACCGCTGGACGGCGCTGATGGCCGCGTTCATGCTGTTCGGCACGAGCTACGCGTACTGCGCCGCGGACGGCAGCGTGTGGTTCATCGCGCACTCGGGCGCGGTCGCGTTCACGTTTCTCGCGGTCGGCGAGTGCTTGGGACCGCGCGTTCCGTGGCGCGTCGCGCTGTGGGCGCTGTGCGCGGCGTTCTGCCGCTATCCGATGATGCTCGCGTTTCCCGCGTACGCGCTCGCCCTGTGGCCGCAAGTTCGCGCGCGCCCGGTGCGGCTGGCCGGCGTCGCCGCCGTGGGCGCGCTGTTCGCGATCCCGTCCGCGCTCTACAACTACGTGCGCTGGGGCACGATCGCGGACGTCGGCTTCACCAAGTTCTACCGCATCATGGACCTCGGCAAGAACGATCCCGCGCCGCCGTTCGCGCTCAAGAACCTCGAGATGCAAGTCCGCTTCTATCTGCTCGAGCCGCCGCACGTGCTCGCCTCGCCGCCATACTTGATCGCCGGGCAGTTCGGAACGGCGCTCACGTTCACGAGCCCCGCGCTTGCGGTCGCGCTGCTCGCGCCGCTCCGCGAGCGCGCGGTGCAGCTGCTGTGGTTCGCGACGGCGTTGTGCGCGGTCCCCGCGCTCCTGTACTACAGCACCGGGATGGTGCAGCTCGGCGCGCGCCACGCGCTCGACTTCATCCCGTTCCTGTACGCGCTCATGGCGTACGCGATTCGCGCGCGGCCCGCGTGGTGGTACGTGCCGCTGTTCGTGTGGTCGATCGGCTTCGGCGTCGTCGAGCTCGTGGTGTGGACGTTCGCACCCAAGCTCGTCACGTAGCGCGCGCTAAAGCGCTTGCAGCGACACCTGAACGGGCCCCGCGGTCTGGGGCGAGACGTTGGCGATGAAGACGGTCGAGCTGCCCCAGTTGAACGGGAGCACGTACGTGTTGCCCGTGGTCGTCGCGTTGAAGGGCGGCACGGGAGGCGCGTTCGGCCCGTTCGTGCCGGGGCCCGTGTTCTGTGCCGCGTTGACTTCGAACACGAACGCGTTGTTGCCCGACGCGTCGACCGGGCCGCCGATCACGATGATGTCGCTGAGGTTGCCGGTGCCGTTGGTGACCTGCAAGCGCATGAAGCGCGGCACGGCCAGCGTCGCGCCCGTCTCGCCGGGCGCGAGCGGGATGACGGAGCCGTCGGTCGGGAGCGTGACGGGCTGCGTGCCGGGGATTCCGGTTCCCACCTCCTGCAGGCGGATGGGCGTCTCGTCGGCGTTGCTGGTGTTGGTGACGGCGAGGTCCTGCGCCGCGTAGTTCTGCACCAAAAACGACGGCTGGTGGCGCAGCGCGGGCACGTTCACCATCACCGGCGCACCGCCGGCCGAGCGCACCATGATCGAGCCGGCGTTGTTCTGCGCGGCCAGGTTCTCGGCGGTGAGGATCACCGAGCCGTTGGGCGTCTGCGGGATGACCGCGGTCTGCCGCGGCATGACGACATACGGCGAGCCGTCCCACTGTCCGCCCACGGATAGCGCGAGGATGATGAGAATGGGGGCCGTTCGCATCGTCGCGTCGTGCAACGGCCTTGGGAATTCGATGCTGCTCGCTTGGTGACCTCGTCGGCGAGCGCGGTCAGTTCTGCGTGAGCGTGAACGTGACCGGTATCGACTTGAGCGGCGAGAGGTTGCACACGAACAGGCTCTGCGACGCGGGCGCCCAGTTGAACACGAAGTCGTACGTGTTCGAGCCCGTCACGGCATAGTAGCCCGTGGTGGACGACGGCGCGCCCGGCGACGGCGATCCCGACGGCGGCCCGGAGCTCCCCCACGTGGAGTTGAGGTAGAAGACGTAGGCGTTGTTGCCGGCGTTCGTCGGTCCGCCGATCACCGTGACGATCGCCGCGGTGCCTTGCGGGCACGTCATGCGCAGCGTCATAAACGCCGGCGCCGTCGTTCCGCTCGCGGCTTGGTACTGGTTGAGCGTGGTCGTGCTCGACGGCGGGGTGAGCTTGAGCGGCGCCGGCAGCCCCGGAAGCCCCATCCCGACACCCATGACCACGATCGTCGTCGAGCCCGCGGCGGGCTGGCTGGTGTTGCCGACGGTGAGGTTGTTCCCGCCCCAGTTGTTGATGAGGACCGTCGGCGCCACGAGGTTCGCGGGCACGGAGAGCGTTTGGTACCCGCCGCCGGTGGTCAGCGTGAGCTGGCCCTGGTTGTTCGAGACGACCTGCTGCTGTGCGACGAACACCATCGAGCCGGTCGGCGTGGGCGACATGACGAGGTTCGGGCTCGCGATCGTCAGGTATTGCGCGTTGCCCGTCCAG
>JAQBPK010000122.1 GCA_028287565.1 Vulcanimicrobiota bacterium
CGTGTGCTCTTCCGATCTGGCCTCGCCGCGACGCAAGCCGCGGGGCTCGGCGTCACTGCGGGCACGCCGGCAGCGGCGCTCGGTTCGGGAAAAGCCGCTGCAGACGCCGTCGAAGCTGCGCTCCTCGCACGGCACGGATTCACGTCCGCGTCCGCATCACTGGAAGGCCGGCGCGGACTGGCCGCGCTCATGGCATCGAGCTTCGACGAAGCGGCGGTGTCCGAAGGCCTCGGCCGCCGATGGCACTCCGCCGGCGGCTGACGCAACGGGGTTCGCGCCTTACGGCGTGATCGACTTCACGACGGTGCCTGCCGTGTCGAGGAACTCGACGCGTGCGCTGCCGTCCGCCGTAACGCTCAAACGCAGGCGCGGATGGCCCGTCGCGTCGTTCAGGCGAAGCTCGGAGATTCCGGCGCGGTTTCCGATCTGCCAGCGCTGATACCCGAACTTTCCCTCTCGGCGGTAGCGCCGGCGAAGCGCGGTACGCTCGTCGTCGCTTCGTGCCGCTGCGGCCTCGCGCATGAACGCCGAAGCGATGTCGTACAGCGATTCCTTCGGCAGCTCGTTCCCCGCGATGTACGAGTCGCTACCCGTCGGGCCGCTGCCGTGCTGCAGCTCGAGCGCCTGGTCTTGCTGCCATGCGTCGAACGTGAGCGTGCCGCCCTGCTCGCCTTTCGCGCCCGAGTACGCGAGGCCGCCCTGCTCGTCGCCGTTGTCGTTGTAGAAGATCATCCCCGCGTTATCGCGCGGACCGCCGATGCGCGGAATCTGCTTTCCGTTGATCGTTCCCTCCGGGATCGGCTTCCCGGTCAGCAGCAGCCGCGTCGCGCCGGACGCGTCGACCACGCGCAGCCGGCGGACGGTGACTTCGTCGAAGCGGTCGTTTCGCGCAGCCGCGCCGGCTCGTGCGGCAAGCGAGCTAGCGGCGATCGTAGACAAAGCAATGGCGCACACCGTCAGCGCGACGCGTTCGTACAAGGCTTTCATGCGGGTAGGGTACCCGCGCATGCAAGGTTCCAGCGCGCTGCTAGATCGTGAACGCGTCCAGCGTCTCAGGCGCGAACAGCTCGCGCGGCTCGCGCTTGTGCACCGACAGGCCCTGCGCGTGATGATAGCGCGTGAAGACGTCGAGCACGTGCTCGTTTCCCACGAGGCCGTACGACCAGAAGTCCGGTCCCATCAGCGCGCGCGTTCGCTCTTCTTCCGCGACCGCCCAGGGCAGCATCGTCTTGAGTGCCGCCGTCACCTGCAGATCGGCGTACGCCACCGCTTGCGCGGCTTTGAGCGCTTTGAAAAGCGCTGTCGCAACCCAGCGGTTCGCTTCGTACACCTCGCGGCGAATCGCGACGACGTGCATGATCGGAAAGATGCCGGTGCGCCGGTAATACTCTTGTTCGACCGGCACGTAGTCTTCCCACAGCCGGCGCACGCCGTTCGTTCCGTACGTCGACGGCTTGCGCGGTGCGTACAGCGCGTCGATCTCGCCGGAAGCCAGCATCGCGGAAAGGGTCTGATCCGGTCCGATCGGCTCGACGCGAATCTCCGGCGGCAGATCGAGCGCCACTTTCTCGATCCGGCCGGGCGTCTCTTCACCGCCGGTCAGGTACGTCACGCCGGACACCGGCACGCCGTACTCGTCCGCGAGGATGCCGCGAATCCAGACGTTCGCGGTGAGCTGGTATTCCGGGATGCCGACGCGCTTGCCGACCAAGTCCTTCGGCTCGCGGATGCCGCTGCGCCCGCTCACGAAAATGCACGAGTGGCGGAAGTAACGTGACGGGAACACCGGGATCGCGATGAACGGGTCGTCGCGAAACGTCGAGACGAGATACGACGAAAGCGACAGCTCCGCGGCGTCGAACTCGCGGTGGCGCATCATGCGGAAGAACGTCTCCTCGACCGGCAGCGCGTGGTAGATCAAGTCGATGCCGTCGACCACGACGCGCCCGTCCATCAGCGCGCGCGTGCGGTCGTAGTCCCAGCACGCGAGGCTGAGCCGCAGCTTCGCCATTCAGCGATCGACCTGAGCAGAACACGCGACCTGCGCTGCATCCGCGACTTGCGCCGCACCGGCCGCGCGCTCGCTCAGCACGCTCACCGTGACGCCGGCGCCGTCGCGGCATTCGGCTCGCCGTATGCACCCACCGATTGCCAGGGCTCGCCGATCGGAATCACCTGCTGGTCCCCGCGCAGGCGCTCGTACGGGATCGGCGTGTCCTGTCCGAGCAGCGGTTCACCGGCCTCGAAGCGGCGCAGCGCTTCGAGCATGCGGCGGCGCATGCGAATGATCGCCACGTCCGACGTGCCGAGGTGCTCTTGCGTGCGGTCGACGACCGGCCCCATCGATTCCTGACACGCCATGTCTTGGTTCGTGAAGCCCTTGATCCCGGTGTAGCTGCCGTTCTTCATCAGTTCGCGGTCTTGCAGGAACCAGTTCTCGGTATTCCCCTTGCGGAACCAGTTCGCGTCCAGGTCGACGCCAGGAACGACGTGGTGCTTCGCGCGCTGGGCCGCTTCGTCGACCGGCGCGCCGTCCTGGCTGAAGAACACGCCGTAGAACATCGTGCGCACGTCGTCGAGCGGCACGAAGATCTGGGCGTGCGCCGGCTCCGACCGCACGAGCGGCCGTGGGATCAGCGCGGTGAACGGCGCGATGAACTGCGTGACGCGAACGTACTTCTCGGTGTCCGGGTTCGCGTTCGGCTTGCGAATGGCGGCGTACCTGAATCCGTACGGCTCGTCCTGCGCTTCGATCCGCGGCGACAGATCGCTCGACACCTCGCTGCGCTTCTTCCAGTCCCAGATCGTGTCGCGGTGGAGGAACCAGCTGTGCGAGGAGTCGATCGAGCCTTCCACGCCCTGCAGGTAGTTCACGCGCTCACCCACTTTTATGATCGCGACTTGTTCCTTCGGCATCCTCGTCCAGTCGTAGTCCGGGAACGGCGGCTGCGTCTCCGGCGGACCGAGGTAGGTCCACACCAAGCCGCCCGCTTCGCGCACGGGGTAGCTGCGCGTGCGCATGCGATCCCGGAAGTTGTAGCCCTCCGGCTCGGTCGGCATCTCCATGCACCGCCCCTCGACGTCGAACTTCCAGCCGTGATACACGCAGCGAATCCCGCCCTCTTCGTTGCGGCCGAGCGCGAGCGACGCGAGCCGGTGCGGGCAGTGCTCGTCGAGGATGCCGAGGCGTCCGCCGCTGTCGCGGAACACGACGAGCGGCTGGCCGAAGATGCGCACGCGCAGCGGCGTCCCGTCGCGCTCGGCGACTTCTTCACCGAGGCACGCCGGCACCCAGTAGCGGCGCATCATCTGGCCCATCGGCGCGTTCACGACCTGCGTGAGACGATCGTTCTCTTGGCGCGACAACATGCTTCATTCTCCTCGCGTGACGTTGGAACACTCACCATGGGACACGAGCGCGTCCAGCACGATCTCGCGCCGGTCGCGGGCCGATCTCAGCAGCGCGAGCGTGGCGGCGACCGTCTCGGTTCCCCAGGCGCCGTCGTGCAGCGGCGCGACGCCGTGCGCAACCGCGTCGTACAGCTCGTCGAGCACGCGGTCTTTGTTCGGGTACGCGCGGCCGGGCGGCAGCGGCAGCTCGCGCACGCCGTCTTCGCCGTACACGAGGACGCCGTCGGGCGACGCGCGCATGTCGCCACCGTCACACGAGACCAACAGAAACCCGAAATGCGGCTGATGCGCCGTACCGCCGGCAAGCCGCATCATGCCGCGCCCGGCAAATCCCGATGCCGCTTTGATTCGGCTCTCCGCATGTGCAGCGGCTTCGCCACCGGCTTCGCCATCGGCATCGGCACCGCGAAGCGCACGTAGCGCGCGCCGCGACGCGCCGTGGTTGCCGGCGTTTCTCTCGTCGCCGAGCTCACCGATCCAGCCGTTGAGCTCGTCACTGTCGAAATGATCGTATCCGCTGTACGTCAGCGACGCCGCGACGCCGTCCTCGAACTCGAGCAGCGCCGTCATCGCACCTTCGGTCGGCCGCTGCGGATCCCACGCGCCCGCGACGGCGCGCACGCTGCGCAGCGGACCGCGGTCGAGCACGCGCGCAATCTCGATCTGATGCGGTATCTGGTTGTAGACGATTCCACCCCCGCGCGCGGTTTCGAGCTCTTCGGGGCGGCGCGGCCGGTACAGAAAGTCGCCGTAGTTCAAGTTCACGATCATCCGCAGTTGCCCGAGCTCTCCGCTCGCGATGATCTCGCGCATGCGCTCGACGGCAGGATCCATGCCGTGCGTCGGCCCGACGATCAGCACGATGCCGTGGCGCCGCGCGGCCGCCGTCATCGCGTTGCAGTCATCGAGCGTGAGCGCCATCGGCTTCTCGACGATCACGTGCTTGCCGTGCGCGGCCGCGACGGCGACGTCGCCCGCGTGCAGCTGATGCGGCGTGGCCACGTACACCGCATCGATCCCGCCGTGCGCGCACAGCGATTCGGCGTCCTCGAACGCGGGCGCGCCGAAGTCCGCCGCGAAACGCGCGCGGGCCGCCGGATCGGGGTCCGCGCCGGCCGCCGGTACGACATGCGGATGGGCGGCCACGCTCGGCAGGAGCTGCGCGGCGGCACGGCCCAGGCCTACGATGCCCAGCCGCAGCGGACCGCCGATCCCACTTCTCACGATACTTCGTCGCCCCGATGGTAAGGTTCACGAAGTATATCGGGAATGACGCGTCCAATCAAGACGGGTACTTTCCGCCCAGCGATACTTTCCGCCAGTTGGAGGACGTCGTGACGCCTGCTCGCTCTCGCCTTCGCCGCCTCGCCGTTCTGACCGCCGCCGTCATCGCAACCAGCGGCTTCCCCGCGAGCGCCGCCGACGAGCCCTACGAGATCAACGCCGTTCTGTCGCTCACCGGCAGCGCGGCGTTTCTCGGCAACGAGGAAAAGCAGGCGCTCGAAGCGGTCGAGAAGATCACCAACGCGCACGGCGGAATCCGCGGGCGCAAGATCCGTTTCATCGTGCAGGACGACCAGTCCAACCCGCAGATCGCGGTGCAGCTCACGCGCGGCGTGATGGACAAGCACGTCCCGGTGATCCTCGGATCGTCGCTGGTCGCGCAGTGCAACGCGATGATGGCGGTGGTGAAGGACAGCGGCCCGGTGCAGTACTGCTTCTCGCCCGGCATCCATCCCGACCGCAGCACCTACACGTTCTCGAGCAGCGTGTCCACAAAGGACCTCGCGCTGCTGATGGTGCGCTACTTCCACAAGAAGGGCTGGAACCGCATCGCCGTGATGACGTCCACCGACGCGACGGGCCAGGATGCGGAACGCAACTTCGACGCGGCGTTCGCGGCGCCGGAGAACAAGGGCACGCAGCTGGTCGCGCGCGAGCACTTCAACCCGAGCGACGTCACGGTCGCCGCGCAGCTCCAGCGCGTGAAAGCGACGAACCCGCAAGTGCTGGTCGCGTGGACGACGGGGACGCCGTTCGGCACGGTGCTGCGCGACATCGCGGGCGCCGGCCTCGACATCCCGATCGGCGCCGGCAACGGCAACTTGATCTACGCGCAGATGAAACAGTACACCAAGTTCCTGCCCAAGGAGCTGTACTTCGGCGGCGTGCAGTACTTCCGCGATCCCAAGGACATCCGCGGTCCGCTGCGCACCCCGATCGACGAGTTCGACAAGGCGATCGCGCCGAGCAAACCGGATCTCGGTCAAGGCCTGGGCTTCGACGCCGCGATGATCATGGTCGACGCGCTGCGGCATCTCGGGACGAACGCCACGGCGGCGCAAATTCGCGACTACATCGACGGGATGCACGGCTACATCGGCACGCACGGCGTGTACGACTTCCGGGCGGGCGATCATCGCGGCCTCGGCGTGGGCAACGCGGTCGTGGTGCGGTACGACGCGGGCAAAGAGCTTTTCGTGCCCGTGAGCAAACCCGGCGGAGACCCGCTCCGCTAGCGAAGCGCTTTCGATGGATGCGGCGCTCGCGATCACGATCGGCGGCCTCGTGCAGGGGTCGGTGTTCGCGCTCGTCGCGATCGGGTTCGCGCTCGTCTACCGCGTCACCGGCACGGTGAACCTGGCGCAGGGCGCGTTCGTGGTACTCGGCGCGCTCACGACGTACTCGTTCGAGCAAACGCTGGGATGGCCGGCCGCGCTCGCGGCGCTTGCAGCGCTCGCGGTTGCGGCGATCATCGGCTATCTCGTCGCGGTGTGCATCTTTGCGCCCGGGCTGCGGCGGCTTCCGCCGAGCGGGATGGTGATGCTCACCGGCGGATTGCTCACGCTGTTCGAAGGCGCGGCGCTGCTGGTGTGGGGCAGCCAGCCGTACCAGCTGCCGCCGTTCTCCGGCTATCAGCCCGTGGCGATCGGCGGCGCGAAGATCCCCACGCAGGCGTTCTGGGACGTCGGCATCACGGCCGTGGTGGTCGTCGCGCTGTGGTACGTGCTGCAGCGCACGACGTTCGGCAAAGCGCTGCGCGCGTGCGCGGAGAACCCGTCCGCCGCAACGCTGATGGGGATCGACGTCGAACGCGTGCGCGTTTTCTCGTACACCGCGGCGGCCGTGCTCGGCGCGCTCAGCGGGATCGCGATCGGACCGGTCGTGTCGCTGCAATTCGACGGCGGTCGTTTCTTCACGGTGTACGGTTTCATCTCGGTCGCGATCGGCGGGATGGGGTCGTTCGCCGGAGCGCTGCTCGGCGGCCTGGGCCTGGGCGTGCTGCAGCAGCTCGGCGCGGCGTACGTGTCGTCGATCTTCGCGACGACGCTCGCGATCGCGCTGCTGATCGTCACGCTGGTCTCGCGGCCGAACGGACTGTTCGGGCGCGGCGCGCGCCGTGAGGACAACCGCGCGGCGGCCGCGCACCCGATCGGCGTGCGGACGCGCATCGCTCCACGGACCGCGCGCATCGCCTTCATCGCCGCCGCGGCCGTGGTCGCGCTGCTGCCGGTATTCGTAGGCGGCGGCGCGCTCAGCTCGCTGTCGATCGCGGGGATCGTGTTCATTGCCGTGATGGGGCTGGACGTGCTGATGGGGTTTGCGGGACAGATCAGCCTCGGGCACGCGGCGTTCGTTGCCATCGGCGGCTACGGCGCGGCGATCGCGACCGTGCGGTACGGATTTCCACCGCTCGCGGGGATCGCGATCGGCCTCGTCGCGTCGCTCGCGTGCGCGGTGGTGCTCTCGCTCATCACGGTTCGTTTGCGCGGCATCTACATGGCGCTCGCGACGCTCGCGTTCGGGCTGCTCGTCGATTCGCTCGCGGTCGGCCTGAGCGAGCTCACGGGCGGCCCATCGGGCCTCACGGGCGTGCCGCACTTCTCGGTCGGCGGCTACACCTTTGCCGACGCGCGCTCGAACTATTACCTCGTGTGGGGCATCGCTCTCGTCGTGTTCGTGCTGCTCGCGAACGTGCTGCGCTCCGACTTCGGCCGCGCGCTGCGCGCGATCCGCACGGATCAGACCGCCGCGCTGGCGCTCGGGATCGATGTCCCGCGCTACAAGCTCTACGCGTTCTTGATCAGCGCGGCGTGCGCGTCGCTCGCCGGCAGCCTGTACGCGTACTACTTCCAGTTCCTCTCGCCCGACATGGTCAGCACGCCGCGCTCGCTGGAGTACGTAACGATGCTCGTGATCGGCGGCGAAGGATCGCTCGCGGGTCCGCTGCTTGGTGTCCTGCTCCTCGTGATTCTGCCGACGGCGATCCAACCGCTGAACCAGGCGAAGACGCTGTTCGCGGGCGTCGTGCTAGTCGGCGGATTGCTGCTGCTTCCGCAGGGGATCCTCGGCGTGATCACCGCGGCGATCGCACGGAAGCCGGCCCGCGCCGCGGTGCACAGCACGCCGCCGGGAAGCGTCCCGACATGACGGCTCAACCGGTACATGGTGACGGCGCGGCGCTCGCGATACGCGGTCTGCGCAAGGCGTTCGGCGGGGTGGTGGCGATCGACGACGTCTCGTTCGACGTGCCGGCCGGTACGCTCACCGCGCTCATCGGGCCCAACGGTGCGGGCAAGAGCACGCTGTTCAACCTGCTCACGAACCTCTACCGGACCGACGCGGGCACGGTCACGTTCTTCGGCACGCCGCTCGCGGGCAAGACCAGCGATGCGATCGCACGGCTCGGCCTCGTGCGCACGTTCCAAACGGCACGCGTATTCCCCGGAATGACGGTGCTGGAAAACGTGCTGGCCGGAATGCACGTCTCGGCGCGATCGCCGATCTGGGCGCACGCCTTCGCAGACGCGCGCGCGCGGCGCGAAGAACGCACCATGACACGGCGCGCGGAAGCGCTGCTGGACGCGATCGGGCTGTCGGCGATGCGCGACCGCGATGCGACCGCGCTACCGCTCGGCAGCCAAAAGCTCGTCGAGCTCGCACGCGCGGTGATCGCGCGCCCGCGCGTGCTATTGCTCGACGAGCCCGCCGCCGGCCTCAACGACGCCGAGACGGCGCAGCTCGCGCGGTTGCTGGTCGCAATCCACCGCTCGGGCACGACAGTATTCGTCGTCGAGCACAACATGTCGTTGGTGATGGGCATCGCCGACAATGTCCTCGTCCTCGACGCGGGAAAGCTGATCGCAAGCGGCTCGCCGGCCGACATCCAAGCGAACGCCGCGGTCATCGAAGCGTATGTCGGCCGCGCCACGGCGGTACCGACGTGATCGGGCGCAAGATGATCCTGACAATGCGTGACGTGCAAGCCGGCTACGGCAGCGCGAACGTTCTGCGCGGCGTGAGTCTCGGTGTCGCCGAGGGTGAGACGGTCGCGCTCGTCGGCGCGAACGGTGCCGGCAAGTCCACGCTGCTCAAGACGATTTCCGGTCTGGTGCGCGTGCGCGGCGGCGACGTCGTGTTCGACGGCGAACCGCTCGCCACGCTGTCGGGACCACAGCGCGTGCGGCGCGGCATCGCCCACGTCCCCGAAGGCCGGGACGTCTTCGGCGGGCTGACGGTCGAGGAAAATCTTCGCCTTGGGGCATACGCGGTGCGCCGCGCGACCGGCACGCACGAGACGGAACGGCGCCTCGCCGAGGTGCTCGAGCGGTTCCCGGTGCTGCGCGAACTCCTCGACCGTCCCGCGGCCGAGCTCTCCGGCGGCCAGCAGCAGATGCTCGCGATCGGCCGCGGTCTCATGGCGCGCCCACGTTTGCTGCTGCTCGATGAACCGTCCCTCGGGCTGTCGCCGTCGCTGGTCGAGCGCATCTTCGCGATCCTGCGCGATCTGCGTAGCGCGGGGATCTCGGTGCTGATCGCCGAGCAGAACGCGCGCATGACGCTCGCCGTCGCCGACCGCGGTTACGTGCTGGAGAACGGCAGCATCGTGGCCCATGGCTCGGGAAGCGAGCTGCTGCACTCGCCGCAGATCGTCGAACGCTACCTGGGCATCGGAACGAGTACCGCCGACGCCGGCGCGGAGCCCGCGACGGACGCGCTGACGCAGCGGTTGCGCGCAATCCTCGCCCCGGACAACGCGCCCGCATGAAGAAATTGCCGGCGCGAACAACGGCGCGTTCGGCGGCCCGGCCCGCGGCGCGCGCGCCCGCGCGGCCAACCGCATTCGACGCCGATCCGTCGCGCAGCATCGGCTATCTGATCCGCGAAACGAACCGCCTGGTGCTGGCGCAGCTGCAGACGCTGCTGGCGCCGCACGACGTGACGCTCGGCCAGTACTTCGTCTTGCGCGAGCTGTGGCAGCACGAAGGCTTCACGCAGCGCGAGCTGAGCGAACGGATCGCGATCCAAGAACAGTCGACGGTCGTAACGATCGACGCGATGGAGAAGCGCGATCTCGTCGTGCGCGTGCGCAGCACGCAGGACCGCCGCAAGATCCACATCCACCTCACCGAGCGCGGCCGCGGCTTGCGCCGCGAGCTATTGGGGTACGCCGCGCGGGTGATCAACGGCGCGACGGCCGAATTCGAGCCGCAGGAGGTCGAGACGCTTCGCTCGCTGCTGCGCAAGCTCAAGGCCCGCTTGGAACAGCGCGGCGCATAGCAGGCCAATCCTGCGTGCGGGAACGTACGTTCGGGTCCGGTGCGCACTAGCGACGACGACAGCTCTTGCCGATAGAGCAAGTGCAGGGTAACCCATGAGGGAGTACCGTATGTCGCTTTCCCGGATCATCGAGCGCCGGGACGCCATCGTCGCGTCGTCCGAACCGCTCTTCGAAAAGTTGTCTCGCATTGACGGGCTCGTTCGCGCGACGGCGGTCATCGCGCTGCTCAGCAACGACAAACGCGTTCGTCAAGTTTTCGACGAGCTGCTCGATCTCTACATCGCGCTCAGCGCGGATGTCGTCGCACCGTCCAGCGCGGGCGCATCCACCGTCGCGTTCGTCAACCGCCAAGCCGTCGTGCAAGACCGCACGCGTCGCACGGTCCGCACGCGCACGCGCATGATCCCCGCGCACTTGCTCAGCGTCTGACGCTGCCGTTTCCCCAAAGCGGCGGGCTCTAGCCCGTTCTGCGAACCCGGCGCCGGGCTTAGCCGGCGTCGGACGCCGCCCGGCTCCAGAGATCCCACGCGCGAGCGATCTGTCCCGCGATGGACTCGCTCGAACTGATCGCTTCGCGGTCTCTGAGGAACGTCGGAGCCCCTATCCGCAGAGCATCGGCCTGCACGCGCGCGTTGGCCTCGGTATAGAAC
>JAQBPK010000125.1 GCA_028287565.1 Vulcanimicrobiota bacterium
TGTGCGGGGTACTCGCGGAGTTCGCGGAGCCAGGATGGCGAGAGCGAACGGAGCGGTAGTGAGTGGAGCGCACGATGCGCGGAACGAACGTGCCCCGCACAGCATCGTGGCGCACCCGCCCAACCACCAGAGCCGCCTGTGAAAAGCGCGATTAGCTGCGAATCCCCGTGGACAACGAAACTTTCTTGTGGATGCAGACGCCCCGCATATTGCATCGCACAAGCAGCACGCTTTATGATGCAAGCACGTCGACCAAGTGTCGACGGCGAGCGGCGAGAGGCTCGCCGGCGTTCCCCCCGCAGTTACGGAAGGCGCAAGCCCAACGGATGCGATCACGCCGAGACGAATACGACGCCCTCCTGGCTGACGAATACTCGGCGAGGACACGCGCACCTCGATTCTCGCGCAGCATGAAGCCGCGTCGGCGCCCACGCCCCGCGGCTTCGTCGCGTTCTGCCAAGATTACGCCACTTCCGCATTATTACGGAGATCGGTGGCGAAGCCGCCCGCGATGATGATGCGCGTTCGGATCGTTTCCGCTGCGACAGTGCTTGCATGTGCCGTGAGCGTAAGTGGGTTATCGGCTGCCGATGTGAGGCGCGGGCCATCCGCTGCGGCCCCGGGTGCGGCGACGATGTTCCGCGGATCGCCTACGCACGACGGCGTGTACCCCGGCCGGGGAACCACAGCATATGGCGGCGTGCAGTGGAGGTTTCGGGCCGGCGGCGCGATTCATGGTTCGCCCGTCGTTGCGGGCGGGGTCGTGTACGTGGGCAGCAGCGACGGGAAACTGTATGCGCTCGATGCGCGGACCGGGTCGGAAAAGTGGAGCCGCGCGCTCGGAAGTCCGGTTTCATCGACGCCTGCGATCGCGGACGGCGTCGTGTTCGTGCAGACGCACGCGGGGCGGGTCGTCGCGTTGCACGCGCGGTCCGGCGCACCGATGTGGTCGCACGACGGCGGCAAGGCCGTTGCGCTGCCGTGGGGACATGAGAGCGGGGATCTGTACGCTTCTTCTCCCACGCTCGCCGCCGGGATGCTTTTGATCGGGGGCGGCGACGGCGCGCTCTATGCGCTCGATGCGAAGAGCGGCCGCGAGCGCTGGCACCTTACCACCCGCGGGCGCGTGCGGTCTTCTCCCGCGGTGCACGCCGGGCGCGTGTTCGTGGGGAGCTTCGACGGCGACGTGTATGCCGCCGATCTCGCGAGCGGGAAACTGGTCTGGCGTTTCGAGACCGAAGGCCATTCGCTCGATTCCGGCAAGTTCGGCTACGATCGCCGGTCCGTGCAGTCGTCGCCCGCGGTGGCGAACGGCATCGTCGCGTTCGGTTCGCGCGACGGCCACTTCTACGGCCTCGATGAGGCGACCGGTGCGCAGCGCTGGCGGCTGCACGACACCGTGTGGTGGATCAATGCGTCGCCCGCGATGCAGGACGGCCGCGCGTACGCTTCGAGCTCCGATGGGCGGTACGTCGAAGCGGTTGATGCTGCGAGCGGGAAACCCGTTTGGACGTTCGACGCGCAATCGAACTTCTTCGGCTCGCCGTCGATCGCCGGCGACGTGGTGTTCGACGGCGATTTCGCCGGACGGCTGCACGCGATCGACAAGAGCACGGGCAAGGAGCTGTGGCGGTTCGGCGCGGACCGCAGCCGGATCGTGTCGACGCCCGTCATTGCCGACGATCGCGTCTACTTCGGGGCGGACGACGGCTCGGTGTTCGCGATCAATCTCACGCACGGGCCGGCGCTCAAGCGCGCGGTGTTCTGGGACACGGCATACGCGAAGGGGACGATAATCTCGTCGAACGAGCGGCTCAAGACGTACTTCGCTTCACGCGATTACGAGGTGCTCGGCGCCGACGCGCTGCGTGCGTTTCTCGAGGCGCGGATCGCAGACCGTGCGCCGAGCGTCGTCGTGTTCGCGATGGACGATCTTCCCGATGCCGTGCGCGACGATGCGCGCGGGCGCGGGCCGTTCCGGCGGTATCTCGACGCCGGCGGCAAAGTCGTGTGGCCCGGAGTTCCGCCGACGATCGTGCAGCCCGATCGCACGAGCGGCGAGGTCGACATCGCGAAGATCGACCGCTCGCGGCCCGCGGCGCTGCTCGGCGTGCGGTTCGACGAGTCGAACTTCGACCCGCTCACACAGCACGCGACCGCCGCGGGCCGGCGCTGGAATCTCGACGGGTGGTGGAACGGCACGTGGTCGGCCGACGCGGCCTCGGTCACCACCGCGCTGACGATCGACGAGAACGGCGGCGCCGGCGCATGGGTGAAACGCTACGGCGGTCCGGAAGGCACCGGGTTCGTCAGCTTCCCGGTGCCCGATGCGCCCGAGCCGTCACCGCGCTACATGGGCATGCTGCAAGTCGCCGCGGAGCTGTTCCCGCGCTAATTCGCTGCGGCGGCAGCGCGCCTAATTGCCGTTCCACGCGGTGAACGGCGCCGGCTTTGCGTACGGCGGTCCCACGTCGATGGTCACGTCCAGGTGCTGCGTCAACTCGATCTTGCGCGGGTCGCCGCCGTAGCGGTTGCCGTCGACCCACACGGCGACGCGCTCGTTCTTTTTCGTCTTCGCGCCCGCGACGTTGGTCTTCGTGAGCGGCTCGCCCCAGATGTCGAAGAAGTTGCCGAGCGTGAACGTGCGGAACGCGGGCGCCTCGATGTGCACGATGCCGTCCGGCGTGTGCGTGTGCAGCCAGTACAGGCACTGGCCGACGATCGGGCGGCCGACGTCGTCGGGGACCCTCACGGGTTTGCCGTGGTCGAGGATCGCGAGGTGCTGGTGGATGTGCAGCACGGAGCCCTCCATCTGGTCGCAGCGGATCCCGTCGACGGCTTGGCCGGCCGGAACCGCGGCACGCGCCGCACCGGCGCACGACAACGCCGCAACGGCCGCGAGGGAGACGAGAAGCTTCAACGGTCGCTTCATGATCGTTGGACTAACGCTGTGCGACAGTCCGCCGTTCCTGCCTAACTCTCAGCCCGGACTTCCGGAAGCGCGTAGCGCGCGGCGACCTGGCGCGCGATGTCCGCGGCGGCACTGCGCGCCTCCTCCGGCGCGAGGACTTCCGCCTCCGCGCCCCACTGGAACGACCAGCGCACGAGCTCGAGCGGGTCGGCGACGCGGTAGGTGATGTCGACGCCGCCGTCGTCGCGGCGCACGATGCGGCGGTCGCGCGCGATCGGCGAGGCGGCCGCGGCGGCCTTCGCGATGACGGGCGAGAACCGCAGCGTCACCTCGAAGACGGCGTCGCCGTGGACCACGCCGCTCACCGAGTTCGCGCCGTACGCCTCCAAGTTGAAGTCGGCCGGCTTCTCGAACGTCTGCGGCGTCACGGCGATCTCCGACACGTTGTCGACCGCGAACACGCGCATGTCGGTGCGGTTGTGGTCGTACCCGACCAGATAGACCCGGCCGTTCGACACGATGAAGCCGTACGGATCGACCCTGCGCTGCGTGCGCACGCCCTTTTTATCGGTGTAGCCGAACTGCACGCGGCGCCGGTCGCGCTCCGCGTTCTGCAGCTGCTCGAAGACGCGCTCGACGGCGTCGTCCATCGCGACTGTCTCGAACCTGATCGCGAGCGACGTCGTCTCGATGGCGACCTCGGCGCGCCGGTCGCTGGAGCGCAGCAGCTTCTGCGTCGTCTCCTCGATGGCTGAGGCGAACGTGGGCCCGAGCGAGGAGCTCAGGCGCTTTAGCGTCACGAGGCCCTGCAGCTCGCGGTGCGAGAGGTTGAGCCGCCGCAGACTGTAGCCTTCCGCGAACCGGTACGTTCCGCTGGCCCGCTCGAAGAACCACGGAAAGCCCGCCTCGCCCAGCACGCTCAAATAGCGCCGCAACGTCCGGGTGCTGGGCGGCTTCTCGTCCGCGATCTGGTCCTTGAGCTCTTCGAACGTGAAGCGCCCCTCGTCGATTGCGTTGAGCAGCCGCACGAGGAGGACGACTTTGGGTTCGGCCCGTTCCTCCGCCACAATAGTGCGTCTTCGTCGTTTCTGTACGGTGTCCGTGCGAACTTCGTAGGGTGCTTCGACGTTGCGAAGAATCGTTACCCGAAAGCAGCCCAGACCCCGGTAAGGAGAACCATGGACGACCATCGCCCGGACTCATCCGTCGATCGGAAAGAGTTCCTTCGCCGCACGGGCGCCCTCGGCATCGCCGGCGCGACCGCACTCGGCTTCCCGCTCCTTGAGACCCGCATCGCGGGCGCGTCGCCCCTCCTTCCGCCGCGCGACGTTATCGCTGCCGGCGGCGGTGCGACGGTCAAGATCGGCCACATCGACGGCTTCTCCGGCGTCTACGCCGCGGCGTCGCAGTCGCAGCACCACGGCATGGAAGTGGCCGTGGCCGAAGCCATGAAGAAAAATAGCCGCATCAAGTACGAGCTCGTCAAAGGCGACGATGCGAGCAAACCGGCGAACGGAACGACCGAGGCCAAGCGCCTCATCTCGCAAGAGAAGGTCGATCTGCTCACCGGCTGCCTCAGCTCCGCGGTCGGGCTTGCGGTCTCCGCGCAGGCACAAGAGAACAACACGTTCTTCCTCGCGGTCGGCACGCACGACACGAACATCACCGGACCGAAGGCGCACCGCGTTACCTTCCGCCAGACGTGCTCGAACGCGATGCTCGCGAACGCCGTCGGCCCCGAGCTCCTCAAGCACGGAAAGAAATGGTACTTCCTCGTCGCGGACTACGCGTTCGGTACGGACGCGCGCGACCGTTTCAAGAAGATCCTTCTCGCTCATGGCGGCCAAGTCGCCGGCGAAGACCTCCACAAGCTCGGTGAAACCGACTACTCGTCGTACCTCACCAAGGCGCGCAACACGGACGCGAACGTGCTCGTGTTCTGCAACTACGGCCCGGACTGCCAGAACGCCACCAAAGCCGCGGTCCAGCTCGGTCTCAACAAGAAGATGACGTTCGGCGGAATCCTGTGCGGCAACGACGTTGCGGTCGGGATGCCCGTCGACGATCTGATCGGCTCCATCTGGGGCTACGTCTGGGGCCCGGAAGCCGGCGGCGACGCACCGCGCGTCTACAGCGCGCTCAAACCGGGCGTTCCGGCCGTCGACTGGCGCCAGTACCTCGGCTACATGGCCGCTCGCAACATCATCAACCGCCTCAACGCGGCCGGCACGACGGACACCGAAAAAATCGTCCAGGCGTTCGAGAACTATCATTACGACGCCGCGAAGAAGTCCGGCGCGTACTTCCGCAAGTGCGATCACCAAGCGATCCAGCAGACCTACGCCGGCGTGATCGTCCCCAAGGCCAAGCGCCGCACAGAAGGCGAGTACTTCACGATCGGCGCGACGGTCGGCGGCGAATTCGCGGCGGAAGCGTGCTCGAATCCGGACAGCACCGCGGCCGAGAAGATCATCACGTCCGAGAAGGTCGGGCCCCGCGAAGGCTACACGGTCGTCTCTCTCAAGTAATCTTCTCCAGCCCGCGCGGCGGGCGAAAACGGACGGCGGTTCGCGCAAGCGGCCGCCGTCTTTTTTATTGGACGGGTCGCCGGTTTACAATGGACGGCTGCTGGGGAAAGCGGTCGCACCATGATGACGCTCGTCGACTTTGTGTGCCGCGGCGCGGGGACGCGGCCGGCGTTCTCCGGCTCGGACGGCATCGTCCTCGACCACGCCGGGCTCTGCAATGCGGCCGACGCGGTCGGCTCGGCGCTCGCCGTGCGGGGCGTCGAGCCGGGCGACCGGGTCGCGATCTTCCTGCCGATGTCGCCGGAGGTCGCGGTCGCCTCCCACGCCTGCGCGCACATAGGCGCGATCCAGATGCCGGTGTTCTCGGGCTTCGCCGGCCCGGCCGTGGCGCAGC
>JAQBPK010000140.1 GCA_028287565.1 Vulcanimicrobiota bacterium
CGTACTTCTCGCGCAAGCCGCGCAGAATCGAGATCGTATCTTCGACCGACGGCTGATCGACGAAGACGGGTTGGAAGCGCCGTTCGAGTGCGGCGTCCTTCTCGATGTACTTGCGGTACTCGTCGAGCGTGGTCGCGCCGATCATGTGCAGCTCGCCGCGCGCGAGCAGCGGCTTGAGCAGGTTGCCCGCGTCCATCGAGCCTTCGGTCTTGCCGGCGCCGACGACGGTGTGCAGTTCGTCGACGAACAGCAGGACGCGGCCGTTGGCGCTGGTGACTTCCTTCAGCACGGCTTTGAGGCGCTCTTCGAACTCGCCGCGATACTTCGCGCCGGCGATCAGCGCGCCCATGTCGAGCGTGATGACCTTTTTGTCCTTGAGGCCTTCGGGGACGTCGCCGCGCACGATGCGCTGCGCCAAACCTTCGACGATCGCGGTCTTGCCGACGCCGGGTTCACCGATGAGCACCGGGTTGTTCTTGGTGCGCCGCGAGAGCACTTGAATCACGCGGCGGATCTCTTCGTCGCGGCCGATGACCGGATCGAGCTCGCCCTTTTCGGCCGCCTTCGTGAGGTCGCGGCCGTAGCGTTCGAGCGTCTGATACGTGCCTTCTGGATTCTGCGTCGTCACCCGCTGGTTGCCGCGCACCTCGCGCAGCGCCGCGAGCAGCTTTTCCCGCGTCAGGCCGAGGTCGCGAAAGATGCGACCGACGGCGCCGGGGTCGGCCGTCATCGCGAGCAGCAGGTGCTCGACCGAGACGAAGTCGTCGTTCAGCGCTTTCGACTCCTCGTCGGCTTTGCCGAGCAGACGGGTGAGAGCAGGCGCGACCGTCACTTGGCTTTGGTCCGCGTTGGCACCGCTGTAGCGAGGCAACCCCGAGATCGCCCGCTGGAGCTGCTGCTCCACGGTTCTCGGCTCGAGTCCGGCCTTCTCGAGGATGGGTCCCGCTACGCCATCGGCTTGGTCGAGGATCGCGGCGAGGAGATGTTCCGGGGTCGTCTGGGTGTTGTGCTCCGCGAGCGCCCGGGTGTACGCCGCATTCAACGCTTCCTGGACGCGCTGGGTCATGCGTTCTACGTTCATTCGCACTCTACAACCCAGAGTGCTAATAGAAGGATTCGCAAGCGGTTGCCTCTCTGGTGCTCTGAATCGCCGCGGCCAGTGCTATTGCTCCGTCGCCTGTTATGCGCTATTTTGTAATAACTAACGTTCTAACGGAGTCCCCTCGCATGATCCAACTGAAGCTGACGAAAATCGGAAACTCGGTCGGAGCGATTCTGCCCAAGGAGGCGCTTGCCCGGATGCACGTCGATGTCGGCGACACCGTGTATCTGACGGACGCGCCCGACGGCTATCGCGTCACCCCGTACGATCCGACCTTCGCACAGCAAATGGACGTCGCGGAAGGCGTGATGAAGAAGCGCCGCGCGGTGCTCCGTGAGCTCGCCTGACGACATCGTCTGGCTCGAACACGCGGTCGTACTCGCGGTTCACGAGGCACAGCTCGCGGAACACGGCGGAGGCAGCGGAATCCGCGACGCCGGACTCCTCGAGTCGGCGCTCGCACGGCCACGAAACGCGGCAGCGTACGGAATCCCCGACATCCCGGCGCTCGCCGCACTCTACGCGCTGGGAATCATTCGCAATCATCCCTTCATCGACGGCAACAAACGAGTTGGAACGGTGCTCCTCGAAACGTTCCTGGAGCTCAACGGTTACGCGCTGACGGGGCCCGATGCGGATCTTCTCTCGATGATCCTCGCGGTAGCGGCCCACGAGGTGAGCGATGAAGTCTTCACCGCGTGGATTCGCGAGCAGGTTCGCGGGATGCCCGGATAGGCGGGGCACCGCGACTTTGCGACGGCCATCGAGCCGCGCAACTTCGCATCTTCGGCCGGAGTAGCCGCTGGAAGAAAGCGAGGATCAGCGATGCGCAATGCCGTGTACGCCGTCATCTTCTTCTTCGGACTGGTCGGCGCCACGGGTGACGGTCCCATCGAACGTTGGGCGAACGCGGCCGGCGGGCGTGACAAGGTCGCCACGATTACATCGATCTATCGCGAAGCAACGATCGAGTACGCGGGGTATCAGGGCACGCTTAAAGTGTGGCATACCGCCGACGGTAAGTATCGCAAAGAAGAACAGGTCGCGACGTACTCCCTGATCGAGACGTTCGACGGTGTGACCGGGACGGTCAAACAAGGAAGCGGGCCGCCGCATACGATGACGGCCGCCGAGTCGCAGCTCGCGACGTCACGGCGCTTTGCGAATGCCAACGCAATGTTCTTCGCGTTCTTTCCGGAGCGGCGTCACGGTACCGTTGCGGTCGAGAACGACAACACGATCGTGCTGAAGCCTGAGGGCGGTGTCGAATGGCATGTGCTGCTCGATGCGCAGACGGCGCTGCCGAAGACCATGATCCACAAGGAAGGCGATCAGCTCATCACCGTTACGTTCGACTCGTACGAAACCGTCGACGGCATAATGTTCGAGAAAGAGATCCACCGCTCGGCCGGCGATCCCGCCCGCGGATCGGTCATCCGCTTCACGAAGACCCTGCTGAACCGTCCCGCGGACGCGTCGCTCTTCTCAATTCCGGCTTAGACTCCGCGCGAAGCGCGGCGCGCGCCGGCATTCAGCTTTTTGGCCGCTCGTCCCGGACGCGGCGTGATTTGAGGTCCGTGCGCGGCAGCGAGCCGGCCGCGACCAGTGCTACTTCCGCGCGGATGCCGAGTTTGCGCTTCAGTTGTGCGCCGATGCGCTCGCGCAGCGCCGTTTCGTCGCACGGTGCGGTAATCTCCGCCCGCACGGTCAGCTCGTCCAGCGCTTTCGGCCGTGACACGATGACCTCGAACTCCGTGCCCAGTTCCGCAAATTCGTGCAGCACGTCTTCGATCGCGCTCGGGTAGATGTTCTCGCCGCGCACGACCAGCATGTCGTCGATGCGGCCGATGATGCCGTGCGGAAAGCGCGGGTAGGTGCGGCCGCAGGGGCACGGGTCGTTCGTCCACTCCGCCAAATCGCCCGAGAGCAGGCGGATCATCGGCTGGCCGCGGCGCTCGAGCTGCGTGTACACCGGCGTGCCCGTCGCCCCGTACGGGAGCGGACGCATCGTGTCGCGGTCGAGCAACTCCGCGTACACGATGTCTTGCCACAGGTGCATGCCCGTGCGGTGCGAGCACTCCGTGATGTTCATCCACGGCGTTACCTCGCCCATGCTGCCGCTGTCGATGCACATCGCGCCGAACGTCTCTTCGATGATTCGCTTGGTCGCGGGGATGCCCGCACCCGGCTCGCCCGAGAAGAACATGATGCGCAGGCCTAGGTCGCGCGGGTCAATGCCTTCGGTGCGCGCGGTTTCCGCGATGCGCAGCGCGTACGACGGCGTGCCGTAGAACGCGCTCGGGCGCATCTGGCGCATCCAGGAGATCGCCTGCAGCGTCATGCCCGGGACGCCGGCACCGAACGGGAACGCCGCCGCGCCCAAACGTTCGATGCCCGCGAGCGCCCCCCACGAGCCGACGTACAGCGAAAAGATCGAACCGATGAACACCATGTCGCTCGGGCGCAGGCCGAAGCTCCACATGATGCGCGCGTGTGCTTCGGCGATGCGCTCGTAGTCGTCGCGCGTCCACGCGAATGCCGTCGGCCGGCCGCTGGTGCCCGAGGTGCCGTGCACGCGCACGATCTCGCTCGGATCGGCGCACAGATACGAGCCGAACGGCGGGTTCGCGGCCTGATCGGCGCGCAAGTCCGCTTTGCTGATCGTCGGCACGCGCGAGAAGTCGTCCAGGCTCTTCACGTCGCCGGGCTGCAATCCCGCGGCGTCCCAGCGCGTGCGGTAGAACGGCGCGCGCTCGTATGCCCATGCCATGAGCGCTTGGATCTTCGCGAGGATCACGTGCGCGCGCTCGTCTTCCGACATCGTCTCGCGCGCGCGGTCCCAGTACGGTTCGTCGTCGCGTGGGCGGTACGCTGGATCGTAGACCGGCGGCCACGCCGCTATTTGCGGTGCGCCGGCCGCAGCGCTTTGGGGTAAGCCTGCCGAACCGGCCGGCGATGCGATCATCGGCTCGCGGCCTGCCCTGCGCCCGCAGTGCCGGCGGCTTCGCGGCGCGAGCGGTCGCGGCCGGTTTGGGCGACGATGCGTTCGATGCCGTCGATCAGGTCTTGCGTCGATGCTTCTGCGTTGAAGATCTCGCGCACGCCGATCTCCTTGAGCTTGGGGATGTCGGCTTCTTGGATCACGCCGCCGCCGACGACCGCGATGTCGTCGACCTCGCGCTCGGCGAGCATCGTCATGATCTTCGGGAAGATCGTCATGTGCGCGCCCGAGAGGATGCTCACGCCGACCACGTCGACGTCTTCCTGAATCGCCGCGTTGACGATCATCTCCGGCGTCTGGTGCAGGCCGGTGTAGACGACCTCCATGCCGGCGTCGCGCAGCGCGCGCGCGACGATCTTCGCGCCGCGGTCGTGGCCGTCGAGACCGGGCTTGGCGACAAGCACCTTAATGGGCATGAGCCGTTCCTCCAAAGATATGTTGTAACGCGTCGATCGCGTCGTTGCGGGTGAGTTCGTGGTCGCGTAAGCGGTCGAGGACGGCCGCCGCGTCGGGAGTGTCGAGCGCCGCGAGCGCGCCGCGCACCGCTTCGTCTCGCGCGCGGCGCACAATTTCGAAGCGCACCGCGCGCACGGCGTTCGAGTCGTCGCCGTCGCGCTTCTTGTTCAGCGCCGCGAGCAGCTCGGGTACGCCGGTGCCGTCTTGCGCGATCGTCTGCAGCACCGGGATGTCGCGCTTGCCTTCGCGCACCATGTGCTTCAGGTCGGTCGCGCTCGCGTTCGCGCCGGGCCGGTCGGCCATGTTCACGACGAAGATGTCCGCGATCTCGGTAAGGCCGGCTTTGATCGCCTGCACGCCGTCGCCGAGCGCCGGGACCGTCACGACGACGATCACGTCCGCGACCGCGACGATCTCCAACTCGACTTGTCCGACGCCGACCGTCTCCACGATCACGACGTCGAACCCCGCCTCATCCGCGAGCCGCACCGCATCACGCGTCGCGGGCGCGAGCCCGCCGCCCGCCGAGCGCGACGCCATGCTGCGGATGAACACGCCGGGATCGCCGGCATGGCGCTGCATGCGCACGCGGTCGCCGAGCACCGCACCGTGCGTGAACGGCGACGACGGGTCGACGGCGATCACCGCAACGGTCTCGCCGGCAGCGCGCACGCCTTCGATGAGCCGGTCGACGAGCGTCGACTTCCCCGCACCAGGCGGCCCCGTGATGCCGATGACGTCGGCGCGCTTGCGTGCGGTCGTGCCGTTCGAGGCGCTACCGAGCGCCGTGAAGCGCGCGAGCGCGCCGCGGTAGTCGGTGACCCCGTTCTCGACCGCGGAGATGGCTCGCGCCAAGTCGCGGTGCACGCGGTGCGCGATCAAAAGACCGGCGTCTCCACGTACGTCCCGAACACCGGGCGCAGCGCCTTGATGATCTCGCCGCCCGTCGCGCGCGCTCTCACCGCCGCGATGGTGGCCGGCATGATGTTCTCGTCCGTCTTCGCGACGCGCACGACCTCGTCGAGCGCTTTCTGCACGGCAGCACTGTCGCGGTTCGCTTTGGTCTTCGCGAGCCGGTCGAGCTGGCGCTGCGACGCTGCTTCGTCCACGTGGTGCAGCTCGACGTGCGGGTTCGCGCTCTCGTCACGGTACTTCGTGACGGTCACGATGTGGCGCTCGCCCGCCTCTTTGCGGCGGTGCAGGTCGTATGCCGCATCGGCCAATTCCATCTGCAGGAAGTTGTCCTCGATGCACTTGATCGTGCCGCCGCGCTTGTCGATCTCGGCGAAGTAGTCGAAGCAGCCCTTCTCGATGTCGGACGTGAGGCGCTCGAGCGCGTACGAGCCGGCCAGCGGGTCGATCGTCCCGATGATACCCACTTCCTCGGCGATGATCTGCTGCGTGCGCAGCGCGATCTTCATCGCGGGCTCGCTCGGGATCGACAGCGCTTCGTCGTAGCCGTTGGTGTGCAGCGACTGCGCGCCGCCGCACACCGCGGCGAGCGCTTCGATCGCGGTGCGCGCGATGTTGTTCAGCGGCTCGCGCGCGGTGCACGACACGCCGGCGGTCTGGCAGTGGAAGCGCAGGCGCATCGACTCGGGCTTCTTCGCGCCGAAGCGCTCCTTCATCACGCGCGCCCACACGCGGCGAGCGGCGCGGAACTTCGCGACCTCTTCCAAGAAGTCGATCTGCGAGACGAAGAAGAACGACAGCCGCGGCGCGAAGTCGTCGACGTCGATGCCGGCCTTCACCACCTCTTCGACGTACGCGATCCCGGCCGCGAGCGTGAACGCGACTTCCTGAATCGCCGTGCTGCCCGCCTCGCGCGAGTGGTAGCCGCTCACGTTGACCGGGTTGTAGCGCGGCAGGTGCTCCGCGGAGTACGTGATCGAGTCGCGCACGAGCCGCATCGCCGGCCGCGGCGGGTACACCCACTCTTTTTGCGCGACGTACTCTTTGATGATGTCGTTCTGGATCGTCCCGGACAGCTTCTTGCGGTCGAAGCCGCGCTCTTCGGCGGTGACGAGGTACATCGCGAGCAGGATCCAGGCCGACGGGTTGATCGTCATCGACACGCTGATCTTCTCGAGGTCGATCCCCGCGTAGAGGTCGAGCATGTCGTCGACGCTGTCGATCGCGACGCCCTCGCGCCCGACCTCGCCCTCGCTGCGCTCGTCGTCCGAGTCGTAGCCCATCAGCGTGGGCATGTCGAAGTCGGTCGAGATGCCGGTCTGGCCCTGCGCGATGAGATAGCGGAAGCGCTGGTTGGTGTCGTCCGCGGTGCCGAAGCCGGCGATCTGGCGCATCGTCCACGGCTGGGCGCGATACATCGTGGGGTACGGCCCGCGCGTGTACGGGAACTGGCCTGGGAAACCGATGTCGCGCAGGTAGTCGACGTCCGCGACGTGCTCGGGCGTGTAGACCCGCTCCAGCGTCGCGCCGCCTTGCGTGCGGAACGCCTCGCGCGCCTCGGGGCGCCGCTCGGTGAACGGCAGGAGCGTGAGCTGCTCCCACTCCCGCTGCTGGTCCGCGATGGTTCTCTCGGTCGTCTGCACGGCTGGCTGTTCCTCCGGGGATGGATTGTATACAATTCAATCGCGCCGGAGGTCCCGGCCTCCTGCAAGTTGTATACAATTTTTCATGACCGCTGCCGCACCCCGGCTCGAGCCGCGCTCGGAGACCCTCGTCGATGCGCTCCGGGAGTCCATTCTGACGGGCAGGTATGCCCCGGGTACCCGTCTGGTGCAGGAAGACCTCGCCGAGGCCTTCGGGGTCAGCCGCATCCCGCTGCGCGAGGCGCTGCGCCGGCTGGAGGGCGAGGGCTTGGTCGTCATCAGCCCCAACCGCGGAGCCATCGTCCGGCCGCTGGCGCCCAAAGACGTCGTCGACCTCTACGACCTCCGCCTGGCGCTCGAGACGCTCGCGATCCGGCGGGCCGCGGAGCGCTACGCCGACTTGCGCGAGTCGACGAAGACGCTGGCCGCGCAAGCGCGCCGTGCGATCGCCGCGCGCGCGATGCCGACGATCTTTGGCCTCGACCGCGACTTCCACGCCGAGCTAGCCGCCGCGTCCGACAACCCGCACCTCGTCGCGGCGCTGGGCGGGCAGTGGTCGCAGATCATGCGCGTGATGCACGCGTACTTTCAAGTCGCGAACTATCCGGCCGCGGTGTGGCACGACCACGAAGCGATCGCGGATGCGGTCGCGCACGGCGAAGGCGATGCCGCAGTCGCGCGCCTGACGACGCACCTCTCGGAAAGCCGCGACGCGATCCTCGCGCACCTGCGCTCGAACGGCGGGCGGGCGTGAACCTGGCGCGCGGGCTCGCGCAGCGCGAGGCGCAGGGCCGTCCGGTGCGCGTCGGGCTGGTCGGCGCCGGGAAGTTCGGCACGATGATCCTCGCGCAATTGCTGCTCATGCGCGGCGTGCGGCTGTGCGTGCTCGCCGATCTCGATGCGGAGCGCGCGCGCGGCGCGGCGGTGAGCGCCGGCTGGGACGCGGACGACTTCGTGTCCGCGACGAGCGTCGGCACGGCGAACGACGCCGCGCGCGCGGGCCGCGTCGCGCTGGTGGAAAGCGGCGAGCTCGCGACCGACTGCGAGATCGACGTGCTGATCGAAGCGACCGGACACGAAGAAGCCGGCGCGCTGCATGCATACCGCGCGATCGAGCGCGGCGTTCACGTCGTGATGGTGACGGTGGAAGCGGACGTCGTCGTGGGACCGTATCTGCACCGGATGGCGGAGCGCAACGGCGTCGTCTACTCGATGGCGTACGGCGATCAGCCCGCGATCATCTGCGAGCTCGTCGACTGGGCGCGCGCGTGCGGCTTCGACGTCGTCGCCGCGGGCAAGGGCACGAAGTTCGCGCCGCACTACCGCCGCTCGACGCCCGACACGGCCTTCGGTTACTACGGCTTCACGCAAGAGCAGATCGCGACGGGCGGCTTCAACCCCAAGATGTTCAACTCGTTCCTGGACGGCACGAAGTCGGCGATCGAGATGGTCGCCGTCGCCAATGCGACGGGGCTCGCCGTCTCCGACGACGGGTTGTCATTCGCGCCCGCGTCGGTGTACGATCTGCCGCTGCTAATGCGCCCGCGTGAGGACGGCGGCGTGCTGCCGCACGCCGGCGTGGCGGACGTCGTCTCGTGCATCACGCCCGACGAGCAGTTCGTCGAGAACCACTTGCGCTGGGGTGTGTACGTCACGTTCACGTCGCGCAGCGCGTATGCGACGCGCTGCTTCGGCGAGTACGGCATCGCGACCGATCCGTCCGGGAAATACGCCGCGCTGTGGCGGCCGTACCATCTGATCGGCCTGGAGATCGGCGTCTCGATAGCGTCCGTGGCGCTGCGCGGCGAGCCCACGGGCGCGCCATACGCGGGCCACCGCGCGGAGGTCGTGTGCGCGACGCGCGCGCCGATGCGCGCGGGCGACGCGATCGACGGCGAGGGCGGCTACGCCGTGTACGGCACGAGCGTCTCGGCACGCCGCGCGCGCGAGCTGGATCTCGTGCCGATGGGGCTCGCGCACGGGCTCCGTCTGAAACACGACGTCCCGGCGGATCATTCCATCGGCACGGCAGACGTCACGTTCGACGACGCGTCGTTCCTGTGGCGCCTGCGCCGCGAGCAGGACACGCAGTTCGCGCCGGCGGTCGTGTAGCCGCGCGGCGGCAGGAGACGAGCCGCACGAGCGGCATTAGCGCGCCATGACCGATGCGAACGGCGCCCCCGGCAAAGTGTTCATCCTCGCGTACGACGACTGCGACCAGCTCGACGTCACCGGCCCGCTCGAGATCTTGGGCACGCTCGTCATGTACGGCGTGAAGCTCGATCTGCGCATCGTGTCGATCCCCGGCACGACCGAAGACCCCGGCGGCATGGTGCGCGCCGCGAACGGCCTGCGCTTTGCGAGCGAACCGTGGGACGGCCGCGAGCTGCCGGACCTTCTCATCGTCGCGGGCGGCACGCTCACCGACCGGTCGAATCCGAACGAGCCCGGCGGCATCGTCCTGCTCGCCACGAAACCGTTCTTCACGGAGAAGATCACCAACCAGCAGGCGTCCGGGAAGCTCGTCACGTCGGTGTGCACCGGCGCGTTCGGCATCGTCGGCGCGCACGTCGTGGAAGGCCGTACGATCACGTCGCATCCCGGCGTGCTCGACGAGCTTCGCGCGTTCGCCGCGTGCTTGGGCGAGAACGTTACGATCATCGGGCCCGACGCGACCGATCCAGAGCCGAACGCACGGGTGGTCGACGACCACGACCTCGTCACGTGCGGCGGCGTGACATCCGGAATCGACGAGGCGGTCTATCTCGTGCAGAAATACTGGCCCTCGCAGCTCGACGCGGTGCGAAGCTTCGTGGACTATCACTACCAGGCCAAGGTTCTCACGCTCTAGCCGCAGAGCGCTGCGGCCTAATTCAGGCGGCCTTTCAGCACCGCGCGCGCGTGCGCGCCGCCCGTCGGGCAGCGCGTCACGGCGAACTCCTCGGCGATCGTCGACACGATGAACAAGCCGCGGCCGCTTTCGGCGAGCGCATCGGCCGGCAGGCGCGCGTTGTGCTGGAAACCCGTGCCGGCGTCGACGACGTGCAGCACCGCGTACTCGCCGCTCAGGTCGAGCGCGACGTCGATGTCGCCGGGCGCGTAGCGCTTCGTGTTGCCGACCAGCTCCGCATAGACGAGCTCCGCGACCGTGCGATCAACTTCGGACACGCCGCGCCGTTCGAGCGCGGCTGCCATCGCGCTGCGCGCGCTCGTCGCAGCGTGGGCGTCGGCCGCGTCGTACGTCCAGCGCAGCGCGCCGCCGTCGCCGCCGATGTCGAGCAGCGAATGCCGGAACGCCACGACGAGCAGCGCAACGTCGTCGCTCGCGCCGCCGCCGCGCAGCACCGCTTCGTGGATCGCCTGCGCGGGCGCCGCTTCGACGTCGGCGTCGCGCAGCGCGAGCACCAGGGCCTTCTCGCCCGCGATCAGATCGCGCCCGGCCTCGGTCAAGCCGTCGGTGTAGAGCAGCAGCGTCTCACCGGCTTCGAGGTCGACGTGCCGCGTGACGTCCGCGCCGCGCTCGCGCAGACCGAGCGGCAAACCGCCCGCAGGGAGCTGCACGATGTAGCCGTCGACCGTGCGGCAAAGCGGCGGCGGATGGCCGGCGCCGGCGCACGCGAGCGTGCCCCACACCGGATCGAACACGCCGACCCACGCCGTGACGAAGCGGTCGGGCGTTTGCGAGCGCAGCACGCGGTCGGCGGCGTCGAGCATCACCGACGGGTCGGGATTGATCGCGGCCGCGCCGCGCAGGCTCTGGCGAATCGCCGCCATCGTCGCGGCCGCGTCGAGGCCGCTCCCCGCCACGTCGCCGACCGACACCACGACGCGCCCGTCCGCGACGCGGAACGCGTCGTACCAGTCGCCGCCGATCAGCGCCTCGCTGCGGCCCGCTTCGTAGAGCGCGTCGAACGACGTGCCGGCCAGGCGCGGCAGCTCGGTGGTGAGCGCGGCGGCCTGGAACGTGCGCGCGACGCGCTTCTCGCGCTCGTACGCTTCCGCGTTGCCGATCGCCGGCGACAGCCGCCGCGCGATCTCGACGAAGAACGGCAGATCGCCCGCATCATAGTGCCGTCCCGACGTGCGATCGTACATGATCGCGATCGTGCCGCGCACCGAGCCGCCGAACGCGATCGGAACGATCGCCGCGGACACGACGCCGAGCGCGCGAATCGCCTCGCGATACGGGCCCGTCACCGCGCCGAGCCCTTCGCTGGGAACGCTCTCGTAGATCAGCGGCCGGCGCGTGCGCACGACGGCGGGGGAGCCGCCTGACGCTTCGCCGGCGAGATACCGCATCTCGAGCAGCTCGCGCGTGCGCACGTCGAGCTCGGGATCGCGATGGTGCGACGCCGCGAGAAACAGCGCGTTCTCCTCGTCGATGAGGTTCACCACGGCCCAGTCGGCGAACGCCGGAACCATGAGCCCCGTCGCGGCGTCGAGCGTCTCGCGCAGGTCGAGCGTCTCCGAGAGCGCCTCGCCCAGCCGCGCGTAGAATGCCTCGCGCTCGGCGATGCGGCGTTGCGCGTCGACCGCCGCGCGCGCTTCTTGATAGAGCCGCGCGTTCTCGAGCGCGGCACCGATGCGGCGCGCCAGGTCCTCGGCCGTCGAAAGATCGCTGTCGCCGTACGTGTGCGAAACGCCCGTGCGGCAGAACGTCAGCACGCCGTAGCACCGCCCGCGCGACGCGATGACGACCGTGATCAGCGACGACAGCCCCTCGTCGCGCATGCGCGCGTAGTGCGCGTCGTCGGCCGCCGCGCGCCGCCACCACGTCTCGTCGATGCGCGGCACGAGCACGCTCTCGCCGCTGCGCCAGGCCGCGGCAATCGGGTGGACGGGATGATCCAGCGGCGGCACTTGGCCGACGGAACGCTGGAACGGCCCTCGGCGCCGCGGATCGCGGTGCTCGACCGCGGCGCGCCGCAGAACGCCGTCGTCGCCGACGAGATCGAACAGCACGTAGTCGGCGAACGATGCGACCGCGGCGCGCGCGACGGCACGCATGATGGCCTCGGCTTCGAGCTCGACGGCGAACAGCTCGTCCGCGCGCGCGAGGAACGCGTCGCGCGCCGCCGCGCCGCGCAGATCGTCGATGTCGGTGCACGTGCCGAACCAATGCGTCACCGCGCCGTTCGCATCGCGCACAGCGCTGGCGCGCATCATGAACCAGCGGTACGCGTCGTCGGCGCGCAAGAGGCGCGACTCCATCTGATACGGATCGCCGCTCGCGATCGAGCGCTGCCACGCGTCCAGCAGCGCCGCGACGTCGTCGGGGTGCACGACCGCTTCCCACGACCAGCCGGTGAGATCGCCGCGCTCGCTTCCGACGTACTCGTCGATTTGCGCGTTGACGTAGTCGAGCGAGCCGTCGGGAAGCGCCGTCCACACCATCTGCGGGATCGCCTCGGCGATGGCGCGGAACTGCACTTCGATCCGCTTCTGCGCGTCGATATCGGTGTACGTTCCGTACCAGTTCACGATCCGGCCGCTCGCGTCGCGCAGCGGTGTTGCGCGCGCGAGGAACCAGCGGTACGTGCCGTCGCGCGCACGGATGCGGAACTCGACGTCGTACGGCGCTTCCTCGCGAACGGCAGCGTCCCACGCAGCGGCCGCGCGCGGCGCGTCCTCGGGATGGATCGCATCGAGCCATCGTTCGCCGCTCGACTCGTCCGGGCGCAGCCCGGTGTACCGCGTCCACACGCCGTTGAAATAGTCGTTCAGCCCGTCCGGCGTCGTGCGCCACACGATCTGCGGCAGCGTCTCCACGAACGCGCGCAGATCGGCATCGAGAATCGTCGCAGCGGCCCCGTCCGGCAGGCCGGGATTCGCGTCGCGCGTCACGGCGCGGTCGCGCGCTGGCGCAAGGCGCGCACGTCGCCGTCGCGCACCGTCACGCCGGTCGCGTCGAACCATTCCATCAGCGGCACGGCGTACTTACGCGTCGTGCCGACCGCGTCGCGGAAGCGCGCCATCGTGATCGGGCCGTCGCGCACGATCGCCGCCTCGAGGCGCTTGCGAATTTCGGCGATCTGCGTGCCGCGGTATACGTCGCCGCCCACCTTCACGAGCGCACCGGTCGCGACGAGCGTGTCGAACGCTTGCGCGAGACCGGCGATCTTCGTGCGCCGTAGCTCCGTGACGACGTCGTCGAGCGGCGAAGGCACGAGCGGCTGCGCGGCGTCGACCGGTACGGCGTGCTCGAAGAAGGCGCGCTGCTCTTCCGACAGCTTGGCGCGATGGCCGAGCGTCGCGTAGTAGCCCGCGCGCGCGGCGATGCGCCCTTCGTCGACGTCGCTAGCGAGAAAGCGCACCAGAAACTGCTCGTCGGCGGCGAGCTCGCGCGCGAGCGCGAGGGACGTCGTTCCGAGCGTCCACGGCGACTCCGTCTCGCGCCGCGCGAGCGTCTCGTGCACGCGCGCGGAGAGCGCGTCGGCGGCGGGACCGTCGAGGTACGCGACGGGTTTCTGCAGTCGCCGCGCGGCGCCGTGCGCCGCGAGCTCGCTCAGAATCTCCGCCGCGCGCTCCTCGCGCACGTTCGCGCGGGCGCCGAGCTCCGCCGGCGTACGCGCCGTGAGCTCGGTCTCCGCGAGCACGTGCGCGATCGCGTCGACGTCCGGCGCGTGGCCGTCGTCGCTGTTCTCCACGAGCGCGGCACCTGCGTCGACGGTGCCGCCGCCCAGCAGCGTCTTGGGCGAGAGCGCGCGCACGACGAACGCTTCGCCGGGATACGTCGTCGTCTCGCGTCGCAGGTGCAGCGTCGCCCCGACCGCCTCGCCATCGGTGGGCGGCGCGCCTTCGAAAACCAGCGTGCCGAGCACCTCGCCGGCCCCGAGATATGCGCGCACCGGCGTGCGGCGGCGCAGCGCCGCGTGCGCGGCTTCGCCGGCGTCCGCGGAGTTGCCGAGCGCGCGAAAGCGCACGCGCAGCGACGCGTTCGGAAGAAATCCGTGGTCGGCGAGCACCGCGCCGCGGTGCAGCTCCGACACCTCGATCCCGGGGACGTTCACCGCGACGCGCGAGCCACCGGAAACCGTGTCGCGCGCCGCGCCGAACACCTGCAGCGAGCGCACGCGCACGTCGCGTCCCGGCGGATCGAGCCGCAGCGTGTCGCCCGTGTGCAGCGTCCCTTGCATCAGCGTTCCGGTGACGATCGTGCCGCGGCCGGCCAGCGCGAACACGCGGTCGACCGGCAGAAACGCGGGCGCGTCGGCCGGCCGCGGCGGCAGCGCGACGAGCGCGTCGTGGATCGCCGCGCGCAGCGTGCCGATGCCCTCACCGGTGAGCGTCGACACCGCAATCGCCGGCGCGTCCTGCGCGATCGTACCGCGCGTCGCGTCGCGCACCGACGCTTCGGTTTGCGCGAGCACAACGTCGTCCACCAGATCGCGCTTCGTCAAGACGACGATCGCGCGGCGGACGTTGAGAAAGTCGAGGATCGCGAGGTGCTCCACCGTCTGCGGCCGCACGCCCTCGTTCGCCGCGACGACGAGCAGCAGCAGCTCCATACCGGCCGCGCCGGCGAGCATGTTGTGCAGAAAACGCTCGTGCCCAGGGACGTCGACGATCCCAGCCTCGACGCCGTCGTCATACCGCAGGTGCGCAAAGCCGAGATCGAGCGTCATCCCGCGCAGGCGCTCTTCGATCCAGCGGTCCGGGTCGGTGCCGGTCAGCGCGCGAACGAGCGAGGATTTCCCGTGGTCGACGTGTCCCGCCGTCCCGACGACGTGCACGTTCGCCTAGCTCATGCGGCTGATCGGGCCGGCCGGGACGGGTGCCAGGAGATCATGCGGCGGCGTTTCGGAGCACCGCGAGGACGTCCCCGTCGCGCTCGGGCGGGATGGTCCGCAGGTCGATCAGCACGCGGTCACCCTCCGCGCGCGCGACGACCGGCGGATTCCCCGCCCGCAGGCGCGCCGCTGCGGCGTTCGCGTCGCCGTGCGCCGGACGCCAGGCCAGCGCAACCGATTCGAGCGCGGCAAGCGGAAGCGTTCCGCCGCCCGCATAGCCTTGGACTCGCTCGGCGCGCAGGTCGAGCGCATCGAGCTGTGCGCGGATCGTCTCGGCGCGCGCGCGCAACGCGTCGAGCGGCGTCGCGAGCATCCGGTAGAACGGGATACGCTCGCGCGCCGCGGAATCGAGATGAAGGCGCAGCGTCGCTCCGAGCGCCGCGATCGTCGGGCCGCCGATGCGCAGCGCGCGCAGCAGCGGGTTCGCGCGCATGCGCTGGATCGCGGCGGCGCGTCCCACGACGATCCCCGCTTGCGGCCCGCCGAGGAGCTTGTCGCCGGAGAACGCGATCAAGTCGATGCCTTCGGCGACGGCTTCCTGCACCGTGCGCTCGTGCGGCAGACCGTACGCGCGCAGGTCGGTCAACGCGCCGCTGCCGAGATCTTCGACGACCGGGACGCCGGCGCGGCGCCCGAGCGCGACCAGCTCCGCACCGCCGACGTCCGCGGTGAAGCCTTCGATGCGATAGTTCGACGGGTGGACGCGCAGCAGCAGCGCCGTGCGCGGTGAGAGCGCTTGCGCGTAATCGCCGATGCGCACCTTGTTCGTCGCGCCGACCTCGACCAGCGTCGCGCCGCTGCGCGCGAGCACGTCCGGCAGCCGGAAACCGCCGCCGATCTCGATGAGCTGGTTGCGCGCGACGACCACTTCGCGCGGAGAGCCGTCCGCGGCGCGCGCGAACGTGTCGAGCACCAGCAGCACCGCGGCGGCGCAGTTGTTCACGACGAGCGCGTCTTCGGCGCCGGTGGCCGCGCGCAGCAGCGCGCCAAGCCGGTCGTAGCGCGAGCCGCGCGTCCCCGACTCGAGGTCGTACTCGAGATTCGACGCACTGCCCGCGGCATCGGCGATCGCGTCGAGCGCCTCGCGCGCAAGCGGCGCGCGCCCGAGGTTCGTGTGCAGCAGAATCCCGGTGCCGTTCAGGACGCCGGTCAGGCCGCGGCGCGACTCCGCGGCGAGCCGCGCGAGCAGGTCCGAGACGACGGCGTCCGCGGCGGGCGTGGTCTCAGCGCCGCGCGCGGCGTTGAGCGCCGCCGCGACGTGCCGCTTTACGGTCGGCGCGCCCAAAAGCGCAACGAACCGCGCAACGCGCGGTTCGTCGAGGACTCGATGGACGGCCGGGAGGCCGCGCAGCTTCGTGGCCGCGTTCTGCTCCGGCAGCGAGCTAGGCTGCGGCCAGATGCTTGTCGAGCATCTGCTTGATCGTGTTTTCCGGCACGAAGCCCACGATCCGGTCGACGGCCTTGCCGCCCTTGTACAGGATCAGGCACGGAATGCCCGAGATGCCGTACTCGCCGGCGATCGACGGGTTCTCGTCGGTGTTCAGCTTGACGAACGTCACCCGGTCGCCGAGCTGGCTCGCGATCTTCTCCACGACGGGGGAGAGCATCCGGCACGGGCCGCACCAAGGGGCCCAAAAATCGACCAGGACGGGCTTGTCGGACCCGAGCACCTGGGCCGGGAAGGTGCTCTGCGTGACGTCGGGGAGTGCGCTCATAACTTTGGGTTCATACCTCCGACCATTCGGACCCTCCGGCGTGACCGACGGTTTCGGCCTGGAGCCCGTCGAAGGGCCCGCCGTGCGCCCGCTCCAGGCGACCGCCGCCGCCCTCGTCTTCGCAGCCACCGCGCTAGCCGCGCTCCCGGCCGGTCCTGCGGGCGCCGCGCCACGTACCGCGGTACCGGCGAGCGTGCTCGTCGTCGCGGACGTCGGCGAGACCGCGCAGCGCACCATGCCCGCCGTGCTGTGGCGCAAGCTCGTGACGGAGTACGTCGGCGCGCATCCGGTCACGGCGGAGGACGGTACCGCGCTGCCGGACGACGCGCACTGCCGCAGCGCGCACGCGCTCTACGCGGTGTTCGCGACGTTCGACCGCGCGACGCGCCTGCCGGGCCTCGCGCAAGACACCGACCGCGCGTACGGCATCGCACGCTTCACCGTGCGCAACTGCCTCACCGGCATCGTCGCACCGACGAAAACGCTGCGCGTCGAGAGCGATCCGCTCTCGGAAGCCGACCGCGCCGGCGACGAATCGCGTGCCGAGCGCACGTGGGAACACGCGGTCCGACGAACGCTGGCGCGCGAACCGCTCGTCCTCACGGCGGTCGCACGCATCGTGCGCATCGAAAACGGCGTTGTGCTCCTGGAGAGCGGCGGCGCATTCAGCGTGAACCAACTGCTGCGCGACATCGCCGACCCCAACGCCAAACCGCACACCCCGATCGAGCTCGTCGTCTACGAGGCGCGCGGGCGATACATCGCCGCCGCAGTCGTCGGCAAAGGTACGCCCCAAGTGGGCGACTACGTCGAAGCAGCGCCGGGAAGCGCGAAATAACGCCGGCGGCATGAAAAAGCCGGAGAACGATCTCCGGCCTTCTCGCTTCGCTGCGCTGCGGCGACTTACGTCTTCACCGGTTCCTCGCCCGTGATGTCCGCGACGCGTTTCGATTGCTGGCCCAGGTTGGCGATTGCGATGACCTCATCGCCTTCGGCCAGGCGCTGTAAGCGGACGCCCTTGGTGGAGCGGCCCGCGCGGCGGATCTGGCTCACCGGTATGCGGATGACCTGATTGCCGCTCGTGATCATCAAGAGCTCGTCCGCCGGGTCCACCAGAATTTGGTCGATCACGTAGCCGATCTCTTTCTCCTTGGCGAACGCCTTGACGCCCTTGCCGCCGCGCGACGTGTGGCGGTAGTCCTCGATCGGCGTGCGTTTTCCGTACGCTTGCGAGGTCACGATGAGCACTTCGCTGCGGTCATCCTCGACGATGTCCATCGCCACGACCTCGTCGCCCTTGGCGAGCGTGATCGCCTTGACGCCGCGCGCCGGACGGCCCATCGGCCGCACGTCGCGCTCGCTGAAATGCACCGCCATGCCGTCGTGCGTGGCGAGCAGGACGTCGCGGTCGCCGCTGCTCAGATCGACGCCCAGCAGCTCGTCGCCTTCGTCGAGCCCGATCGCGATCAATCCGTTGCGGCGCACGTTCTCGAAGTCGCCGAGCTTCGTCTTCTTGATCACGCCGCGGCGCGTGATCATCACCAAGTACTCCTCGGTGTCGAATGCGCGCACCGGGAACAGTGCCGTGACCACCTCGCCCGGCGGCAGCTGCAGCAGGTTGACCAGCGCGGTGCCGCGCGCTTGGCGCGTCGAGTCCGGAATCTCGTACGCGCGCAGACGGAACGCACGGCCCTTGTTCGTGAAGAACAGGACGTACTGGTGCGTCGTCGCGACGAAGAAGTTGCGGACGACGTCTTCCTTCTTGAGGTTCGAGATGCCGATGACGCCGCGCCCGCCGCGGTTTTGCGCGCGGAACGTGTCGACGGACACGCGCTTGATGTAGCCGCCGACCGTCGCGGTGACGACGACCTCGGTGTCGGCGATGATGTCCTCGATCGAGAGCTCGCCCTCGAGCGCTTCGACCGGCGTGCGGCGCGGATCGCCCAGCCGCTTCTTGACGTCGGCCGTCTCTTCGCGCACCACGGAAAGGATGCGCGCCGGTTTGCTGATGAGGTCCTCGAGGTCGATGACGGTCGCGCGCAGCTCGCCGTACTCGTTCTCGATCTTCTGCCGCTCCAGGCCGACGAGCGTGCGCAGGCGCATGTCGACGATCGCGGCGGCCTGCGTCGTGTCGAGCGTGAAGTCGTCGGTCACGTCCGGGCCCGCCATGCGCCGGAACGCGTCGGAGAGCACGAACGGTTCGGCGATGAGCCGGCCGCGCGCCGTCTCGACGGTGTCGCTCTCGCGGATGATCGTGATGACGCGGTCGATGTTGTCGAGCGCGACGAGAAATCCGAGCAGCAGGTGCGCCCGCTCGCGCGCTTTGTTGAGCTCGTACTGCGAGCGCCGCAGCACCACGTTGCGGCGGTGGTCGATGAAGTGCCCGAGGATGCCGCGCAGGTTGAGCACCTGCGGCTCGAGCGGCTGCGTCGCGCCGGTGGTGTGCTCCATCTTGTCGCCGCGCCGCACCGGCACGAGCGCGAGCATGTTGAACGCGAAGCTGGACTGCAGCGGCGTCTGTTTATACAGCTGGTTCAGCACGACTTGCGGCGTCGCGTTGCGCGCGAGCTCGACCACGATGCGCATGCCCTTGCGGTTGGACTCGTCGTCGAGCCGCTGGATGCCGACGATGCGCTTCTCCTGATACGCTTCGACGATCGCCTCGACGACGCGCGTGGTCGACACCTGGTACGGAATCTCGCTGATGACGATCTTGTAGCGGCCGCGCTCTTCGACGATCTCCGCTTTTCCGCGCAGCGCCACCGAACCGCGACCCGTCTTGTATGCCTGGCGGATCGCTTCTTTGCCCATCAGGATCCCGCCGGTCGGGAAATCGGGGCCCTGCACGATGTCGCACAGCGCGTTGTCGATCTCGTCGTCGGTCAGGTTCGCGCCGTTGGTCTGGTTCTCGATCAGGTACGCGATCGCGTCGCAGATCTCGCCGACGTTGTGCGGCGGGATGTTCGTCGCCATGCCGACCGCGATGCCCGAGCTGCCGTTGACGAGCAGCTGCGGCAGGCGCGCGGGCAGCACGACCGGCTCCTCGGTCTGGTTGTCGAAGTTGGGGATGAAATCGACGGTCTCTTTGTCGATGTCCGCGAGCATGTCGAGCGCCGGCCGCGCGAGGCGCGATTCGGTGTACCGGTACGCGGCGGGCGGGTCGGGCGCGGGCGAGCCGAAGTTGCCGTGGCCGTCCACGAGCGGATAGCGCAGCGTGAAGTCCTGCGCCATGCGCACGAGCGCGTCGTACACCGAGCTGTCGCCGTGCGGGTGGTAGCTCTTGAGCACCTCGCCGATGACGCCGGCGGACTTGCGGTGCTGCTTGGACGGGTCGAGCCCCATCTCGCGCATCGCGTACAAAATCCGCCGCTGCACGGGCTTGAGGCCGTCGCGCACGTCGGGGAGCGCCCGCGAAGCGATGACCGACATGGCATAGGAGAGGTAGCTCTCCCGCATCTCGTCTTCGACGGCGATCGCGGACATCCGAGAGTCGTTTGGGTTCACTGAATCTTTCTACGTTTCGGTTGAATCGGGTTCGAGGCGCTCGGCGAGCTCGGCCGCGTCAGTCGCGACGGCTTCCGCTGCGAGCGCGGCGTGCTGGCGCAGCGCGGAGAGGTGCGCGTCGTAGCGCGCATCGATTTCCGCCAAGTGCTCGGCGGCGGACGGGTCCGTCACCTGGCTGCGGGGTCGCGTTGCTTGAAGAGCTTGCCGACGAGAAATGCGACGATCCCGCCCGCGATCGCTCCGATGAGCGCGATGAGAAGCAACCGGCTGCCGAGCCCTTCGCCGACGTGCTCGAGCGAGAAGAAGCGGAAGCTCAGGATCGACGCCTCGAAGGCCGCGGCGATCGCGGAACAGACAGCCCCGGCGACAATACCGACGAGGACGTCACTCATGCGCAGAAGCACCTTACGCTATTCTGAGCACAACGGATATCGTCCTCGACGACCTTGCCGCATTTCGCGAATATGCGCGTGATTTCGCCCGCTCGCTGCGGCGCGGCGACGTCGTCGCGCTGCTCGGGCCGCTCGGCGCGGGCAAGACCACGTTCGTTCGCGCCGTGGTCGCGGCGCTGCACGGCTCCGACCAAGCGGTGAGCAGCCCGACGTTCGTGTTCCGCCAGCGCTATGACGCCCCCGATGCCGGCGCGCCGCCGATCGAGCACGTCGACCTGTACCGCATCGAGAACCCGAGTGCCGAGATGCCCGACCTGGCGCTGGACGACGCCTTTGCCCCCGACCGGATCGCGCTGATCGAGTGGCCGGAACGCGCCGAAGGCTGGCTCCCAGCGGACCGGATCGAGGTCGCGATCAACGGGATCGGCGACGGCCCGCGCACGATCCGGGTGGCTCGTCCGTCCGACGGGAGCGCTCGTTGCTGACGACCATCCTTCGACAGGCTCAGGATGACATAGCGGCTTGGCGCCCAGAGGCGTGAAGATTCTCGCTCTGGATGCCGCGCTCGGCGAGTTCTCGGCGGCGCTCGACGACGGCGCGCGCGTTCACGTGGCGGCGACCGGGCAGCAGGACGCCCTGGAGGCCGGGCTCGGCCGGATCGAAGACCTCCTCGGCGAGGCGGGACTGCGGCTGCGGGACCTCGACCGCATCGCCGTGGGGCTCGGGCCGGGCTCGTTCACCGGCGTGCGTATCGCGGTCGCCTACGCGAAGTCGCTGGCGTACGGAAGCGGCGTCCCGCTGGTGGGCATCTCGTCGTACGACGCGCTCGAGCCGGAGGGCGCGCCGCTCCCCATTCTGACCGTGGTGCGCGGCCGGCGCGGCGTGATCTGCGCGCGCCTGCGGACGGAGGTGGGGACCGAGACGGCCTGCGGCCCGACGGCCGCCGTGCTCGATCGGTTGTTGGCCGGGACGCCGGGCATCGTGCATGCGGCCGGGAACACGGAGGACGTGCTCTCGGAGATCGCCGAACGCGGCTGGACCGTGCGAGCGCTTCCGCCCCGGGCCGACGTCCCTGCAGTCGCCATCGCCCAGCTCGCCCGCACCCGGGCCCCGAGCCCAACCCCGCACGCCCTCGCCCCGGACTACGGCGAAGCGCCCGCGGTGACGCAGCCGAAGATGAGGCCGTCACATTAAGGCGGAGCTTTTCCCCGCGGGATCGGGCGCGCCGCGCGGGATGACGATCGAGCCGATGACGCAGGGCGATTTGCCCGCGGTGCTGCGCATCGAGGGCGTGTCGTTCACCACGTCATGGCCGGCGAACGCGTTCTCCAACGAGATCCGCGACAACAAGCTCGCGCACTATTTCATCGGCCGGCTCGACGGTCACGTCGTCGCGTACGGCGGCATCTGGGTGATCCTCGAGGACTCGCACGTCACCACGATCGCGGTGCATCCCGACTACCGCGGGCTCAAGCTCGGCGAGGAGATGCTCCTGAAGCTTCTGGACGAAGCGATCGCGCAGGGCGCGTCGTGGATCACGCTGGAGGTGCGCGAGTCCAACGACGTCGCGCAGAAGCTCTATCGCAAGTACGGTTTCACCACCGTGTCGACGCGGCGCGGCTACTACAGCGACAACGGCGAGAACGCGCTGGTGATGTGGGCCGGCAATCTCAAGGGCGAGCTGTACGGCGCGCGCCTGCGCGCGCTGCGTGCGGCGCTCGCCGCGGAGATCGCGCGCCGGCCTTCCACAGATTCAGGACACGCTTGGTGATCGCGCCGCCCACCACCGATCTGCTCCACCGCCCGCTCGCCGCGCTGGTGCGCGCGTACGGCGCGCCTGCGTCCGTCGCAACGCGCGACGACGGCCAGCACGTGGTCTTCGGCGATGCGACGGCGAGCGTCTCTGCGATCGTCGACGACGACGCGACGATCCACGCGATCGACCTCGCCTTCCCGGCCGGCACGCGCTACGCGGTGGACGTCGACGGCAAGACGCACACGTTCACGTTCGGCACGACGACGTCGCTCGGCGCGCGCGACGAGCTCGCCGCGGATGCGGAGACCGAAGGCGCGAACTTCCGCGTGTTCCGCCGCACGCCCGACTCGGACATCGTGCTCGTGTTCGACCCGAAGACATCCACGCTCGCGCACGTCGTGGTCGGCGACCGCGCGACGCTGCTGCGCCTGGGATATCTCACCGATCCCACCCCGACGCAAACGCGCTTTCCGTTCACCGCGCCGGTGCTGCGGCGCACCGCGGTTGCGGACGGCAGCGGCGCGCGCGTGACGGTGCTGCGGATCGACCTCGATCGCGGCGGCGTGGTGCGCAAGGTCGCGGTCATCGTCGCGAGCGACGATCCCGCGTTCGACGAACAGCTCGTGTTGAAGCTGGCGAACGACGCGTACGCGCCGGCGAAGCTCGGCGGGCGCGCGATCGGCGCGAGCGTGTTTCGCGAGGTGCGCCACTGAACGGCGTGCGGTTCGCGCGCACGGCGCGCGCGGTCCGCGAGCATCTCAGCCAGCGGCACCGCTATGCGCACGTGGTGCGCGTCGCACGGTTCGCGGAGCTGCTCGCGCGGGCGCACGGCGTCGAGCCGTTTCGCGCGCGGATCGCCGGCATGCTGCACGATCTCGCGCGCTTGTACCCGGCAGAGCGCCTGCTGCGCGAGTGCGCCGAGCGCGGGATGCCGATCGACGCGTTCGAGCGCGCGCAGCCGGTCGTGCTGCACGCGCGCCTGGGCGCGGAGCTCGCGCGCGAAGAGTTCGGCGTGGAAGACGAGGGCGTGCTTTCGGCGATTCGCAAACACACGCTCGCCGATGCGGTCATGAGCCCGTTGGACGCAGTCGTCTACCTCGCGGATGGACTAGAGCCCGGGCGCGACTTCGCTGATCGCGCGGAGCTGGCCGCGCTCGCGCTGCGCGACCTCGACGGCGCGATGCGCGCGGTGCTCGCCTCGTCGATCGCCTATCTGCTCGAACGCGGCCTCGAGATCTCGCCGCACACCCAAGCCGCCGCACGCCGTTACGGTATCACCGCTCCGCTGGAGGAACGTCGCCCTGCCTGAACTCGATCTGGTCGCGCTCGTGCGCGAAGCCGCCGAAGACAAAAAGGCCGAGGACATCTCGATCCTCGACCTCGCCGGACGAACGATCGTCGCCGACACGTTCGTCGTGGTGACGGG
>JAQBPK010000229.1 GCA_028287565.1 Vulcanimicrobiota bacterium
GCGCGGCGAGCACGCGCGCGCGGTCCGAAAACGGCACGAGCGGACGATCCGGGCCTTTGCCGAGCAGCCGCACGGACTCGTCCTCGTTGAGCAGCACGATCAGCGCGTCGCCTTGCGCCCGCGCCCACGCGAGATACGCGACGTGCCCGGCGTGCAGCAAATCGAAAACGCCGTTCGTCGAGACGACGGCGCGGCCCGCGGCGCGCTGACCTTCGCGCCACGCGACGGCAGCATCTTCGTCGAGCACGAGCCCCGCGAAATCGTCAGCCATCATCGCAGTCTTCCGCGGTCAGACGTCACGACGGAACTCCGAAATCCGTATCATCCCGGCGTCCGTGCTGGGCGGTCACGACGGGGCTCCGCGCTCGGCGTTGCGGTCGTGCTCCATGAGCTCGACGATCTCGCGCGGCGTCGCGGTCGCGGTGCCGAGTTTCTCCACCACGGCGCCCGCAGCGAAGTTCGCGAGCTGCGTCGCGGTCTCAGCGGGGATCTTCGCGGCGAGCGCCAGCGTGAGCACCGCGACCACCGTGTCGCCCGCGCCCGAGACGTCATACACGGTGCGCGCGACAGCTGGAACGTCGAAGCGCTCTCCGTTCGCACCGAACAGCGACATTCCGTGCTCACCCTTGGTGATCAGCACATAACGGCATCCGAGCGATTGCAACAACGCGCGACCGGCTTGTTCGAGCGAGCCGTCATCCACGATCGCGATCCCGCTCGCGCGCGACGCTTCGCCGGCGTTCGGCGCGATGCACGTGACGCCGGAGAACAGCGCGACGTTGGCCGGCTTCGGGTCGGCGACGACCACCGGCGCGGCGAGCGCCGCTTCGACGATCTCGCGGTGCAAAAAACCTTTCGCGTAGTCGCTGAGCACGACCGCATCCGCGTCACGCACGGCCGCCTGCACTTGCTCGACGATGCGCCGGCGATCGTCGTCGCGCAGCGCCGCGGTCGATTCCCAGTCCGCGCGCACGACCTGCTGGTTGTGCGCGACGACTCGTGTCTTACGCGTGGTGGGACGGTCCGCGAGCGTCAGGAGCCCGCGCGCATCGACGCCCAGATCGTCGAACATCGCGCGCAGCCGCGCGCCCTCGGAATCGTTACCGATCCCGCCGACGAACGCGACGCGCGCACCGAGCGCGCGCAAGTTGTTCGCGACGTTCCCCGCCCCACCGAGCGTGAACGAATGATCCCGCACCGCGACCACCGGCACCGGCGCCTCCGGCGAGATGCGCGTGACGTCGCCCCAGATCCACTCGTCGATCATGACGTCGCCGATCACGACGACGCGCCGCCCGCTCATGCGCGCGAGCAGCTCCGTCGCGCGCGGCGCCGCGATCAGCTCAGCCATGCCCACCACCGCGCGCTACGATGTCGCCGTCAGCGACAGCATCAGACCGAGCAACGACGTCATCCCGAGCGCGAGTGTCACCCTGAGCTTGTCGAAGGGTGCGCCTCCGCACGACCCATTCAGCAGCATCCAACAGCGTCGCGGCGCGAAAATCCGGCTCCGGACCGTCGTACGGATCGGGTGACGGCAGCAGAATTCCCGGGATGCCGACCGCGTGCCCAAGCGCGACGTCGCTGCCGCGGTCGCCGACCATCGCGCCGCCCTGCAGCGTGAGCCCGTGCTCCTCGACCGCGCGGCGGATCATCCCCGGCGCCGGCTTGCGGCATTCGCACTCTTCGTCGTAATGCGAGCACCAGTACCACGCGTCGATCGCGACGCCGTCGTTCGCGAGCCGCCGCGCGACCTCGTCGTTCACGGCGCGCACCGCGTCGTCGTCGAAATACCCGCGCGCGACACCGGACTGGTTCGACACGACGACCGTCGCGAAGCCGCGCTCGCGCAGCAGCCGCAGCGCATCGACGACCGTGGGCAAGATTTCGACGCCGTTCGGGTCGTTCAGAAACCCCTTCTCCTCGATGATCGTGCCGTCGCGGTCCAGAAAGACCGCCGGGCGGCTCACTGGCGCGCGCCGCGCTCGAGTCTCGCGATGAGACGCTCGGCGGTGGCGCGCGGGACGCCGTATTTTACGAGCCAGTTCACGTCCATCGCGCCGCCGCCGCCCGTGAGCCGGCACCACTGCGTACCGCGGCGGCGAAAGAGCGTCTCGCCGCCCGTATGCAGTCCGTACCAGTGGACGAGCGCGTATGCTCCGTCAGTGTATACCTTGGTGTGAAAGTCGATGCGTTCGTGCGGATTCGTCGCGTAGTACGCCGGGATCGAGCGGTAACACGCATGCGGAGGCGGCGGAGGCATCTGAATCATGCGAACAGCAGCTCCTGCTCGACGAGGTCGCAGATGATGTGGCCCATCGTGATGTGCACTTCTTGCACGATCGCGCTGTAGCCGTCAGGTCCGACGAGCACGAGATCCGCGGCGTCGCCGACCGGGCCGCCGCCGTTGCCGGTGAACGCAACGGTCGTCGCGCCGATCTTGCGCGCCGCTTCCAAACCGCGCACGACGTTTTTCGACGTGCCGCTCGTCGTGATTCCGACCACCACGTCACCGGGCTTCGCGAGCGCTTCCACCATGCGCGCGAACAGCTGCTCGTAACCGAAGTCGTTCGAGATCGCGGTCACCGCGGAGGTATTCACCGTGAGCGCTTCCGACGGATAGCCGCGGCGCTCGCGCAAGAAGCGCCCGCTGAACTCCGCCGCGAGATGCTGCGCGTCCGCGGCGCTGCCGCCGTTGCCGAACCACAGCACCTTGTTGCCGTTGCGGAACGCGTCGGTCAGCGCGGCGACGATCGCCATCACTTGGGGACCGTAGCGCGGTTCGTTGAGCAGGCCTTTGCGGTCGGCGAGCAGCTCACCGAAGCCGCGGCGGCCTTCGATCACGGTTCGATCCAAAATAGCTCCTGACCGAGCGAGACGAGCTCGCCGTTCTCCACCAGGATGTTCGAGACGACGCCCGCGTAGTCGGTGTTGATCTCGTTCATCAGCTTCATCGCTTCGAGAATGCACAGCGGGTCGCCGGCGCTCACGCGGCTGCCGACCTCGACGAACGGATCGGCGCCCGGTGCCGCCGCGCGGTAGAACACGCCGACGACCGGCGCGGTGACCTTGCGAACGTTCGCGCCCGCCGCTGGGGCGGCCGGGGGAGCCT
>JAQBPK010000272.1 GCA_028287565.1 Vulcanimicrobiota bacterium
CGACAGGAGTGGGTGTCGACAAGCGTGCCGTGGAGCGCGACATCTACAACGTGCTGCTGCAGAACGCCGCGGTGAAGGACGTCGCGCGCCCCACCGAAGTCGAGAACCTGTTCATCGTTCCCGCGACGCTGAATCTCGCGGGCGCCGAGGTGGAGCTCGTGTCGGCGCTGCAGCGCGAAAACCGTTTGAAAACCGCACTTTCTTCGATTCTTCGCGACTACGACGACGTGCTGATCGACTGCCCGCCGTCGCTCGGATTGCTGACGATCAACGCGCTCACGGCGGCGACGGAGATCATCATCCCGGTGCAGGCCGAATACTACGCGCTCGAAGGGCTCAGCCAGCTCGTCGCGATCGTGCGGCGCATCAAGGAAGGCCTCAATCCCGAGCTCACGATCCGCGGCGTGTTGATCACGATGTTCGATGGACGTACCAAGCTGGCGACCGAAGTCTTGGAAGAAGTGCACCGCTATTTTCCGGACCGCGTGTTCCAGACGCAGATTCCGCGCAACATTCGGCTTTCCGAAGCGCCGTCGTACGGCAAGCCCGCAATTCTCTTCGACGTCAAGAGCCGGGGCGCTCAAGCATACCTCTCGCTGGCGCGAGAGCTCGCACCGTGAGCAAGCGCGGCCTCGGGCGCGGGCTCGGCGCGCTGCTCGGCGAGGGCGAGAGCACGGCCGACGTCACGGGCGCGCCGCCCAAGCGCGATCTGCAGCAAATTGCTCTCGCGAAGATCCGGCCCAACCCGCGCCAGCCGCGCACGACGTTCGCGCCTGCGGCGCTCGAAGAGCTGCGCGCTTCGATCGCCGCGTTCGGCGTGCTCGTTCCCGTCATCGTGCGCGAGCGCGCCGACGGGTACGAGCTCATCGCCGGCGAGCGGCGGCTGCGCGCGGCGCAGATGGCGGGACTGGAGACGATCCCCGCGATCGTGCGGCCGTCCGACGACCGCGAATCGCTCGAAGTTGCGATCGTCGAGAACTTGCAGCGCGAGAACCTCGATCCGCTCGAAGAGGCGATGGGGTTTCAGCATTTGATGGAAGCGTATCAGTTCACGCAGGAGCAGGTCGCGGAACGCGTCGGTAAGAGCCGGCCTGCCGTTGCGAACACACTGCGATTGCTTTCGCTGCCGGATTCGATCAAACAGTACGTGCGCGACGGCAAGCTCAGCGCGGGACACGCGCGCGCGCTGCTCGCGCTGCCGCTCGAGCGCCGCGATGCGATCGCGCGCCGCGCCGTCGACGAAGAACTGTCGGTGCGCGCGCTCGAGCGGCTCGGCCAAGAAGCCGCGCCGAAGCGCGCGCGTGCGAGCGCGCAGCGCGCGAGCGGCGACGACGAAGCGTTCGTCGAACGATTGCGGTACAAATACGCGACGAGCGTGAAGCTCGTGCCGCAGGAGCGTGGCGGAACGATCGAGCTGCGCTACGCCGATCCGGCGGATTTGTTGCGCATCGTGGACTTGCTGTTGGGAGAGATTTCGTGAGAACGATCGCGCGCGCCGCGTGCGCGCTGCTGTGCATTGGAACGCTGGGTGCTTCACCGGCGCCGCAGCGGCCGCGCTACGGACCGGTGCCGAACAACGCGCAGACCGTCGTGGTGAAGAAATACGTCGATGCGCTGCGTGCGGGAAACTACGACGCCGCGTTCGCGCTGCTCAGCGACGACGAGCGCAAATATTACGGCAGCGCCGCGTCGTATCGCAGCGTGTTCGACGCCGACGGGTTCGCGATCAAAAGCGCGTCGGTGGTCGGTGCGCGCGGCGACGATCGCGGGCGCGTGTATTTCGTGCGCGAGCGGGTCGCGTTCGTCGATCACGCCACCGACAAGCAGCGTGAGATCGATGCGACCGTGCCGATCGGGGTGCTTCCCGAGCACGGCGTGCTGCACGTCAAGGATCCCGGCAAACCGTACCGCGCGTTTCCGTCGGCGTCGACGGCTGACGCCTCCGGCCTGCGGGTGACCGTGAAGAAGGTCGATTTCTACCCCGACCGCATCGACGTGGTGGTGACGTTCACGAACACCGGCGACAACTTCGTCACGGTGCTCCCGTACGGCAAGAGCGTTCTGCGCGACGACCGCGGCGGCATCTACCGCATCCTCGCGACGAAGAACTGGACCGTCACGGACCGCGAGCTCTACAAGGGGCTGCGGCTCGCGCCGAGCTCGCAGTACACCGGGTCGCTCGCGTTCACGGCGCCGCGGCTGGGCGACGTGAAACGCACCTGGTCCCTTTCGCTCGCGCCGGCGTTGCGGGACGGCGCCGACGCGCCGTTCGATGTCGCGGTTACGATCGCGCCGCGGGAGTAGCCGAATTCGGTCCAGAGAGGAACCGACTCACGGCCTACGGAACGGTCGCACCGCCCGGCGGAGTCTGTCCAATAGGCCGCTGGTCCTTTTTTCCGTTCTTACGGGAGTCGCATCCATGCGTCGCATCGTCAAGTCCCTCGCCGCCGTTCTGGGCGTCCTGTCGCTGGGCGCCTGCGGTGGTGGCGGCTCGGTTCTGAGCACCGACAACAGCAACACGCCCGACCGGGTCATCGTGACGGTCCAGGGCGGGTCGAACGTCGCCCGCGTCCTGCCGGGTGCCGGGCTCCCGCTCAGCGCGGTCGCGGTGAAAGGCACGCAGAACGGCTTTCTCAGCAACAACCGGTTCAAGTGGAGCGCCGCGCTGACGACCGGCGGACAGTACGTCGCCAACACGCTCGGCGTGCTGAAGCCGTGCGCCTCCATCATGTTCCAGCCGGCCGGGCCGCCCGGCGTCGCCGCGTTCCCGTACACGGCCGACTTCGGCATCTACATCGCGATCGACCCGACGAACGAAGCGAACATCGAGTTCATCCCGCCGACGATCGTGCCGAACCCCAACCCCATTCCGGCGCCGCCCGCTCCCGTTCCGCCGGGTGCCGGTACGCTATCCACCAACTTCCCGTATTGTGTCACCGTGACGGCCACGCCGATCGGCGGCAGCGCGCTCAACTCCGGGTCGATCACCGTCGCGGTGGTGAACCCCCAGAACCCGCTCCAGTAGCGAGCTTTCCGGGATGACGACGACGAGGAGCGGCGACGCTCCTCGTTCGCGTTTGCGGGGCGTTTACGCGCTGGTGGACCCCGACCGCGTCGAGCCGATCGCGTTCACCGAAGCGCTGCTGCGCGGCGGCATCCGCCTCGTTCAGGTGCGCGCGAAGAGCGGGATCGACGGCACGACGCTGATCGCGATCGTCGGCCGGGTGCGCGAGGCCGGCGGCATCGCGCTCGTCAACGACGACGTCCGCCTCGCCCGGCTCGCGGACGGTGTCCACCTCGGCCAGGAAGATGCGGCGGTGCTCGAGCTGTCCGCGCTGCGCCGCGCGCTCGGTACGGGCATCATCGGCCTGTCGTGCGGGACGCCGCAAGAAGCGCGCGCCGCGGACCCGGCGCTGTTCGACTACGTCGCGGCCGGTCCGGTGTTCGCCACACCGTCCAAGCACGACGCGGGCCTGCCGATCGGCCTGAGCGGCACCCGCGCCGTGGCCGAGGCGACGCCGCTGCCTTGCGCCGCGATCGGCGGCATCGCGCTGGAGACGGTCGCGCGCGTGCGCGAAACGGGCGCCGAGATGGCGGCCGTCATCGGCGCGCTCATCTGCGATGACGTCGAAGCTGCCGCGCGCGCGCTGGTCGAGCGCTGGGAGGCGGCCGGCGCGTGACCGTGGTCGCTACCGTGGGCACCACGCACCCGCTCGCGTTCGCCGGCCTGGTCTTCGCCGCGCTGGCGCTCGCAGATGACGGCATTCGCCCGGTGTGCGTCGTCGCGGGCGTCAGCGCGCAGGGCGCGACGAACGTCATCGCCCGCAGCGCGGTTGACGCCGCGACGATCCGCGCGCAGTTCGCCGCGCTGCGCGATGCGGGCGTCCAGGCGTTTCACGTCGGCGCGCTCGTGTCCGCCGAATCGGTGCATGCCGTCGCCGAAGGCCTTGACGCGTTTGCCGGCATCCCGGTCGTGGTCGACCCCGTGCTCGCTTCGACCGGCGGCGACGCGCTCGCGGACGATGCGACCGCAGCGGCATTGCGTGACGCGCTGATTCCGCGCGCGACGCTGGTAACGCCGAACCTCGACGAAGCGTCCGCGCTGCTCGGAATCGCCGTAGCCGACGTCGCCTCGATGCACCAAGCCGCGCAAGCGCTTACGGAGCTCGGCGCGCGCGCGGCGTTGGTGAAGGGCGGTCACCTCGCGGGCGACGCGGTCGACGTTCTGGCGGGCGAGCACGGTGCGCACGAGTTCCGCTCGCCGCGCGTCACGGGCACGCTGCGCGGCACGGGCGATCTGCTGGCGGTGACGATCGCAGGGTGTCTCGCGCGCGGCGCATCGCTGACGGAAGCGA
>JAQBPK010000319.1 GCA_028287565.1 Vulcanimicrobiota bacterium
AACATCGAGCACATGATCGGGCTCATCCCGATGGACTCGATCTTCTCGCCCATCCGCAAAGTGAACTTCAGCGTCGACGACACGCGCGTCGGCCAGTCGGTCGATTTCGACCGCCTCACGCTCGAGATCGAGACCAACGGTTCGATCACGCCGGACGACGCGCTGTCGGAAGCGGCCCAGATCCTCACCGAGGAGCTGCGCTTGTTCATCGGCTTCTCCACCGAGGAGAAGCCGGTCGCGACCGCGCCCGCCAGCGAGTGGGACGTGCCGGTCGAGACGCTCAATCTCTCGGTTCGCTCGTTCAACTGTCTCAAGCGCGCGGGGATCTCGAAGGTCTCCGAGCTGCTCGACATGACCGAAGACGAGATCATCAAGATGCGCAACTTCGGCAAGAAGTCGCTCGACGAGATCAAACAGGTTCTGGAGGAGCGGGGACTCTCGCTCCGCCAGAGCTAGCTCCAGCAGCAGCCCCGGATAAGGAATCATGCCGCACCAAATCGCGTACAAGCGTCTTTCGCGCACGGACGGACACCGCAAAGCGCTGCTCCGCAACCTCGCGACGTCGTTCTTCAAGTACGAGAAGATCGAGACGACCTCCACCAAGGCCAAAGAGATCACCAAGGTCGTGGAGCGCCTCATCACCCAGGCACGCCGGGGCGACCAGCACTCGCGGCGCCTGGTGGCGTCGTACCTCACCGAGGAAGCCGTCGCGAAGAAGCTGTTCGATCAGATCGCGCCTGCGCTCAAGGACAAGACCGGCGGCTACACGCGCATCACGAAGACGCGCGTCCGTCCGGGCGATGCCGCCGAGTTGTCCATCCTGGAGCTCGTCAAGTAGCCCTTTAGCATTTCTCTCGGCCTGTGGCGTCGTCGCTACGGGGCGGATCGGCCGCAGGCCGAACGCGAGTGTGGCTCGGGCGAAGCCCGAACACACACCTCCTAGCCACAGACGGAGATAAACGCTAAAGTAGGGGCTACCCCTTATGCTAGTCTCGACGGCGGACGAGCCGCTCAGTCTGACCTCCATTACGCGATCGTTCGTTGCGGACAGCATCACGCCCATCTCCGCGTACCTCGCCCTGGCTCAGCCGGGGCGTTCGTGTTTGCTGGAGTCGGTGGAAGGAACGGAACGGATCAGTCGGTTCTCGTTCGTGGGGCTCGACTATCTCGAGACGTTCGCGATCGACCGCGACCCGGCGATGCTCGAGCGCATCCGTGCGGCGATCGCGCGGTACGCGCTCGACCGGGACGATCTGCCGTTTCCCGGCGGCGCGGTGTGCGTGTTCACGTACGACGCTGCCCGGGCGCTGGAGCCCGTGCTGCGGCAAGCTCAGGATGATGGGGACGTGCCGCCGGCCGACGTGCGGTTCGGTGACGCGCTCGTCGTCATCCCCGGTACGTGGCTCGTGTTCGACCACTTTACGCACCGTGTCACGCTGATCGGGTTTGCTCGCGACGCGCGCGAGCGGGAAGCGGTTGACGCGCGGCTCGACGCGTACGTTGCGCGGCTGCTCGACCAGCGGCCGTCGATACCCGGCGCGGTGCGTGCCGACGGGCCGGTGACCGCATCGATGGACGAGGCGACGTTCCTCGACCGCGTCGCGCAGGCGAAGCGGTTCATTTATGACGGGGACGCGTACCAGCTGCAGGTCGGGATTCGGTTCTCGTGTCCGCTGGCTGGGACGGCCTTCGATTTCTACCGGCAGATTCGGGCGCGGAACCCGTCGCCGTACATGTTCTTCGTCGAGCATGACGGGCGTGCGGTGTTCGGTGCTTCGCCTGAGTTCTTGGTGCGGCTCGACGGGCGCACCGCGCGGATTCGCCCGCTTGCGGGGACGCGGCCGCGCGATGCCGATCCCGCGGTCGACCAGCGCGTCGCCGAGGAGCTGATCGCGGATCAGAAGGAGCGCGCCGAGCACGTGATGCTGGTCGATCTTGCGCGCAACGATCTCGGGGCGGTGTGCCGCACCGGGACCGTGCGTGTCGATGAGCTCATGGTGATCGAGCGGTACTCGCACGTGATGCACATCGTGTCGAACGTCGTCGGGGAGCTGCGGGACGACAAGGACGCGCTGGATTTGTTTGCGGCGTCGTTTCCGGCCGGCACCGTGACGGGGACGCCCAAGATTCGCGCGATGCAGCTCATCGACCGGCTCGAACCGGTTGCGCGCGGGTTTTACGCCGGGAGCGTGGCGCACATCGACTTCGACGGCGATCTCGACTCGTGCATCATTCTGCGGTCGGTCGCGGTTGCGAACGGGTGCGCGTACTGGCAGGCTTCCGCGGGGATCGTCGCCGACAGCGTGCCGCGCACCGAGTACGCGGAAGTGTTCGCCAAGACGGGGATCGTGCGCGCCGTGCTGGGGATCGAACCATGATGCGGCTGCTGCTTGTCGACAACTACGACTCGTTTACGTGGAATCTTGCGCATCTCTTCGGTGGGGTTGATGGTGCCGAGGTCGACGTCGTTCGTAACGATGATCCGCGGCTTTCCGACGGCGTTACCGCGCGCTATGACGGCGTGATCGTGGGGCCCGGGCCTGGGCGTCCGGCTGATGCGGGGCGGACCATGGCGATCGTGCGGGAGGCTGCGCGCGAGCGGCGGCCGCTGTTCGGGGTATGTCTCGGATTGCAGGCCATTGGGGAGGCGTTCGGTGGGCGCGTCGTTCATGCGCCCGCGCAGATGCACGGGAAGACGTCCGAGATCACGCACGACGGGCGCGGCGTTTTCCAGGGAGTGCCGTCGCCGTTCACCGCTACGCGGTACCATTCGCTCGTCGTCGACCATGATGGGTTTCCCGCCGAGCTGCGTGCGAACGCGGCGAGCGAGGACGGGGTGATTCAGGGTCTTGCGCACCGCGAGCTGCCCATCTCCGGCGTGCAGTTTCATCCCGAGTCGGTGCTCACGATCGAAGGCCACGCGCTTGCGGAGAACGTCGTTCGGGGAATGCGTACGTGAGCGCGGACGGGTATCCCGCTTTATTGCGCGGTGTGTTGGCTGGGCGGCATCTTACCGCGGACGAGATGGCGAGCACCATTGGTTCCATCATGGACGAGACGCTTTCGCCCGTGCGTGCTGCCGCGCTGCTTGCCGCGCTTGCCGCCAAGGGTGAGACCGTCGATGAGGTGGTCGGGGCTGCGCGCGCGATGCGTGAGCGCAGCGTGCGCGTCGAGCATGGGTTGCCGCTTGTGCTCGATGTCGTCGGGACCGGTGGCGATAATGCGCACACCATCAATATCTCTACTGCTGCCGCCTTCATCGTCGCCGGGTGTGGTGTGCCCGTGGCCAAGCACGGGAATCGTGCTGCTTCGAGCGCTTGCGGTAGTGCCGACGTGCTCGAGGCGCTCGGGGTGAAGATCGATCGTTCGCCCGAGTCTTCCGCTCGCATTCTGCGCGAGCACAACATCGCGTTTCTGTTCGCGCAGCGGCATCATCCCGCGATGCGCGCCGTCGGCCCCATTCGGCGGGAGCTCGGCGTGCGGACCGTGTTCAACGTGCTCGGGCCGCTGACGAATCCCGCCGGTGCGCACCGGCAGGTGATCGGCGTTGCGAGGCCCGAGCATGCCGCGCTCGTTGCCGATGCGCTGCGCGTGCTTGGCGCTGAGGCCGGGGCCGTCATTCATGGTGCGGACGGGCTTGACGAGATCTCCGGTGAGGCGCCGACCGACGTCGTGCAGTTCGACCGTGGCGGCGTCCGGCACTGGACGCTGAATCCTTGGGATTACGGTGTGCGTGCTTCGCGGGCGGAGATTCTCGGTGGGGATGCCGCCGTGAACGCGGAGGCGCTGCTTTCGATCCTCGGCGGCGAGCGCAGCCCGCGCGCCGACTTGGTAGTGCTCAACGCTGCGCTCGCGCTCGTCGTCGCGGGTGAGGCGGTCGACGTTCACGACGGCATGGCGCGGGCGCGCACGGCCGTGGAGACCGGCCGGGCGCATGCGGCGCTCGACGCTCTTCGCGCTTCGACGAGCTCGGCACAGGCTGGGGAGTTGGTATGACTGATATGCTGGCGAAACTCTACGCGGCGAAAGCGGAAGTCCGTGCCGCGGACGAGGAGCGCGAGCCGCTCGACGCGCTGCGCGAGCGCGCGCAGAGCCGCATGGGGGAGCGCCGCCGATTCCGTGCCGCGCTCGCGGCCGCGCGCGGTCCCGCGATCATCGCGGAGATCAAGCGCGCGTCGCCGTCGGTCGGGCTCATCGTGCCGCACCTCGACCCGGCGGAGATCGCGCGCGAGTACGAGGCCGCCGGCGCCGACGCGATCAGCGTGCTGACCGAGGCCGATCATTTCCTCGGCGATCTCGCGTATCTCGACGTCGCGCGCGTGGCGGCGTCGCTGCCCATTTTGCGCAAGGATTTTCTCAGCTCGCGGTATGAGGTCGTGCAGTCCGCTGCGTACGGGGCCGACGCCGTTCTCGCCATCGTCGCGGGGCTCAGCGACGAGCAGATCCGCGAGATGATCGGCGAAGCGCGCCGTTACAACATGGACGTGCTCGTCGAAGTGCACACCGAGGAGGAGCTGTGGCGCGCGGTCGCCGCGGACGCCAAGCTGCTCGGGATCAACAACCGCAACCTGCACTCGTTCGAGACCGACCTTGCCGTCACCGAGGAGCTGTTGCCGCTCGTGCCGGGCGGCACCATCGTGATCAGTGAAAGCGGCGTGAAGTCGCAGGACGACGTTCGCCGGCTCGTCGCGCACGGCGCGCGCGGCGTGCTGGTCGGCGAGTCGCTCATGCGCGCCGGCGACAAGGGCGAGGCGATTCGCGCGCTCAAGGGCCCGGCGGTTCCGGTCTAGGTGCACGACCCGCGCTCGATCGACATGATCCCGTATGCGGTGAACGAGCCGGTTCGCACGCGGGTGAAGATCTGCGGGTGCCGGTCGGTGCGCGACGTGCGCAGCGCGATCAACGCGGGTGCCGATGCGGTCGGCGTGATCATGGCCGAGTCGTCGCCGCGCCGCGTGTCGATGGAAGACTTTCGGGACATCGCGCGCTTCGTGCCCGCGCTGGTGTCGCTGGTCGCGGTGTTCGTCGAGCCGCCCGCGTCTTTGGTCGACGAGGCGCTCAAAGCCGGTGCGATCCCGCAGTTCCACGGCAACGAGGATGCTGATTGGTGCGAGTCCTTCGCCCCCGGGCCGTACCTCAAGGCGTATCACGTCCGCGACGACGATGCGGTCGCGGCCGATGCATTTTTACGCTTCGCGCGGCCCTTCGAGCATGCGACGTGGTTGTTCGACACGGCTCGGGCCGGCGGCGGCAGCGGCGGGACCGGCCGCACGTTCGCGTGGGAAAAGCTGACTGCGCTGGGTGCCCAGCGCGCGTTCGTCGTGAGCGGCGGGCTGACGCCTGAGAACGTCGGAGCGTGCGTGCAGGCGGTGCGTCCCTATGCCGTGGACGTCAGCAGCGGCGTCGAAACGAATGGCGTGAAGGATCCGCGCAAGGTCCGCGCGTTCATCGAGGCGGTTCGCGAAGCGGACGGTCTCGTCGCGGCGCGATGATGCGGCGAATGACGATCCGAGCATGAACGACGGAAAGCGAATGAGCATTCAAACAGAGCAGACTCCCGATGCGCGGGGTTACTTCGGCCGCTTCGGCGGCGTCTTCGTTCCCGAAGTGCTCATGGAGGCGCTCGCGCGGCTCGAGCAGGCGACGCGCGAGGCGTTCGCCGATCCCGCGTTTTGGTCGGAGTACGAGGGGTTGCTGCGGGATTACGTCGGGCGGCCGTCGCCGATCTATCATGCCGAGCGGCTCGTCGACGGGCCGCATGCGCCCATCATCTTCAAGCGCGAGGACACCAACCACACCGGTGCGCACAAGATCAACAACACCGTCGGCCAAGCGCTGCTCGCGCGGCGCATGGGGAAGACGCGATTGATCGCCGAGACCGGTGCCGGGCAGCACGGCGTCGCGACGGCGACGATCGGCGCGAAGATGGGCATGCAGGTCGACGTGTACATGGGCGCGGTCGACGTCGAGCGCCAAGCGCTCAACGTGTACTTGATGAAATTGCTGGGCGCTACCGTGTACCCCGTTGAGAGCGGAACGCGCACGCTTAAGGATGCGACGAACGAGGCGTTTCGCGAGTGGGCCGCGCGGGTCGAGGACACGTTCTATGTGATCGGCTCGGTGGTCGGGGCGCATCCGTATCCGTATCTCGTGCGCGAGTTTCAGAAGGTGATCGGCGTGGAGGCGCGCGCGCAGATTCTCGAGCGGTACGGGCGGTTGCCCAGCGACGTCGTTGCGTGCGTCGGTGGCGGCTCGAACGCGATGGGGATCTTTCGCGGGTTCGTTGACGACGGCGCGGTGAATCTCTGGGGTGTTGAAGCGGCCGGGCACGGGGTGCGCGAGATCGATACCGCCGCGTCGCTCAACGCCGGTAGCGTCGGCATCTTGCACGGTTCGCGCAGCTACGTGCTGCAGGATGGCGAAGGCCAAGTGCGCGACACGCATTCCATCAGCGCGGGACTCGACTATCCGGGTGTCGGGCCCGAGCACTCGTTCCTCAAAGATAGCGGCCGTGCGCGCTACGTCGCGATCGATGACGACGACGCGCTCGCGGCGTTCCACCACACGGCGCGGCGCGAAGGGATCGTTCCCGCGCTCGAGTCCGCGCACGCGATTGCGTTCGCGCAGCGGCTCGCCGCCGAGCGCGGTCCGGACGGGCTCATCGTGGTGAACCTCAGCGGTCGCGGCGACAAAGACGTGCGCACCGTCGCAGCGCTTGAAGGGACCGAGGTCCTGAAGTGATTGCGAGCCGCGCAACCGGCGACATGTTCACGCCGGATCCGGCGACGTGATCGCGAGCGGTGGGATCGGCGACGTCTTCGCGCGTGCGCGCGCGGAGCGGCGTGCCGCGCTCATTCCGTACGTCGTTGCCGGGGATCCCGATCGGGAGACCACCCTTGCCGTTATCGATGCGCTCACGCAGGCGGGTGCCGATCTCATTGAGCTCGGTATTCCCTATGGCGATCCGCTTGCCGACGGGCCGACGATCGCCGCCGCCGGGCAGCGCGCGCTTGGCGCGGGAATCAAGTTTGCCGATTCCATCGAGATCGCGGCGCAGGCTCGGGCGCGCGGTGCGGCGCCCATTCTGTTTTTCACTTACGTCAATCCCGTCGATCATTACGGGGCCGAGCGGTTCGCCCGTGATGCGCGCGATGCCGGCGCCGCCGGTGCGATCGTGCCCGACGTTCCGCTCGAAGAGCTCGACGCGTTCGCGCCGCCGCTGCGCGCCGCCGGGCTTGCCATTCCGCTGCTGATCGCGCCGACGACGCCGCATGCGCGCGCCGCACGGATCGCGGCGGCTTCGAGCGGGTTCGTGTACCTCGTGTCGCGGCTCGGCGTCACCGGCGCGCGGCGCGAGCCCGACGTCGGTTGGGTCGCCGCGGAGATCGCACGCTTGCGTACCACGACGCAACTGCCGATTGCCGTCGGGTTCGGTATCTCGACGCCCGCGCACGTGGCGGCGATCGGTGCGGTCGCGGACGGCGTCGTCGTCGGCAGCGCGGTGGTCGACTCGTATGCCGGCTCGCGCGGCGACGAGGCTGCCGCCAAGGTGGGCGCGTATGCGGCCTCGCTGCGCGCGGCGCTTCCTTCGCGCGGCTGAAGCAGCGATTTCTTCGCAAAGTTCGCGCTAGACGGGCGCCGCAGGCAGGAATCGTTCCCGCCGGAGCGCATCGGTCGTGCAGTTTTGTTCCGCCCGGAGGACCTCGTATGAAACTGCGTCCTACGGCGGCGCTCGGCATTCTCGCGCTCTGCGCGACGCTCGCAGCTCCGTCCGTTCCCGTCTCCGCCGCAGGCGACACGATCCTGTTCGGCTCGCCCGTCTCGCTGACGGGATCCCTCACCAAAGAGGGGCATTTGACCCAAGAGGGTTACGAGCTCTGGAAGAACTACGTCAACGCGCACGGCGGAATCAAGGTCGGCGGTAAGACCTATAAAGTCGACATCAAGTACTACGACGACGAGTCCAAGAACGACACGTCGGCGCAGCTCGCGGAGCGCCTGATCGATCAGGACCACGTGAACTTTCTGCTCGGGCCGTACGGGTCGGGGACGAGCTTCACGGTCGCGCAGATCGCCGAGCGCAAGAAGATCCCGATGGTCGAGGGCAACGGCGCCGCGGAGAAGATCTTCAACCAGGGCTTCAGGTACACGTTCGGCGTTCTCTCGCCCGCGAAGCGGTATCTCGAAGGTATCCTGCAGATGACCAAGGCGCAGAAGCCGCCCGCGCAGACCGTCGCGATCACCGCGGCGAGCGACGCGTTCTCGCAGGAAGTCGCGCAGGGCGCCGCCGCGTGGGCCGCCGCGAACGGCATGAAGGTCGTCTACAACAACAAGTATCCCGATACCGCGACGGACGTCTCGTCGATCATCTCGGCGCTCAAGCAGACGAATCCCGACGTGATCCTCAACGCCGGACATCTTCAAGACGCGCTGCTGGTTCAGAAGGGTCTCAAGGAGCAGAACGTCATCGCGAGGGCCTACGGGTACTCGGTCGGGCCGGACACGCCGGACTTCGCGAGCTCGCTCGGCAAGGATGCGAACGACGTGTTCGGCGGCGCGCAGTGGTCGGACGCCGTGAAGTACAAGGGCGCACCGGGGTTCTACCACACGGCGCCGGAGTACGCGAAGGCGATCGACAACGCGTACCACCATCGTGCCGACTACCACAACGCGGAATCTACGGCGGCGTGCCTCGCGTTCCAGTACGCGATCCAAAAGGCCGGCTCGCTCGATCCCGAAAAGGTGCGCGACGCGCTCGCCAAGCTCGACGTCACGACGTTCTACGGGATCATCAAGTTCGACAGCCGCGGCATCAACCTGTACAAGCCGATGGTCGTCAACCAGATTCAGAACGGGCGTTTAACGACGGTGTGGCCCGCGTTTACCGCGGACGGAAAACCGAAGTACCCCGCGCCGCCGTGGGGCCAGCGCTAACATAAGCGGGGTCGACTGATGCACCTCGTGCTCCAGGATCTCGCCAACGGGATCCTCGCCGGCGGGATCCTGGCCGTGGTCGCCCTCGGCTTCTCCCTCGTGTGGGGCATCATGAACATCATCAACCTCGCGCACGGGGCGTTCGTGATGCTCGGAGCCTACTTGACGTACCAGCTCTTCGCAAGCTTCCACGTCGACCCGTTCCTTTCGCTGCCCATCTCGTTCGTCGTGCTGTTCACCGCGGGGTACCTGCTCCAGCGGTACCTCATCAACTGGGTCGTGCGCGCGCCGATCCTGACGACGTTTCTGCTGACGTTCGGCCTCTCGCTGCTGTTTGTGAACATTGCGCTGATCGTCTGGACGGGCGATCAGCGCGGCGTCACGACCGCGTACGCCGGGGCGAACTTCACGCTCGCCGGCGTCACGATCCCGTGGGTGAAGCTCTACACGCTGCTCGCCGCGCTCGTCATCACCGGCGTCATGCACCTCTGGCTCACGCGCTCGAAGACCGGGCGCGCGATTCGCGCCACGTCGATGGACATCGGCGCGGCGCAGCTCTCCGGCGTGCGCGTTGCGCACATCTATTCGATCGTCTACGGGCTGGGCGCCGGGCTGGCCGGCGTCGCCGGGACGCTCATCTCCATGTCATACGCGATCAACCCGAACATGGGCGAGCCGTTTCTCATCAAAGCCTTCGTCGTCTGCGTGCTCGGCGGTCTGGGCTCGGTGCAGGGCGCGCTCGTCGGCGGCCTCGTGTACGGCATCGTCGAGGCGTTCGCGACACAGATCGACCTGTACATCGGCACGCAGCACATCAGCGGCTCGGGCTTGCAGGACGCGATCGCGCTTGCGGTGCTCCTCATCGTGCTGATCGTCCGTCCCACCGGCATCATGGGCAAGGCGACCGCTTGAGCGCGTCCGCGGCCACCGGAGCGCTCCGGCGCATCGGGCTCGGTGGGATCACCGGGAGTCCTGTTGCTTTTGCGGTGGCGCTCGTTTTGATGGCGTTGCTGCTGCTCGTGCCGCTGGGGCACAACGGTTACATCGAGATCGTGTTTCGCAACATCTTGATGTATGCCGCCATGGCGTACGGGTGGAACCTCATCGGCGGCTATACCGGGTACGTCTCGTTTGGGCAGGTCGCGTTCTTCGGGATCGGCGCGTACTGCTCGGCCGTGCTCTCCGCGCACAACATCGACAACCTCTTTGCGGACGTCGCGCTCGCGTGCGTCGTCACCGCGCTGTTCGCCGTAGTGGTCGGGCTGCCCGTGCTGCGGCTCAAGGGGCACTACTTCGCGATCGCGACGCTGGGGATCGGGCTTGCGCTGTCGGATATCGTTGCAAACCTCGACGTGCTCGGCGCGTCGAGCGGGCTTGCGGTGCATCACGTCGACGAGCCGCATTTCTACGTCTACTACTACGCGATGTGGTTGGTCGCGCTCGGGTCGATGCTGGGGACGTATTTCATCGCGCGCTCGAAGCTCGGCTTTGCGTTCGTCGCGATCCGGGAGAACGAGGAAGCGGCCGCGGTGCTCGGGATCAGCGCGACGCGCTACAAGGTCATCGCGTGGGCGATCAGCGGCATGATGGCCGGCTCGGCCGGCGCCGTGTTCGCGCCGGCGAACGGCTTCCTGGACCCGTCGATCGCGTTCTCCGCCGACTCGAACATCTTCCCGATCGTGATGGGGATTCTCGGCGGCGTGGGGACCGTCGCCGGGCCGTTCATCGGCGCGCTGATTCTGGCCGGTGCGAACGAGCTGCTGCAGAAGTACTTCATCAAGATCCACACGCTGTTCTTCGGGGCGATGATCGTGCTGGTCGTGCTGCTGCTGTCGCGTGGTCTCGTGTGGCTGTTCGGGCTCAAAGGCGGCGCGCGGACGTGGCTCAAGAGCCTCACGGCGTACAAGGCGTGACCGCGCAGACCGCGTCCGCGTCCGGCGTCGCGCTGCGCATCCAAAATGTCGGAATGCGTTTCGGCGGGCTGTGGGCGCTGAGCGACGTGACGTTTGACGTCGAGCGCGGCAGTGTGCTCGGGCTCATCGGGCCCAACGGTTCCGGGAAGACCACGCTGATGAACGTGATCAGCGGCGTGTACCGGCCGACGACCGGTGCGGTGCGGTTTGCCAGCAGGCGCATCGCCGACGTGCCGACGCACGAGGTGTGTCAACTCGGGATTGCGCGCACGTTTCAGATCGTCAAACCGTTCGCCAGCCTGACCGTGCGCGAGAACGTCGCGGTCGGCGCGATGTACGGGCGCTACGGCGCGAAGCGCTCGACGCGCGCGTCGTTCGAGCGCGCGCAGGAGCTGCTGGAGATCGTCGGGCTCGCGCGCGTCGCGGACCGCGCCGCGAGCGACCTCACGATCCCCGACCGCAAGCGGCTCGAGGTCGCAAAAGCGCTCGCGCTCGATCCCGACGTGCTGCTGCTCGACGAGGTGATGGCGGGTCTCAACGCGACGGAGGTCGACGAAGCGCTCGAACTGCTGCGCGACGTGAACCGCCGCGGCGTGACGCTGATCGTCGTCGAGCACTTGATGAAAGCGATCGTGTCGATCTCGACGACGATTGTCGTGCTGGCGGAAGGGAAGAAGATCGCGCAGGGCGCGCCCGCCGACGTGCTCGCGTCGCCGCAGGTGATCGAGGCGTATCTCGGTTCGCGCTGGGTCAAGCGGCAGGAACAGCTCAAGATCATCGAAGCGGAGCGCGCGGACGCGGCCCGCGTGCAGCCGCCGGACGCGCACGCGTGACGGCGCCCGCTGCGGCGACGCCGCAAACGGCAGCGAGCCGCCCGCTCGTGATCGACGCGCTCAGCGCCGGCTACGCCGACACGCAGGTGCTGTGGAACGTATCGATGCGGATCGATCCGGGCGAGATCGTCGCCCTCATCGGTTCCAACGGCGCCGGGAAATCTTCGCTGCTCGGCGCGGTCAGCGGCGTCGTATCGACGTGGAGCGGCAGCGTTCGCTACGGCGAGCGATCGCTGACCGGCGTCGAACCGGACCGCATCGTGAGCGCGGGCGTCGTGCAGGTGCCGCAGGGGCGCCGGCTGTTCGGGTCGTTGACGGTCGAAGACAACTTGCGCATGGGCGCGTACTTGCGCAACGACCGCGAGGTCGAGTCCGACCTGAAGCGCATGCTGGACCTGCTGCCGCGGCTGCGCGAGCGGTACGATTACCTTGCCGGGCGGTTGTCGGGCGGCGAGCAGCAGCAGGTCGCGATCGCGCGCGCGCTGATGGCGCGGCCACAGATGCTGCTGATCGACGAGATGTCGCTCGGGCTCGCGCCGGTGCTCGTCGACCAGCTCATCGAGCTGCTCGCGCAGATCCATCAGACCGGCGTGTCAATCCTCATCGTGGAGCAGGACGTGCAGACCGCGCTCGAAGTGAGCTCGCGCGCGTACGTGCTCGAAACCGGACGCGTCACCTTGAGCGGGCCGTCCGCGCAATTGCTCGACGATCCGCTGGTGAAGAAGGCGTATCTCGGGGTGTAACCGTCGGTTTTTCTTGACCACGGGCGTGACCCGTGATATTGTGCGGTTGCCCGGCGGGGCGCTCTACATATTACGAACGCGACTCGCCGGGCCTACTCTCCAAATGGGAGCGGTAGGCGGCTACGAGCGTGTCTACTGTGTACGCGTCGCGTGGATTCGCTGCGAGGAGTTCCTTTTCGAGATCGTCGACCTCTCGTAGGAAGGCGTACCGCCGCCGGACCTGTGCGATCCACTTGTCGATTTCCACCGGCGTTGTGAGGAAGCCGATCGCTTCTTCGGTAAAGTCTCGACGCGCTCGCGGACGAAGAACCTCCTCAGGGTTGAACGGCGCTCTACCCAGCCCGGTGTTATTAATGTCGCGCCAGACCTTCAGAACGGTCAGCCTGCGAACGAGAGTTTCGTCGAACGGGCGGTCGCTGAACCACGCGAGGTCGTAGAGGTCGCGTGCGAGATTGTCGCGGCGATAGCGTGCGAGCTTCTCGGCGAGGAGCTCCTCGGTTGAGATCACCGGCGTCTCGTGCAACGTGACGTCGTAGGCGCGATGAATCGGCAGCGGAATGGGCCGCAGCCGTTCGGCCGCGAGCCACGGCAACTCGTGCGTCACGTCGATGCGCGCTTGGATGGTGGGCGACCCGAAGGGCGAATCGATATGCAAGCGGGCGCGGCGCGCTGGAACAGTCTGCTCGACGCGGAACGCAAAGCCGTCGACCGATGCGCCGTCCAAGTGCTCGAAGATGAGTTCGGCGATGCCTGCTTCATCGACGGCGAAATCGAGGTCCGTTGAGAAACGCCCTTCAGTTCCGAGCCGGAACTTGCGCAGTGCGGTGCCGCCCTTGAAGACGAGGCCGAGCTCGAAGAGTCCCGTCACGTGAAGGTGATGCAGCGCATGGTCCTGAGCGACGTCGATTAGTGCGCCGTCTCGGAACATACGCTGCCCCTGGCAGTGACGAAGCAACAGGCCTTCAGTTATCACGCTTTTTTGCTTGGCACGAGCAACGAATCGACGAGGTTGTATTCGCGAACGAACCGTGCTCGCGTGCGGTCTCGTCCAAGATACGTTACGCCGTGTGGCTGCGCGCTTTGCATCAGCTGGTTTGCGACGTCTTTGAAGTCCGCGCGATCGGCGAGATATGCGAGCCGTATGCGGGCGGTATTCGGCGCTTTATCAAGCTCGCGTTCGAGGTCGGCCGCATCAGAGCGTCTGAAAGCCTCTTCGAGCCACTCCATCACGTTCGGCCAATCTCGATAGTAGTGAGGTTCGATGGCCATCATCGCGAGCAGCGTCGGAACGCGCCATACGGGCAAGTGATCTTTCTGGTCGGGTTCGAGCGCGCCCCAGATTCGGGTTACACGAAAATCGCTAAGTGCCGGCGGCAGCTTTCGCTGCGACGGATAGGTTGCCAGCACGTGCTTGTTTGGTTGCCGTGTGCTGAGACCTTGAAGCCAGGCCGCGGAATCGTACGCGAGCGCGACGGGCAGATCTCGCCGCTGCAAGGTCGCCCTCAGTTCGACAAAGGGGTCCCCGGACGGCACCGCTCCAGCGCGGGCGCCAGGAGCGAACTCCCATCGTCCTTTTGTGCGCAATGGAAGCAGCCAGCCGAGCCGTTGCAGATCGCGCGCGATCCGTGCCGGAGCGTCCGGCATGCCGAGCTCGTTGAGATATGATCCGAGCTCGTCCAGTGTCAGAGTCTTTGGCTGAAATAACTCTAGGTACTCGACGACAGCCGCGAGACGGGATGGAATGGCGCGTGGTAACTGTCGTTGGTGACCCGTTTGAGGAAAGTTTATAGCGGTCATGGGGGGTTGCAATGACAGTATCATGAGATCAGTGCGGCTGTCAATGGATCCCCGTAGAGGCCGAGATAACCGCCTCATGGCGGGTCTAAACGACAGTCGTTGGGCGTTACCGCCAGCAATGACTAGCCAGCTTTGCTGATAGGATGAAGCGAGCTTTGCGGCAAAGGGCCTGCTCGGTGTGAGCTCGGCGCGAGTGGTGTAGAGGCGCCGGAGCGTGCCGCACGGTTATGCAGGGGGTCGCAGATGTCGAACCAGACGCCGGATGACGCAGCTGCGGCGGTGCCGTCTCGCTATCAGCAGTTCCGGCGGATCATGGATGCCGCGGCCGGGACGTCCGGCGCGACGTACGACGGGTACCGTGATTTCTGGAATCTGCCGCTGTCGCAACTCAAGGAAGTCGTGCTGTACGGCGTGCGCTTGTTCCCGGCTGAGGCCGAGGACGCGCCCTTGCCTCCGGCGGTTGTTGCGTCGATCGATCCCACCGGGGAATGTCATTTCGACGAGCCGGATCGGCCCGAGCCGGGGAAACGTGGTGCCGCTTCCGGGATTGTGCGCGCGCTGCGCGGGCAGTTTCCGTTCGATGGGACGCAGTTTCCGCGCATTCCGTGGGGCGGGACGCGGGTTGCCACAGCCGACATCACGCTGATCGAGCAGTGGATCGACGACGGCGCTCACGAGCACGATGCGGACACGGCGGAGAGCGTGCGCGCGCACCATGAGAAGCACGCGCGGGCGTTGGGTGCGCAGGCGCATCCCGAGCACGACCGGCCTATTAACGAGCTGTTCGCCGAAACCGGGTCGATCAAGCAGCGCAAGAACATCAACGCGCTTTCGCGCGAGGAGATTCGCCGTCTGCGCGGCGCGTTCGGGTGCATGAAGAAGCTCGACCCGTGGTACCAGGACGAGCGCAGCTTCGGGTACTGGGCGCGCATTCACGCGAACCAGTGCCAGCACGGCTGGGAAGAGTTCCTCACCTGGCACCGCGTGTATTTGTACAACTTCGAGCTCAAGCTGCAAGACTTCGACAAGTCGGTGACGCTGCCGTATTGGGACTGGACCGACCAGTCGAAAGAGGACGTGTTCATCTCGGTGCAAGACGAGTCGGTCGCCGGGCCCGCCGCGATGGACAACGGCGTGATCCCCGAGCTGTTCCGGTGCTATGTCGATGACGGCGTGCTGCGCAACCTCCAGGGGAAGATCCCGCCGGAGTATCTCGCGGGGCTTGCCAAGCTCACCACCGGCGGCAACGGTGGCGGGCCGCAGACGTTCTCCTCGGGCTCGCGGCTGTTCGCGGCTGCCGGCATCACGTACCGGAAGAATCCGGATGCCGATGCGACGATCATCGCAGAGCTCGAGCGGGTGAACCCGCTATTTCACTGGCGGCGCTGGCCCGGCGGAAACCGCGATTTGATCTTCCAGGCGTATCCGACGCAGCAGGACGTCGACACGGTCCTCGCGGTCGACAGCTTCTTCGATTTCGGCAGCGGGCCGACCGACGACCAGTATTTCGGGTTGCTCGAGAACATTCACAACCTGATCCACAACTTCACCGGCGGTGTGAACCCGAACTACAAATACGATCCGTCGACCGAAGACGAGCGGCAGAACCCGGACAACCCGCAAGGCGGTGAGCCCGCGTTCGGCGACATGCAGAACGGCGGCGCGACGGCGTACG
>JAQBPK010000006.1 GCA_028287565.1 Vulcanimicrobiota bacterium
GCATCGCGTTCGCGCACTTTCTCGTGATCCCGCGCGCGATCGCCGGCCTCGACTACTTCACGCAAAAGATCGCGGTCGCGACCTACGGCATCGAGAACACGCTCAACCTCGTGCTGCTGATGCTGCTCGCGTTCGCGATCGTGTTCCAGACGCCGGTCGTCATGCTGCTGCTGGCGCGCATCGGCCTCATCAACAGCAGGCTGCTGCGCAAGTACCGCAAGTACATCGGCTTCGGCATGCTCGTGGCCGGGGCGGTGCTCGCGCCCGACGGCAGCCCCGTCACCATGACGCTGATCGCGGCCCCGATGTACGTGCTGTTCGAGTCGTCGATCTGGCTGATCGTGCTGATGGAGAAGCGGTGGAAGCGCGAAGCGGCGGAGGCCTAGCACCCCGCACGCTGTCGGCGCTGCGGGAAAGCTGGAACGACCTCGTCCGGCTGTTCGCGCACATCCCCTTCGGCGTCTCGCTGCTCGCGATCTGGGCGCTGCTCACGCTGATCGGCGTCGTGATCGAGCAGGGCAAAGACCCGGCGTTCTACGCGAGCGCGTACGCGCCGCCGGTCGCGCGGCTCATCGCGCGGCTCGACCTTGCCAACATCTACCACAGCGCCGCGTACATCGGCGTGCTTGGGCTGATCATCTGCTCGATGACGGCAGCGACGTTCACGAAGGTCATCCCGCGCCGCATCCCGCGCCTCAACCCGGTGAAGGTGGACGCCATCCCGCTGCACGCCACCGTGCGCGTCGCCGGGGATGCGGCGAGCGTGCGCGAGCGGCTCGCGGCGTTCTTCGCCGCGCGCGGCTGGCAGGTGCGCAAGCGCGAGTTCGGCGGCACCGAGTGGACGTTCGCGGACAAGAACAACTGGGCGCGCCGCGGCGTGCTCGTCGCGCACGTCGGGTTCGTGATCATCGCGATCGGCACGACGATCTACTGGGCGAAGGGCTACAGCGGACAGTTCGCGGTGCTCAGCGGCGAGACGGCGACCATTCCGGAGAACGGCGCGCGCATCGACCTCGAGCGCTTCGCCTACCGCATCGACCCGATCCGCACGAAAGCGGGCGTCGTCTACCAGCCGATCGACTACGTGTCCAACGCGAAGGTGACCGGCCGCGACGGCACGGCGCACGAGGCCGTCATTCGCGTCAACTCGCCGTACGACGTCGACGGCACGCTGGTGTACCAGGCAACGTACGGCTTCGCGATCGACTTCAAGCTGACCAAGGACGGCCGGCCCGTCGCCGGACCGGATCACTTGCTCAAAGAGGGCGAGGGGTTCGCGGTCGGCGCGACCGGGCGCGCGATCCAGTACCAGCGCTTCGTCGGGACGATCGACCGCGCGACGGGGCAGCCGGCCGCCGATCCGCGTCCCAACGATCCGGGCGTGGTGGTGCAGGCGTTCGACAGCGACCGTCCCGCCGGCGCCGCGATGATCGCATTGGGCCAGCCCATCGATCTCGGCGCCGGCTACAAACTCGAGGCGGCGCGCTACGTGCTGTACTCGGGGTTCCAGTACCGCTACGACCCGGGGATTCCGGTCGTCGGCATCGGCGCGTTCGTGCTGCTCGCGGGACTGTGCATCTCGTTCTACTTCCTGCCGGCGCGGCTGTTCGTGCTCGTGCGCGAGACGGGCGCGAGCACCAGCGAGGTCGGGATCGCCGCGACGACGGTCAAAGGCTACGAGGTGTTCGAAGACCGCTTCCGCGACATCGTCGAGGAGCTGCGGCGCACCGAGCCTGCGGCGGGGACGACCGAAGTACGGCCCGCGCCGGTGCTCGAAAGCGTATAAAGGGGAGCCCATGGATCCGTTCAGACAGTCGCTCGACCAGAATCTGCTCGTCGTCGGCATCGCGGCGTACGTCACCGGCGCGCTCGTGCTGCTCGCGTACTTTTTGTTCCGCAAACCGGTGCTGCGCACGATCGGGCTGCCGCTCGCGGTCATCGGCGTGATCGCGCAGTTCGCGGAGCTCGGCGCGCGCTGGTGGATGACGGGCGTGTGGCCGCTGACGAATCTGTACGGCTCGCTCTCGCTGTTCAGCGCGTGCGCCGTCGCGATCTTCCTGATCTTCGCGTTCCGGTACGATCTCGCGTTCATCGGCGGTCCGGTGCTGGCGCTGGCCGCGATCGCGCTCGGCTACGCCACGACGTGGAACGAAGGCTACATGCCCGCCGTCCCGGCGCTGCAGTCGTACTGGATCAAGATCCACGTGCCGATCGTTATCTCCGCGTACGCGTCGTTCATGGTGGCGTTCTGCGTGTCGATCATCTATCTGGTGAAGGCCGCCGCGGAGAACCGCTACGCGCGCCGCGGCTCGACGGTCCGCGGCACGGCAGCCGCACCCGGCGGCGCGCAGATGAACGTCGCGATGAGCAGCAACTACGGGCTGGAACCCGCCATGGGCATGATCCGCGCCGACACACCTGCACTGACAAGCGCCGCGGCGGCCGGCGACGCGACCGCGCAATGGCTGGTCGGATTGCCGTCGCTCGCACGGCTCGACGTGATGCAATACCGCATCATCGCGGTCGGGCTGCCGCTGCTATCGCTTGGGATCATCACGGGCGCGATGTGGGCGAAAGAAGCGTGGGGCGCGTACTGGCAGTGGGATCCGAAAGAAACCGCGGCACTGCTGTCGTGGATCGTCTACGCGGGCTACATGCACTTGCACACGCGCCCGAACCTGCGCGGCACGTTCACGGCCTGGATCAGCATCCTGGGCTTCGTATCGATCATCTTCTGCTACCTGGGCGTGAACATCTGGATCAGCGGCCTGCACAGCTACAGAATGTAGCGAGTTTATCGGCTTATACCGAGTTCTTGACATAAACGGATAAAAACGATACATTTCCTATAATGGACCCGGTCAAAAACCCGTACGGTCCGGGAGCCGGCACGCCACCTCCGGAGCTCACGGGCCGCGAAACGGTCATACATGAAGCTCGAATTGCTCTGGAGCGCAAACGCGTCGGCCGTCCGCACAAAAGCTTCATTCTCGTTGGATTGCGCGGCGTCGGTAAGACCGTGCTGCTCAATAGGGTCGAGGAACTTGCCCGAAACGCGCAGTTTCGAACCGCGATGATCGAGGTCGACGAGGACAAGAGCCTGGCGGGCGTGCTCGTCCCTGAAATTCGCCGCGTGCTTTACGAACTCGACCGGCTCGGCCCGCTGAGCCAAGCGGTAAAGCGGGGCCTTCGTGTCCTTCGCAGCTTCGTCGGCGCGATTCGCGTCAACGCCGGTGAGGTCGAACTCGGATTGGACGTCGATCCGGAAGTAGGAACGGCCGACAGCGGCGATCTCGACGCAGATCTCGCGCAAATGTTCATCGCTCTCGGGGAGGCAGCTCAGTCACGCGGGACGGCCGTCGCTCTGATCATCGACGAACTGCAATACCTCGAAGAACCCGAGTTCAGAGCGCTCATCATGGCGGTTCACCGTGCGTCGCAGCGGAATCTTCCGATACTCCTCATCGGCGCAGGGCTACCGCCGATTCTGGGCCTGGCCGGAAGAGCGAAATCATATGCTGAGCGGCTCTTCGACTATCCCGCTATCGGACCGCTCGTAGCGGCCGATGTGAGGCACGCCGTGCAAGAGCCGGCACGTCGCGAAGGGGTTCAATTCGATCCCGATGCGCTCGATGAGATCGTTCGGATCACGGAAGGCTACCCGTACTTCGTCCAAGAGTGGGCGTACCACGCGTGGAACCTTGCCGCAGGCGCAAAGATATCGCGCGATGACGTCATATCAGCGTCGGCGCGGGCGATCTCGCGGCTGGATGAAAGTTTCTTCCGCGTTCGATTCGATCGCTTGACGCCGAGTCAAAAACTGTATCTTCGAGCGATGGCGGAACTCGGTCCAGGTCCTCATCGCTCCGGCGACGTGGCTAAGAAGTATGGAGCAAAGACCACGACCGCGGGGCCCATACGCGATAAATTGATCTCGAAGGGCATGATTTACAGCCCCTCTCATGGTGACGTGGCATTCACCGTGCCGCTGTTCGACCAGTTCATGAAACGCACGATGCCGAACTTCCCGTAAGCGCTTACGGGCCCGAGCCGCCTTGGCCCGGGGTTTCCGGGAGGGCCGGCATTGGGGTTGGGGGCGCTACTTTGGATGGGTTTTCCCAGATCGACTTTGCTTCGGCTGGGAGATGGTCCGGAGTGCGCTTCATAAAGTACGTGAGCTGCCAGATCGACTTCTCGTCGAGCGCCGGATTGAACGCGGGCATGCCGGTGAAGCGGATGCCGTGCTCGATCTTCCAGTACGTGACGCCTTCGGGATCGTCCATCACGTCGTGCTTGGCGAACTGAGGCGCGCGCACGCCCAAGCCGCGCGCGATCGCGTTCGGCGTGCTGTTCGCCGTGCCGTGGCAGACGGCGCAGTTTTGCACGTAGAGTTTCGCGCCTTGCGCGATGTCGGCGTCGGTCTGCGCGTACGGGTACGGCGGCTTGGGCGCCTCGCGCGCCGTGGCCGCATTGAGCGAAGTATGGGCGGCCCATCGCTCGCCAGGCATCAGCGGTCCATCGGCTCGAGCCGGCAGCGCGCCGGTCTTGATCGCGCCGAAAATGACCAGGACGACCACGATGAGCGCAGCAACCACGCCGCCGAGAAAAGAGCGCATACCGTTCACTCTTCTCCGTTTTGCTGGGAAATCCACAAGGCTCGCTGCAACGTCCGGTGCGTCGGCCTGGGTTCCCGATAGACGAATGGCTATCGCACCGCCGCGCGGCAAGGCGCTCGACGAGCTCCGCTTCGCCAACTCGTTCGCATCGCTGGGCGGCGCGTTTTCGGAGCGCCGCACGCCTACCGGAATCCCAGGCGCGCGCCTCGTTTCGTTCAGCCCCGAGGCGGGCGCGCTGATCGATCTGCGCGCCGGCGAGGAACGCCGGCTGGAGTTTGCCGAGCTTGTCGCGGGCAACGCGTTGCTCGATGGGATGGAGCCTGTGGCGGGGATGTACGGCGGACATCAGTTCGGCGTATGGGCGGGTCAGCTGGGCGATGGCCGCGCGATCCTTCTAGGCGAGGTGCCCGCACCTTCCACGGATGACGAACGCGACGCAGCGCCCGGGAAACGGCGCGAGCCGGTTGACACCTGGGAGCTGCAAATTAAGGGCGGCGGGCTCACGGCGTTCTCGCGCTTCGCCGACGGGCGTGCGGTCGTGCGCTCGACCGTTCGAGAGTTTCTCGCGAGCGAGGCCATGCACCATCTCGGTGTGCCGACGACGCGCGCGCTCGCGATGGCCGCGGGCGACGAGCCGGTGCTGCGCGAGCGCGTCGAGCGCGCCGCCACGGTGATTCGCATGGCGCCGACGTTCGTGCGGTTCGGCTCCTTCGAGATCTTTCACTACCGCAAGCAGCACGAACGCGTGCGCACGCTCGCGGATTACGTCATCGACCGTTTCTACCCCGAATGCGGTGACGAGGCCGACCGCTACGCGCGCTTCTTCACGGCGGTCGTCGAACGCACCGCGGCGCTGATGGCGCACTGGCAGGCGGTCGGGTTCGCGCACGGCGTGATGAACACCGACAACTTCTCGATCCTCGGCCTCACGCTCGACTACGGCCCGTACGGTTTCGTCGAGGAGTACGAACCCGGCTTTATCTGCAACCACAGCGACGAGTCGGGCCGCTACGCGTTCGACCGCCAGCCGACGATCGGTTTGTGGAACTGCTACGCGCTGGCCGAAGCCCTGTCGTCGCTCATCTCCAAGGACGAGATCGAAGCGGCGCTCGCGCGCTACGAGCACGTCTACCGAGCGACGTTCCTCGCGCTGCTGCGCGCGAAGCTCGGCGTTCTCGATGCGCGTGACGACGACGCGGACCTCGCGCTCGAGCTGTTCCGCATGCTGGAAGCGCGCCGCATCGACTGGACCAACTTCTGGCGCGCGCTCTCGCACGATGATGCAACGGCTCTGACGCTGCTCGGTGATGACGAATCATCGCGCGCATGGCTCGAACGCTACGCACGGCGCGTCGTGGACGACCCGCGCGGCGACGACGAGCGGCGCGCCGCGATGCGGGTCGTGAACCCGAAATACGTGCTGCGCAACTGGGTCGCGCAGGAAGCGATCGCCGCGTGCGAAGCCGGCGACGACTCTGTCGTCAACGCAGTGCTCGACGTGCTGCGCGCACCATTCGACGAGCACCCCAACCGCGAAGCGTGGGCACACCCGGCGCCCGCGCAGTACCGGGGCCTTTCGGTGAGCTGCTCCTCATAGTGATGCACTTGCAGCGAGCTCGGCACGACGTTGCCGGCGGCCTGGACAAGTGCAGCGAGCGTCGCGAGCTTGACGGTTGCGCCGAGCGCGGCGAGTTCTGCGGCGGTTAGCGTGGGACGCGAAGCGCGCTGCGCCGCATCGTGGGGCGCGCGCAGCGGCGAGGTGACCGCGCTGCTCGAATCGACGGAATTGATCGTGCGCGGCGCATTTCGCGCGCGCTCCGCTGGCGTCGCTGCACGACGTGCGTACGGTCGGCGACACGCTGCACTTCCGTACCGGCGACGACGACGTCGCGCTCGTGCTCGGACGCGCCGCACCGCGGTGGGCTGCCGCGCTTGCCAAGCCGCCGCCGTCGCTCGCGACGAAGCTGGGCATCACAGCCGGGACGCGCGTGCTCGTCGAGGGCAAGATCGATGACGATGCGCTCGCGGCCGCCGTCGCCGCCGGAACGGCGGCGGGAGCGCACGATCCCGATCTCATCGTCGCGCGCGTCGACGATGCGGACGATCTCGCGCGCATCGCCGCCGAGCACCACGCGCTGCTCGAGCGGGACGTGCGCCTGTGGGTCGTCTACACCAAGGGCCGCGGCGCGCCGCTCGGCGAAACCGCGGTCCGCGCGATGCTGCGCGACCGCGGGCTGATGGACCTCAAGGTCGCCTCCGTTTCGGCCGCGCTCACGGCGCTGCAGTTCGCGCGAACCGCGCGGCGCTGAACTTTCGGCGAGCGCCCGCCGAGGACGCCGGACGCCCGCTCGGGAACGGCGCGAAGGTGGAACAACGGCAGCACGGCGAGGTTCGGCTTCTCATCCGCGGGATCGCCAAGGGCGTGTCCAGCCCGGAGATCGCGACGCTGTTCGCGCCTTTCGGCGGCGACCCCGAGCGCATCGCGCTCCCGCGCGACCGCCGCACGCGCCGGCGCAAAGGTATCGCCTACGTGTTCGTGCCGAGCATGCACGCCGCGCGCGCCGCGATCGAAGCGCTGAACGAGACGATGCTGCAGGACAAGCAGATCACGCTCGAGATCGCCGCGGAACGCCCGCCGAAGAAGCCCCGCCGCTTCGGCCCGCCGCCGGGCGCCGGCACAGCCCCGCGCCCACCCCGCCGCTTCTAGCGGCCGAAGCCGGCTACTGCAGGTACTTCTCGACCGTCTCCGCGCTGCGCTCGTGCGCGACGCTAGGGTCTTGGCCGAACTCTTCGCGCGCGCGCCGCTGCCGCAGCAGGTCCCACAGGCGGTCAAGCTGGACGTTGATGTCGCCGAGGCGCGTCCGCTCGGAGGACGAGACGGTGCCGCCCTTCTCGAGCAGCGAGTGCTCCTCGGCGACGAGGCGTTCGATCTGCTGGTGCAGCTCTTGGTCGTTCACGAGCGCAGTCTTCCCGTTTCGATGGGGAACACCCATCGGTGAAGCGGCCGCGACGGCGGCCGCGAGCAAGGCCATGGTCGCGTCCCCGAAGGAGACCGCTTCCGATTCCTACGAAGGTACGCGAGTTTTGCCGGACCGTTGCCTACACTTGTGGTTGGCGGCGGCCGGGATGACGGAGATCGCCGTCCACGTCTGAGGAGAGATCGTTGGCTCACGCAGAGGCGTACAAAGATCCGGGCACGCCGGAGGAACAGACCCGGCGCACCTTCATGGCAAACGCCGTCATCGCGCTGGGCGGTGTGATCGGGCTCGGCCTGGTGATCCCGCTGGCGACGTCACTGCTGCCGCCGGCGGACGCGACGCCCGATCAGTGGTCGTCGCTGACTCCCGAGGAAGCTGCTGCGTTCAAGAAAGCGACGGACAAGCAGCCCGTCAAGGTGACGTTCCACGTGCACGAGACGAACGGGTACCTCGGCGCGACCGACACCGAGCAGTTCGTGTGGGGCGTCAAAGCGACGGAGCAGCAGATGGAGCAGGAACGCCCCGAGCTGTTCAAAGGCGCGGACAAAGTTCCGTATCCGGTCGTCAACATGGGCTTCGTCGTGTTCAGCCCGATCTGTCCGCACCTCGGCTGCAAATACACCTGGAACACGGCGCAGAACAAGTTCCTGTGCCCGTGCCACGGCTCGATCTACAGCGAGCTCGGTAAGCACGAGGCCGGTCCTGCGCTGCGCGGGCTCGACCCGCTGCCGCTGCGCGAGTTCCAGGGCAAAGTTCAGATCACGTGGATCGAGTACAAGTTCAACTCGCCGCAGCTGATCATTCAGCGGGTCGGCTGAGGGACACGACATGCTGACTTGGCTCGACCAGCGCACCGGGGTCGTCACGGCGACGAAGGGCTTCCTCACCGAGGACGTCCCCGGCGGCGCTTCCTACTGGTATGCGTTCGGCAGCGCGACGGTGTTCGCGATGATCCTGCAGATCGCCACCGGCATCTTCCTGTGCTTCTACTATTCGCCGTCCACGGCGACGGCATACGAGTCGACAAAGTATCTCATCGAGAAGGTCCCCGCCGGCCACTTCGTGCTGTCGCTGCACTACTGGGGCGCTTCGGCGATGATCGCGTTCATGGCGATGCATCTGCTGCAAGTGCTGCTGTGGGGCGCGTACAAGAAACCGCGCGAGCTGCAGTGGATCGTCGGCGTGCTGCTGTTCATCATCACGCTGGTCCTCGGTCTCACCGGCTACCTGCTCCCGTGGGATCTCAACGCGCTGCTCGCTTCGCGCGTCGCGATCAACGTCGCGGGCAACGCGCCCGTCCTCGGGGCCGCGATGCTCAACTTCCTGCAGGACGGCAGCGGCATCGGGACGCTCACCATCAACCGCTTCTTCGGCATTCACGTCTGGCTGATGCCGGCACTGCTGATCGGCCTCGTCGGAATGCACCTCGCGATCTTCCGCTGGAACGGTCCCGCCGGTCCGCCGATCGACGAGGCTCCGAAACTCAAGCCCGGCCGCTTCTGGCCGGACCAGCTGTTCATGGACACCGTGCTGTCGTTCGCGATGTTCGTCATCGTGGTTGCGCTCGCGGCGTTCTCGCCGGCTCCGCTCGACGCAAAAGCCGATCCGAACGACGCGCAGTTCGTCCCGTATCCGGCCTGGTATTTCCTCGCCCTGTACGCGGCGCTCGATGTCGTGGGGAACTTCCCGGCGCAGTTCGTGCAGCTCGCGACGCTGTTCGCGACGATCGTCGGGCCGACGCTGCTGATCGTGCTGCTGCTCGTGCTGCCGTTCGTCGACAAGAACCCCTCGCGGCGCCTCTCGCGGCGCCCGTGGGTGCTCGGCGGAACGGCGCTCGTGATGCTCGGCGTGATCGGCCTGAGCCTCATCGGCCAGCGCAACGTGGTCGAGCAGCAGCTCGCGCACAACATCATCGGACCGAACGCCCCGGCCGCGGCGGCCGTGACCAGCACCGGCACGTTGTCGACCGGCCCGGTCGGCACGGCGGGCACGACCGGCGGCAGCACCACGCAGGGCGGCGCGACACCAGCGAAAGCGGGCGACGGCGCGACGGTGTACGCTTCAAATTGCCAAAGCTGCCATCAGCCGACCGGAACGGGAGTCGCCGGGAATTTCCCGCCGCTCGCGGGTAGCGAATGGGTCACCGGCGACAAGAAGAAGCTGATCGGCGTGATCCTGAACGGCCTCAACGGCAAGGTCGAAGTGAAAGGCCAAAGCTACAACAACGTGATGCCGCCGTGGAAGGGCACGCTCACGAACAAACAGATCGCGGACGTAGCGACCTACATCCGCAACGCCTGGGGCAACAAAGCAGACGCGGTAACGGAAGCAGAAGTCGCAGGCTACAAACCGTAGCGTAGCCTAGCGGTCGTAGAGACTACAGCAAGAGGCGACGCGGATTACTTCCGCGGCGCCTCGCTCGCTGAGCCTTCGGCTTACCGCCCGCGAGCGCGGCGGCGTTCGAGCTCGCGTACATCGAGAAGATCACGCTCGCGAGCGGCGGCGCGTTTGTTTTCGATCAAGTCGTCCATGCCGATGACCCACATGCGCTCTCCGCCATATCGTCCCTCGACGCGCGATCTCCAAGCATGTTCGAACGAGACCCCGTCAATGGCAGTCAGAATATCGATGCGATTCGGCTCGACGCCAATCTGGAACACGACGTCCGGATCGCTCAGATCTGCGACGGTCAGCCGGTCGAGCGGAGCGCCGAACGCCGCGAGCGCGCGATAGACCCGATGCGCATTTTCCGGGTCGAGCCCGACGAGAAGATCGACGTCCTTCGTGTATCGCGGCTGAGCATGGAATCCGAACGCCTGCCCGCCGACGACGAGATACTCAACGCCGCCGGCGTTGAACTCGTGCAACAGATCGGCGAAGTCGGAGTTCAGCGGGGTCTCGCCTTTGCGCGGCATGATGCTCGACAACCATCTCCCAGTTCAGACGCATGCGCTCGGACGGGTCGATCTTCGACCAGAAGTCGTCATCGAATGACCCGTCGTCGTCGTGAAGGCCGATCTTGCGGACGACGGCGATACGCCGGCGGCGCTCCGCACGCTCACGACGAGCTGCCTCGGAGGTGTCCATCAAGGTGAACTTCGCGAAGGGCGTTCGACCTACCCGTTATAGCGTTCGTGTCATGCACCTCTCCAGATGACGCATCTCGGCCGTTTCGGCATACCTGACGACGAAGGCCGACCTGGCGATCAGTTCACCGGGCCCGGAAGGATCGGTACGCGTGTGGTGCCTTTCGCGGTGCGCACGGTGACGTATCGTGGCGGCGCCGCGCTCGTCACGTTGAGCGTTTGGGCCGCGACCCAGACGAGATGCTGGGCGCACAGCAGTCCCAGCGTGCCGGGACGACGATATTGGACGAGGTTGAACTGCGGCGGGAAAATGTTGCCCAAGAACTGCGAGAACCGCGCTCCGGTGCATGCGTCTTTGACTTGCGCCTGACCGGTCAAACGGTATCCGCCGGCCGTGCGTGTCCCTCTGAGGTAACGCGCGTCCAGCGCGAGCGATCCACCTGCCGGCAACGGCATCGTCCGCATGCCGGCCGGGCCTGTCGGCGCGGGCATCGGCACGTAGGTCGAAGGCGACGTGGCGCCACCCGTGACAGGCGCTGAGGTTGGTACCGCCGTTGGCCCGACGACTGGCGCCGAGGTCGGTGCCGTCGTGGTTTGGGCGGGCGCAGCGGTTGCGCAGATCAGAACGGCCGCGCTCGCGAGCGCGGCGCTGAGACCAGCTTGCATGCAGACCTCCTGAATTGTGAGCGGCTTGTGCTCGGACTTATTGGCGGCGCTTCGCGCTCGCTTCGAGCGCGATCGGAGAGAGGTTCGACGCGACGTCGCGGTACAGGTGCCGCATTGCGTCGATCAACAGGGAGCCCACCCGGAAGACGCCGTCCCCGGAGAGGCGCAGCGCAGACCACGGAACCCCGTTGTGCCGCTGCACCAGCACGTACGTGTCGCCGCCGACCGCGTAGATCGCGAACTGATCGGATTCCGCGACCGGCGCGAGTCCCACGAACTCTGATGGATCGACGTTCTGGGTGAAATCCATGCGTTGCCCTCTCCGCGTTTCGCGGCTACTGAATCGGTACGACGATCGACGGGCGCTTCTGTGTGTGCACCGTGACCGTCTTCTGCGCCTTAGCGGCACGGACGGCGCGCGGAGGCGCAGTGACCCATCGAAGCCGCGCGATGCACATCACGCCCATCATCTTCGGATTGCGGAACTGGTTCACGTTGAACTGCGGCGGAAAGATGTTGCCCGGGAAAAAGTCGAACCGCGCGGACTGGCACGCGTCCTTGACCAACGCCTGTCCGGAGAGGGTGAACCCGGCCGCGGTGCGCTGTGCGCGCAGACCACGCGCATCGATGGCGAGCGTACCCATCGGCATCGGCGCCATCGTCATCGCCATGGGCGGGGCCGTATTCGTAATCGCACCGCCGGCGGCCGGCGCGGACGTTGTCGGCGACATCGCGGGCACCGTGGTCGCGGTGGTCGCAGGCACGGTCGTTGGCGCCGTCCTCGGGGCCGTTGTCATGGTTTGGGCGGAGACCGGAGCGGCTACGGCACCGCCGATCAGGACCGCCCCAGTCGCGAACGCGGCGATGGAAAGCAACTTCATAGCACCCTCCGCTTGCGAAACAGCTTGCGCCTTGCGGCGTCCATGTCGAACGAGCCGTCGTCGTCGCGGAGCTTTATCATCTTCCCGATGCCGCGCTCGCGGCGGCGGACTGCCTCGTCGGCCTCGGTACCGCTCATCGGTAATCGGATTCGACGTGCGGCGGTTGGGTCCTCAGTTCTGGGTGCAGGCTGGGCCGGCGACGTGGAGCAGCACCGCTCGGGCGCGTTGCGGGGTTGGGGTTTGCATCACGATTTCCGCCGTGCGATGCTTTGAGCGCGCCATGTCGACCAAGCGCTGCGCGTCCGGTGGGCGGGTTACGATCCAGGCATCGTCCTTGCCGCAGATCGTGGTCATGAAGCCGGCGTTGTTCTTGATGTCGCGGACCGGCGGCTGCGTGTAGAAGATCAGGCCGTTGCCGCCGCTCACGCCGTGGTTGCCGATCACGTCGCTCGGCTTGCGGTTCGCGTCGATGGTGCGCGCGATCGGCGGGATCGGTTTGAGCGGCTCGACCGCCGGTTCGGCGATCAGCGCGATGAACAGCACCAGCGCACCGCTGGTCAGCGCGAGCACGTACGGCGACCACTGCGCGGTGCTGCGCCGCGCGATCGCGACGACGGTCAGCACCGATCCGACAAGCATCGCCGCGCCCAGAAACACCAACTGCTGGTTCACCGCGGCTACGTCCACGTCGAGGCGGTTGCTGCGCGTGAACACGCCGATCGCGAACGCGACCAAGCCGATGAACACCGGGATCGTCGCGGCGGAGATCACGGCGGCGCGCCGGTCTTCGCCCGCGCGCACGCGCTCGAACCACAGCGCGACCAAGATCGCGAGCGCGGGCAGCAGCAGCGCGATGTAGTTCGGCAGCTTCGTGTTCGCGAAGCTGAAGAACACGAACGGCACGACGCTCCACACGATCGCGAGCCGTGCGAAGCCGCCCTCCGGGCGCCTCGCTTCGCGCAGGCCCGCGGCAAACGCGACCGGCACGAACGCGACCCACGGAAAGAAGCCCAGAATCAAGACGGGGATGTAATACCAGAACGGCCCCTTCTGGTTCTCGATCACGCCGGTGTAGCGCCCGAACGTGTAGTGCCCGATCAACTCGCCGATCGCGTTCGGCCCGACGCGCGCACCGAGCGCGAGAAACCACGGCAGCGTCACGGCCGCGAACGCCACGGCCGCGATAACGACCGCACGCGGCCGTGGTGCAGCGAGCCGGCCCGCGCGCCGTTCCCACAGCAGCCACACGCCGACAACGAGCGCCGTGATCACCGGTGCGACGGGACCCTTCGCGAGCGTTCCGATTGCGAGCGCGAGCGCGCCGCAGACGAACGCGGTGTCGCGCCGGCGCGGACTGCCCGACGGCTCGAACGCGCGGTACCACCACAGGACCGCCGCGGCGATCGCGAAGTCGAGCAGCGCGTCCATGATCGCAAGCCGTCCGACGATCGCCTGCATCAGGCTGGTGGAAAGCACAATCGCGGCGATCATGCCCGCGCGCTCGCCCGCGATGCGCGCCGTCGCGTAGCCGACCGTGCCGCCCATCGCGATCGTCGCGAGCGCCGACGGCATGCGCAGCGCGAGCGCGCTCACGCCGAAGATCTTCGCCAGCAGCGCGGCGAGCCAGAAGTACAGCGGCGGCTGGACGAACCAGGGCTGGCCGTTGAGGTGCATGACGACCCAGTCGTGCGAGAGCACGATCTCGCGGGCGACCTCACCGTACGCGGTCTCGCTGTTGTCCCACAGCGTGCCGATGCCGAGACCCGGCAGGGTGACGAGCGCGGCGAACAGCGCACCGAGCAGAGCCGCGCGCGCGGGGACGGATCGCATCTGCTGGAAGATAGGGCTTGTGTATCCCGTCGCCCTCTCGGTTCGCGGCCGCCGCGCCATCGTCGTCGGCG
>JAQBPK010000024.1 GCA_028287565.1 Vulcanimicrobiota bacterium
GAAGAGATCGCCGCAATAGACGGCTACACCGGCACGCTGCCGCCGTACGAGCGCGCGATCGTGCTCGGCCCCGCCGACCCGGACAGCGTGTCGACGGAGATCGCGAACGCGCTGGGCGTGCACGTCGCGATCGTCGACGCCAACGACCTGCGCCGCGCGAAAGCGCTCGGCGCATCACCGCACGTGGACCGCGACGCGGTCGAGCGCGCACTGATCGGCAACCCGCACGGCAACGGCGACGAGCAGACGCCGATCGTCGTGCTCGCCTGGCGCGGCGACGGCCCGCACCCGCTGGTGACGCCGTGAGCGACATCAACCTCAACCAGCACCCGGTTTGGCTGTTGATCCTGGTCTTCGGCTTAGGCGAAGTGCTCCGCTGGCCGTACGGCCTCGGCGTGCTGCTGCTGGCGCTGCTCATCGCCGCATTGCCGGCCTTCGTCATCACCGTGCTGCTCGGCAGGCCGCTCATCGGTGCGCTCACGCGCGCGGCCGCCCGCCAAACCGCGTACGAAGACGCACCGAGGACGCACCAAGCGAAGACCGGCACGCCGACGATGGGCGGCGTGCTATTCGGTATCGCGCCGCTCGTCGCGCTGCTGATGATGCCGTCGCGCGAGACGCTCGCACTCGCCGTGCTGGTCTACGCCTGCATGGCGATCGGCGCATGGGACGACCTCATGTCGATCCGCAAGGGGAAGAACCGCGGCCTGCGCGCGCTGCCGAAGTTCGCGCTGACCGGCGTCGCCGCGATCGCCTTCCTGCTCGTCGCCGGCCCGCAGCAAACGTCGTTCCTCGGCATCGGACCCGTACCGCCGTGGCTGTGGTACGGCCTGTCGGTGTGCGTCGTGCTCGCGACGACGCATGCCGTCAACCTCACCGACGGTCTCGACGGACTAGCAAGCGGAACCGTGCTGCCGCCCCTGCTCGTGCTGATCTGCACCGCGGGTATCGTCTTCGCGCCGCTCGGCGTGCCGCTGTTCGCGGGTGCGACCGTGGGCTCGGTGCTCGGCTTTCTCGTCTACAACCGCCACCCGGCGCGCCTGTTCATGGGCGACACCGGTTCGCTCGCGCTGGGCGGCGCGCTCGCCGGCATCGCGATCCTCACACGTACGCAACTGTTCCTTTTGCTGATCGGCGGAGTGTTCGCCGCCGAAACCTTGAGCGTCATCATCCAAGTCGCATCCTACAAGACCACGCGCCGCCGCGTTTTCCGGATGAGCCCGCTCCACCACCACTTCGAGCTGGGCGGGTGGCCGGAGACGGTCGTCACGTCGCGGTTCTGGCTCGCATCATTTCTCCTCTCGCTGCTGGGCTTCGCCCTGATTACGCGCACCGCATGATCGAATCAACCAGCGGCCGCTTCGACCGCACCGACCACGCTCTCGTCATCGGACTCGGCCGCAGCGGCCGTGCCAGCGTCGACGTGCTGCGCACGCGGCTCGGCTCGGTCGTCGCAACCGACGAAGCACCGCCCGACACGCTCGCCGACGCGCTCGACGAGCTGCGCGCCGCGAACGTGCGCTTCATTCCGCCCGATCAGCTGGATGCGGCGCTCGGGAACGTCACGGTCGCGGTGTTGTCGCCCGGGATCCCGCTCAACAACCCGCTCGTGCGCCGCGTGCAAGCCGCGGGCATCCCGGTGTTCAGCGAGGTGGAAGTCGCATACCGCCTGGGCAAGGCGCCGATCGTCGCCGTCACCGGCACGAAAGGCAAGACGACGACGACCGCGCTGCTCGGCGCGCTCTTCGCCGCGGCCGGCAAGACGGTGCACGTGGGCGGCAACATCGGCAACGCGCTGATCCGCGAGACGGCGAACGCGGCGGCGGACGACTGGGTCATCGCCGAAGTCTCGTCGTTCCAGCTGGAGTCGATCCGCTCGTTCAAGCCGCGGGTATCGCTGATCCTCAACATCACGCCCGACCACCTCGACCGCTACCACTCGATGGAAGAGTACGCGGAAGCAAAGTTCCGCATCTTCACCAACCAAGGCCCGGGCGACACGTTCGTGGGCAACCTCGACGACCCGATCGTCGCATCGGCATCGGAAGGCCAGCACGGCGACCGCGTGAAGGCGCGCACGCTGTGGTTCTCGAGCGAACCGCACCGCCAGTCGACGCTGTACCTGCGCAACCAAGAGCTGATCGTGTACGCGCCGCCGACCGGCGACCCGCGCCCGGTCGACATCCTGCGCGTGAGTGAGATCCCGCTGCTGGGCCGCCACAACGTCGAAAACGTGATGGGCGCGGTGCTCGCCGCGCTAGCCGCGGGCCTACCGGTGGAAGCGATCCGCGAAGGCGTGCGCACGTTCCGCCCGCTAGCACACCGCCTGGAACCAGTCGCGGAAATCGACGGCGTACAATACGTCGACGACTCGAAGGCAACGAACCCCGGCTCGGTGATCGCCGCGCTGCGCGCATTCGAACAGCGCCCGATCGTGCTGATCGCAGGCGGCAAAGCAAAAGGCACGGACTTCGCCGACCTCGGCAAAGCGATCAGCTCGCGCGCAAAAGCGGTCGTGCTGATCGGCGAAGCGGCAGACGACATCGCCGCCGTCGTAAAACGCGCCAAAGTGGAGCACGCATCATCGATGGAAGAAGCCGTCAACCGCGCAGCCGACCTGGCGGAACCAGGCGACGTGGTCCTCCTCTCGCCGGGCTGCGCATCATTCGACATGTTCCAATCGGCCGAACACCGCGGCGACCTGTTCGCACACGCAGTCCACACGCTGCAGAACCCGGTAGCCGGTGCGCGCTAGTCCAAGCGCGGCCCGCCACAACGTCACCCTGAGCCCGTCGAAGCGTGGCCAATCGCCGGAACATCGCCGTGCGCAGCTCCAACCGCCTGACGCGCTCCTCCTCGGCTCGGTGGCATTCCTGGTCGCGCTGGGCCTGGTGATGGTGTTCAGCTCGTCGAGCGCGATCGCGTACTCGTACCACCACGACACGGCGTATTATCTCAAACGCCAAGTCGTGTACCTGATCGTCGGCCTCGCGCTCGCGTACGCCGCCTACCGCGTCGACTACCGCAAGCTGCGCACGATCGCACCGGCCCTCGTGATCGTGACGTTCCTGCTGCTGGTCTTGACGCTGGTCCCGCACGTAGGCTACGCAACGGGCGGCGCACGCCGCTGGATCGGTCTGCGCGCACTGTCGTTCCAACCATCGGAGCTCGGCAAGCTCGCACTCGTGATCTTCCTCGCGGCGAAGCTATCGCAGCTCGGCGAGAACGTGCGCTCGCTCTCGAAAGGCGTCGGCCCCGCACTGTTCATCACGCTGCTGCTCGCCGCGCCGGTGTTCGTCGAGCCCGACATGGGCACCGCGTCGCTGTACATCTTTACCGCGTTCGCGCTGATCTTCACCGCGGGCGCACGCTTCGAGCACTTGATCATGTGCGCGCTCGTGATGCTGCCCGCGGCGGTCATCGCGATCGGCTCGTCGGCGTACAAGCGCGCGCGCATCTTCGCGTTCCTCAACCCGTGGAAAGACCCGCAAAACGCGGGCTACCACACCGTGCAGTCACTGCTCGCGCTCGGCAGCGGCGGCCTGTTCGGCCTGGGCCTGGGCGCATCGCGCCAGAAATACTTCTATCTGCCCGAAGCGTACACGGACTACGTGTTCGCGGTGCTCGGCGAAGAGCTGGGCCTGCTCGGCTGCATCACGGTGATCGCACTGTTCGTCCTGTTCGCGATCCGCGCGGTAACACTTGCCCTCAAAGCCCCGGACCGCTTCGGCATGCTGCTCGCGATGGGCTGCACGTTCACGATCGTGATCCAAGCCTTGATCAACATCGGCGTGGTCACGTCATCGTGGCCGGTAACGGGCGTCCCACTCCCGTTCATCTCCTTCGGCGGGACCTCGCTGATCGTGTCGCTGATCGCCGTCGCCCTGATCGCGAACGTAGGAAGACACCGCGTATAGGCAACATTTGAGCAACATGGACGAAACGCACGGGTGTGATGATCGGCGGCATGACCATGAGTAGCGCACGCGTCGTCGTCGCCTTTACCGGCCCGGCCGTCGAAGATGGCCGTATGGACGTCCGCGAGCTGGCGCCCGCCATGCTTGCACTCTCGGCGCTTTATGAAGAAGCGAGCCGCGTGCTGAATGGAACGACCATCTCGACGCGGCTCGAGGCCGAAGCGAGGTTCCATCGCGGCTCCTTCATCGTCAGCTTCGATCTGCACGTCGGTCTGTTCGACCAATTGCGGACGCTACTGACGCCGCAGCAGATTCATTCCGCCGTGGAGCTCATCAAGGATCTCGGCTTCCTGGGCGGCGGCCTCGCCGTCCAATCGCTGCTGAAGAGATTCAAGGGAAGAACACCCGACAAGGTCGAGGAAGCGGCGAATCAAACGATCCTTCATTTCCACGACGAACGCGTCGTGGTCACGCCCGAAGTCGCGCGCCTGTACGGCGAGCGCCGCGTCCGAGAGAAGTTCAGCGAGCTGTACCGGCCGCTCGAGAACGAGGGGATCGATGCCTTTCAAGTGCGGTCGTTGACGGACGAGGTCGTCGACGAGGTGACGAAGGACGACTACTTCTCGCTCGCCTCGGCCGACCCGGACGAGTTTCCGCCCGAAGAAGAGCAGCGCGTCGTTACGTTGCAGGTCATCCGGCCCGCGCTCGTCGGGAACTTCTCGTGGACATTCTTCGACGGCACCAACTTCTTCAACGCGCGAGTGGACGGTCCGGACGATCTCGACCCGCCGAAGTTTCAATACGGGGTGGTCCACTATATCCAGGCACTCATGCACACCAAGCGCGTCATGACGAGCAGCGGCCTGCGCGCATACCATCGCATCGTGCGCGTAGACAGAAGCTGGCCCGCCATCGAACCCGGGCAGACGCGCGAGTGCTCGATCGAATGACACCGCAAAGCGTCCGGCGCATAGCCCTCGCCGTATTCGGGCTGAGCGTTTTGCTCGGTCTCGGTGCTCCATCGACGCCGCTCCTCGTCACGACGCGCGACATCCTCGTGTACGTGGACGGTGACCGTCGCGAAACCGCGTCTGCCGGTGCTCGCGCCGGCAACTACCGGCTGCTCAGCACCCTTGCGGACGGCAGTGTTCTCGTCAGCTACGACGACGGCAGCTTCACGAGCGTCGAGTCGATCTCGCCGTCGCTGCAGCCGCGCACGGTGAAGTCGCTGCCGCGCGCGATGGCGTCGTTCGTCGCGCCGGCGGACGACGGCTTCATCGTGTACGACGGCTCGGCGCAGCTGCTTCGGCGCTACGATGCGAAGGGCTCGATCCTCGGTTCGCCCGCGGGCGTGCTCGGCGCGCAGACCGCGCTCGGAATCGGCGCGGACACCATCGTCCTCGGCTACCAGGCGCTCTCGGTGTACGACCGCCGCGCATCGCTGCGCCATCAAGTCATCATCAACGGCGGCGCGCTAGCGCCCCTTCCCGGCGGCCGCTTCGCCGTGACGGACGTCGCCAACCACGAAGTGCGAATCTACACGACCGCGCTCGACCGCGTCGCGGTGTTGCGCTTCGCGCAGAACCGCCCGCTGGGAGCGCTCGCCGCGGCGCCCGACGGCACGCTGGCCGTCGTCACGGGAACGCCCTCGTGCTCGATCTCCGACGTGGAAGTCGACGTGTTCGCCGACGTCACCGCCGCGCAACCCAGCGCGCGCATTCGCGCCGGCGCGGACGCCGCCGTCGGACTGGCGGTGACGTCCGACGCGGTCTACGTCGCGAACGCCGGCTGCCGCGGGCAGAACGGGTCGATCGGCGTCTTCGGGCGCGACGGCACGTCGCAAGCGGTCATCGGGAACGTCGGCTCGCCGACCGGCGTGCTTCCGTTCCCGGCCGCACAGCGACGCTAACCGTCGCGCCGCCGCATCACCGCAGGCCGTGCACGCACCCCGGAGCGTGCACGCCCCGCGCGGGGATTACGGCCGAGCGACGTGCCACACGCCGCCGAATGCGTTCACATTGTCGCCGTTCGTCTGGCCGGAGGCCGTGTCGAACGCGAACGTGTAGAGCGCGCGGCCTTTGTACGCGACTTGCGTCGGACCGTCCCCGCGCACGAACGTACTCCATTGCGCGGGCGTCGCCGTACCGGGCGACACGGTCACGGGCGGCCAATTCGAGGCGCACGCGCCGCTGCAGGTCGATGCGTTCGGCGTGCCGAGGTCGGCGTCGAACACGTACACGGTGCGGCCCGCCGAGTTCACGAACCCCGGGCTGCCGGCGAGCGACGCCGTGGCGAGCGGCAGCGCCGCGGGAGCGGCGGTCGGCCC
>JAQBPK010000040.1 GCA_028287565.1 Vulcanimicrobiota bacterium
GCCCGTTCCGCCGACGATCCGCGTGCGGCCCGGCGGCCGGATCCGAATCACGTACACCAACGCGCTCTCCGCCACATCGGGCGAGAAATGCCCGCTCGGCCCATGCATGGGCATGACGAACCTCCACTTCCACGGCATGGCAGTCTCGCCGCACACGCCGCAAGACAACGTCCTCACCATGCTCGCCGCGCCGGGGCAGACGCTGCACTACGACGTGCGCATCCCGCCGAATCATCCGCCGGGACTCTTTTGGTACCACACGCACCCGCACGGCGAAAGCTCCGAACAGGCTGCCGACGGAATGTCCGGCGCAATCGTCGTCGACGGCATCGACCGCTACGCCCCGGCCGTGCACGGTTTACGCGAGCGCATCCTGGTCGTGCGCACGATCGCTCCACCGAAGGATCAGCTCGCGAGCATACGCGCTCGCTTGAACGTCCCCGCCACCGACTGCGGCACGTCGGGCGAAGAAACCGAAGGGTTCGCAACCGTCAACGGCACGGTACGGCCGGCGATCGCGATCGCGCCCGGCGAACGGCAGTTCTGGCGCATCGTCAACGCGGAAGCGGAGATGTACGTCGACGTCTCGATCGACGGCGCGCAGCTCAACGTCGTCGCACTCGACGGCGAACCGCTAGCGTATCGCAATCCGGCGCGGCCCACGATGACGGTGCAACATCTGCTGGTGCCGCCGGCCGGACGCGTCGAGGCGATCGTCACCGGACCTCCGGCCGCCGCGCATGCGACGCTGCGAACCGCCTGCGTCAACACCGGTCCCGCCGGCGACATCAACCCGGCACAGGTCCTCGCGGACATCGTCCCGAGCTCCTCACCGGCGAGCGCGATGCGCAGCGTACCCCTCACCACGCAGCCGCCCGTCTACAAGTCGGTCGCGGGAGTGGCGGCGGCCGAACGAACGAAGCCGCAGTTCACCGTCCGCTTCACCGAAGACCACCACGGCTTCTACATCAACGGGAAAAAATTCGCGGTCGACGCCGCGCCGATGACGACCGTGCAGGTCGGCACGTACCAGCACTGGCGGATCGTCAACAAAGCGGACGAGATGCACCCGTTCCACATCCACCAGCTGCATTTCCTCACGTACGCGCAAGACGGTCGCCCCATCGCCGATCCGGTCTGGCTCGATACCGTGAACGTCGGCGCGAAAAGCACGGTCGACGCCGTGATGGACTTCACCGACCCGCTCATTCGCGGCGAGGCGGTCTTCCATTGCCACATCCTGCGGCACGAGGACAAAGGCATGATGGCCAAGGTGCTCTTCCGGTAGAGACCATGTGTCCGCGCGCGCAATGCCGGCGACGTTCTGGCCACGATCGAGCGCCCGGAATTCGAATTCCCGGGAAACCGGCCCGGCACGCTGGAATCATATGGTTCGTCATTACCGTTGTCGTGCTCGAGGAGCTGCAATGATCGCATTCAAACAAATTCGCGCCGACGCGGAGGCCGGCGCATACGAGATCCGGTACCGCGACCTGCCCACCGGTACGTTCATTCACCACGACGAGCGAATCGGTCCGGGCGTGACGGCGGGCATATTAGCCGACGGCGAGGTGTTCGGCATCGAATTGCTCGGTTTGCAGCCGGATACCGTCACCGCGGCACGCCGCTATGCCGCAGCCCACGGTCTCGCCTTTCCCGACGACATTCCGTCCCTGCTTGCCGCGTCGTGAGCGAAGGTACTGTTCCGCTAGCGCTATCGCTCGTCCTCATCATTTTTTCACGCACGCCTCACCGCACGCTCATCCCAGCGTCAGGAAAACGTCAGGACCGCGTGCGATCCTTGACGCATGCTTTCGGAAGGCACCGTCTTGGTTCGCGACTTAGTGCTATTCACCGCCCCCTGGAAGTCGCTCTTTAGCCGTTCCACGCCGCTCGAGATGGCGGTCGTCGGTACACACGTCCTCTCCATGGTGGTCGCGGGCGGCCTCGCCATCGCGCACGACCGAGGAACGCTGCGCGCGGATCGCTGGACGGCGGCCATCCGCGAGCACCACTTCGCAGAGCTGCACGCGGTGCACCGCACGGTCGTCGTGGCGCTCGCTATTTGCATGCTCAGCGGCCTCGCGCTCTTCGCGGCTGACGTCAAAACCTACGTCGTATCGGTGCCGTTCTGGATCAAGATGTCGCTCATCGCAATGCTGCTCGCGAACGCCCTGATCATGACCGCGTCGGAAGGAACGTTGCGCGTGGCTTCGGCGGGCGGCGCGGCGGTCGCGTCCGCGCGCATAAGAACGAGCTCGATCGTGAGCGTGCTGTTATGGAGCGCGATCGTGCTGGTGAGCATCGTGCTGGCGCTCTCAAAATGACGCGCTCCTGTAAAACAACGTGCCCGATCGATCGCGCGCGCTTTCTCCGCACGACCGCTTTGACCGCGCTGGCGGGCCTCGGCGGGTCAGCGCTGCTCGCCGAGCCGGCCCTCGCGCAATCGGTCGGCACCACCGCGCCGGCGCAATCGCGCGGAAAAGTGCTCACGTACGCGCTTCCGGCGAAGGAAGGCGTCCTGATCGATGCGGGCAACGGCGTCATCCTCGCGCGCGTGAAGAATACGGTCTATGCGCTCTCGGTCATCTGCCCGCACCGCGCCACGACGACGCTCGAATGGCTGCCGGATACCAGGGAATTTCATTGTCCGAAGCACGACGCGCTCTTTCAACCTGACGGCGAGCTCATCGACGGCCGCCCAGATCGCGCGATGGACCGGTACGCCGTCCACCGTGCCGGACAAAGCATCGCGGTCGATACCGCCGCGGTCTTTCAGCAGGACACGGCACACGACGCCTGGAGCCGCGCACTGGTGACGATCGGCTAATCACCGACGGCGTCACAAGACTCCGGCGCACCGAATCTCCCGGGGAGCGGAACGCCTGCACGAGAACGTGCACCCAAGATGGCATTCGGCTTCGACTTCGACCACACGCTAGGCGTCGACAACGGGCTCGAACGCAAGGCACTCTACGCATACGTGGACGAGCTCGGCCGCCCGCTCCCGCCCGATGACCCCACGTGGCGCAAGCAGCTCGACGCGCTGCTCGCGCTGTTTCGCGCCGGCGACATCACGATGGACGAAGCGCTGGCACGCTTCGGCAAGCTCATCGGCGTGCGCGAGATCCGCACCGAACGCTGGCGCGAGATCTGCTACGACCTCGTCCCACACCTCGTCAAGCCCATCAACGGCGCCCGCGAGCTCCTCACCACACTGCACGCACGCGGCATCCCAACCGCGATCCTCACGAACGGCTGGACACCGCTGCAGCAGAAGAAGATCGCGCACGCGCTCGGCGACGACGCGCTCGCGATGCCGATCCTCGTGTCCGACGCGATCCACGCGATCAAACCGTCCCGCGCGGCATTCGACGCGCTCGTCACCGCGCTGGGCGTCCCGCGCGAGCGCATTTGGTACGTCGGCGACAACCCGCTCGGCGACATCGCCGGCGCGCTCGCCGCGGGCCTGCGCGCGGCTTGGTTCAACTGGGAAAACCAGACTTATCCACAGGACCTCCCGCCGCCCACGCTGACCATCGCCTCCTTGCGGGAGCTCGAGACGCCGGCGGAGAACACGACTTTCCCATAACCTTATGGGGACGCTGACGATCACCGGCGGCACGCTGCGCAGCCGGCGTGTTCCGACACCGCCCGGACGTGCGGTTCGACCGACACCCGCTCGCGTGAAAGAAGCGTTGTTTTCGATCCTCGGATCGCGCGTGGACGACGCGCGCGTGCTCGACCTCTTCGCGGGCAGCGGCGCACTCGGCTTCGAATCTCTCTCCCGCGGCGCGGCGCACGTCACGTTCGTGGAAAAACACCGCCCAACGGCCGAAGCGCTGCGCGCCTCCGCGCGCGCGCTCGGCATCGCGGACCACGTCGAGGTGATCAACGCCCCCGCCGAACGCGCCGTGAAAGCAATCCCCGGCCGCTACGACCTCGTATTCGCCGACCCGCCGTACGCGACCGACTACCCGCAGACCACATTCGCAGCACTGCGCGACCGCCGCACGATCGACGCCGCAACCACGGTAGTCTACGAGCACTCCTCACGCGAGCCCGCGCCCGCCGACCCCGCGATGCACGTCGAACGCACGGAACGCTACGGCGAAGTCGTGCTGGAATTCATGCGCCCGGTCGAGCAAGCCGCATGAACGGTACGACGGCGCATTCCGCGATCTACCCGGGCTCGTTCGACCCGATGACGCGCGGCCACCTCGACGTGATCCAGCGCGCATCCGCGATCTTCGACAAGGTCGTCGTCGCCGTCGTGGTCAACCCGCAAAAACGCGATCCGCTGTTCTCGCTCGACGAGCGCGAGGAGATGATCCGCAAAGCCTGCGCAGACCTCGAGAACGTCGAAGTCACGCACTTCCGCGGCCTGCTCGCCAACTTCGTGCAGCGCGTCGGCGCGACGGTGATCGTCAAAGGCCTGCGCGTCGTATCGGACTTCGAAGGCGAGATGTCGACGGCGCTGATGAACCGCTCGCTCTCGGGCGTCGACACGGTGTTTCTCCCGAGCGACCCGCGCTGGTCGTTCGTGAGCTCGACGCTGGTGAAGGAAGTCTTCAACCTCGGCGCCGACGTCGCCAAGTACGTTCCCCCAGCCGTGCTGCAGGTGATGCAGTCCAAACGCCCCGCACCCCGCCCCGCCGAAACCTAGGAGGATAGCGCATGTCCGTCTATCGCGTGATCGACAAGCTCGAAGCGTCCGTGAAACAAGGCACCGTGCTGCCGCTGGGATACCGCGTCGTCAGCGAAGAGAAGCTGCTCGAGCTGATCGAAAAGCTGCGCTCCTCGCTCCCCGAAGAAGTCGGCCGCGCGCGCACCATCGCAAAAAACGGCGACCGCCTCGTACGCGAAGCGCAAGAAAAAGCGCAAGCGATCGTAGCAGAAGCATCCTCGCAATCCACGGCGCAGATCGACGACCACGAGATCCTCCGCCGCGCCCGCGCAACGGCAGAAATCGTCCTGCGCGAAGCGGAACAAAAAGCGGCCCGCGTTCGCGAAGGCGCCGACGCTTACGCAGCCCAAGTCCTGACGGACCTGGACGCCCGCCTGAGCGGCGCCCTGGGCTCGGTAAAAAAAGGCATCGAAGCGCTAACGGCAGCCAAAACGGTGAACGTCGTCCAAGCCCCATCGCTCGCGGACGCAGCGGCAAAATCGAAACGCGCCGCGTTCGACGCCCAACACGACACGGAAACCGCAGAGCTCGAGTCGGTCTAAGACCGACGAGGCGCTACGCCCGAACGCCCTCCTCCGCATCCTGCTCGTCGAGATGCGACGCCATCTCTTCGAGCACGAACCGGTTCGCCGCATCGCGGCGCTCGGCGGGTACGTGCGCGTCGAAGAAGCGCACTAGCTCGTCGTCGGTTTCGCCGTTACGGACGAGCTGATCGAAATCGCCGCGCGAAACGCCCGCTGCGTCCAAAAACCCCATCGACAGCGGACAATACGCCACGTAGTCGGCCTCGGTCCCAGCGTGCTGCGCGCGCACTTTATCGGCCAGCCGCGCCAGCCACGCATACCCGCCAAGCAACTGCCGCCCCGGCCGCGGCGGAGCTTTGGTGAAATCAGGCGCGGAAACGTTCATACGGGCGTTGTACCCGTTTGCGCGGCTGCGCTCGACGATTCGGATGGGCTTGGCCAATGGCGCGCTCCTCAGGTATGCTAAGGCATATGGATACGACGACGGTTGGGGAGACAGGCGCCCCGGCGGGCCATCTGCTCGACCGCGCCCTCACCGTGCTGCGTGCGCGCTCCGACGAGCTTCGGGCGCGGGGATTCCTTCACGTAGCCGTCTTCGGCTCTGTCGCCCGCCGCGAGGCCGGGCCCGACAGCGACATCGATCTAGTCGTTGAGGTCGGGCCGGACGTTGATTCCGTGGACGCGCTGAACGCGGAGAGACTCCTCGCAGCGGATGTCGGGCGCGAGGTTCAGATCATTTCGCGCTGCGGCCTGGACAAGGCGCGCCACGCTGAGAACGTCCGTGACATTATTTCGGCGTTCTGACGTGGCGAATTATTAGCTGATGTCGCACCGGGCACTGGAGCCACCGGCGATTGTGCGCATTTGGCGCTCAAGCATCCAGCTAGCACGAATGGGGTTAAACTCGACCACTGCCGGAGCGGAGCATCGCTCAAGCCTGCAAGCTTAGTGGACGTGGCGCCGTCGGCGGGTCGCGGGCACATTGACGTTATGCTCGGCTTTCGCTTCGAGGCGGAGGCCGATCAACGAAAAGACCTTGAGAACAGTCGCAAAGTCAAAAGGCCCAATGCCGTCAAATGAACGATCAAGGCTTTCGCTTGAAAGTCCCGCGCTATTTGCGACTTGGCCTATGCCTCGATCACGGACGATACCGTCGAGCGTACTTATAACAGCGGATGCGTCGCCTGACGCAAGCGCCTCGTTTAGCACCGAGGCCGTCTCTTCCGAGGACAATGCAGCTAATTTTACGATTGCTTTCGGAGAAGCTGGGTCGAGAGGGAACAGAGGTCCCGCATGTGCCTCCGCTGGCTCACCAGTCCATTCTTCGGCAGTGGCACGTTGCCTTATGTTGGCTTGCAAATCGGGGCTGCACTGAGCTAGAAAACTCCACCATTGGTCGATCGACTTCATGTTAAATGCATGCATTTCGGGAACGTTGAAAAGTACCGAGATCTTGCCAGCACGTACAAGCCGCAGGACGTTCAAGACCGTCCCGGGACTCTTGCCGTCCCATATCATGAATCCAATATCAGCGTGTCTCGCCATCTCGCGATCTTTAGCAGCGTAGAATTGGAACCCCTTAGCGTCCTTCGGGGTGCTTACGGAGTGGATACGCCATGAACCAAGGTTGTTCCGAGGCGTCGCTCCGGAGCAAAACACGGTCACATTGTCGTACCGTGCGTCAAAAAGGTACTTTTGGACGGCTTTATCGGCTCCGTTGGCGTCGCCAACGATAACCTGGTGGCCGCTGGCGACGACGTTGCTCAAGCGCTTCCTGACATCCGACGGTAGACGAGAAACGTGTCGCGAGCCTCCGATAAAAATCGTGTTCACTGGTTACTCCGGGTTCGGGTGATGGTAAGCGCACGGACACTTTTGGCCCGGCCTTCGGTTAAGAGGACTTCGGTAATTGCATTTATGGTCGACCCTGATCGGAAGAGATCGTCGAAAAGAAGAACTCGTTTGTCACGGGTCACGGTTCTGACAACTGCATAGAGACCGTCAAGCAGCTCCATGCGCTGATCGGGATCCGTCACGCCCTTGAGCTGTGTCGCGGGACGCGTCGTAGTAATGCAGGAAACCACGGGAACCTTTAATGCGGCGCCAATCCCCGTGGCGAGTACGAGCACCGGCTGGAGAGCGCGTGGTACCGAGGGTGGCACTGGTATGATGAGGTCGAATTTCCCGCGATGCTCTCTCAAAAAGTCTGCGGCAGTATCGATGATGGATGAGGCCGCGCTTTGGTTTCCCTTGTATTTTAGTTGGTAGAGCAACTCAGCGATCTCCGGCCGTACGGTGTCAAATTGCATATGACCATATTCGTTTTCGCCAATTGGAATGCTACTCGTGGTATGGAAGTCCAGCGCGATACCCGCCGTAAACCGGCCCGATATAGGCTGCGGATGGATTTGCACAATTGCCATTGAGTGCTGCCCCCACTCCTCGTTCGACGTAGCACAATTGTTAACAGCTTGGCCAATATGATCGGTACGCCAACCCCGGTTCATGCCCCCGCTCAACTGCCTCGTGGGCGCCCGAGGCGCGGGAGGCCATTCCCGCAGTTGGATGGCAGCGCGACGCTGTTCCGCCCCGGCGCCTCCGTCAGTTGAGTAGAGTGGCCCGACTTCGCTTGAGCAATGCTGAGGAGCAAGCGACGTGCCCAAGGACTTGCTAAAAGGTCTGCGTGTGCAACGCCTTCTTCAGCCGTCGGCGGCACTGCCAGCTCCTGAGCCGCTCACCTGTTGGACGCCTTCCGATCGGTCGTGAGCCTTGCCGGGCGGAGCCGAGCGCGGACCGTAGCGGATCGCCAATGCACCGCGGTTTGTATTGCGCAACCGATCGCGGAGAGGCCGTTATGGCACGCGGCGCGCTGACTTTGCGCAAAATCGATGCCATCGCTCGGTGAGAACTGGACGTCAAGGGTGTTGGTGAGCACCTTTCAGGAACGCTCTGTCCTGTGGCAATCGCTCGTACCAGCGCAAGCATGTCCGCTTGCGAGATCGGAGCGAATCGAATATTCCGCAGTCGCTTCGCCGACGATCTCGGCGACAGAGCGCCCTTCGATCGTTGCCCGAAACTTCAGCTGCTCTGCCATTGCCGTTATGATAGCGATGCTGTCAACCGAAGGCGCTGACGCCTCTCTCGCGAGCGGTTGCGCCGCCCGTCGTGACGGGCGGCGCTTGAGGCGGCCATCAACATGGCCGTTTCGGCGGTACCGCGAGTGACGGCGCTGGAACGCAGGCCCGTTCAGCGCAACTGATCACCGACGAGTAGTTCGCAAAGCGGCACGCGGAGCGCTGCTGCGAGCGGCGGCAGTTCTCGCTTGTCGACGGGCTTCCCGGCCTCGAGGCGCTTGATCGTGCCCACAAAGACGCCGGAGTCCTGCCAGCTCGTAAACGCTGTAACCGAGATGAATGCGAAGCCGAAAGACGCGCGCCGACAGAAGCTCCACCGGCCGGATTCTCCGGTGACCGTTCCATCGGATACGACGGCGCGGAGGCGAATGCTTGATGATCATCGCTTCGCCTTGACGCACCAGAAGGCGGCTTCGAGCGCGTAGCTGATCGAAGCGCGCAGGCAAACGCACGCGAACCGCACGTGACCGTCCCGCGCCGGATCCGCGAGCGTGTAACGAAAGCCGCCGGTTGGCTCGTCAACCCGCGCGTCGATGCCGTTCTGGCGCAGGAATCGCACGACGACCTCGGCGTTGAAGTCGTCGGCCTGCACCAAGGCCGGCCATGTTCTGGTGTTGTTCGTCGGTCACGTCCGCGATCACGGCGTGAAACTCGGTGGATGCCGCGATCATGCGATCACCCAGCCGTGGCGAAACGGACGGCCCTTGGCGACGGAAAAGCGGCGCCGGGGGCTCGACGCCGATGCGTCGAACTCGGGGAATGTCATTCGATGTTAACTCCATCGGGTGACGGGCTCGGCCGGTGGTTACTACACCGGCCGGGCCGCTCGTGTGATATGCGAAAAAAAATCGCTGCAGAAATTATAGCACGAACATGCGTTCGAATCAACGCGATTTGAAGAGATTTATACGCGCTACGCTCCGAGCGCCGATCGGAGGCAGCTATCCCAATGAACGACTAGGTGCGCGTTACACTGCTAAGAAATGCAATCGTGTTACGACGAATCTCTATCATACGATGAATCAGGAAGATTTGAGGGCATCATCGACGTCGAGGTATCGTTTCCGGAGGCGCATGGCGCGATGCCATGAGAGCCGCGAGCGAGCGCATGATCTCGGCGGCGACCTCCTCCAACGGCATCCACATGTACCCGGGCCACGTCTTCCCGCGTCCCAACGCCGCCGCGCGCGCTTCATCGAACATGCGCCACACGTCGGGCAGGCGCCGCCGCGGCTATTCGCTTCGCCCAAAGCTCCGGACGTTCGACCTGTTCCACCGTTACGAAGAGCGCATCCCCACCGGACCGGCTTCCGACGGACGAACGAGGTGGTCCTTGGATCGAGGAAACCGGACCCAGGCGTCCGGCCGAGCCCGGAAGGGCATCGAGCCCGGCGTCGAACGTCGACGGGGAACAGCGCCCGGACCTGATCTAGCGGGAGAGATGATCGTGCGCCACCTCAACGTCTTGGTAGCCGTCGGGGCGGTTCTCGCCGCCACGATGTTTTGCACGGCCTCTGCGTCGGGCGCGCCGACGACGTGCAGCCTCGCCCGCGCCGTCGCGCTCGAACGCCAGGCGAAGGCGAAAGCCGATTCGGAAGACATGCGCGCGCTGTACGCGAGCATCGACTATCAGCGCGCAGCGGGCGAGATTGTGCGCTGCGCTCTCTCGTCCGATCCGCCCGCCCCGCGGTGGAGGCTCTACGCGGCGGCCCAGGCCGACGAACAGCAGAGCATCCGCATGGACCTTGCGAACGGGACGATGCGCGACCCGAACATGCTCACGTACCGCACCGGGCTGATGCACCGGTTCGACGTCGCGGTCTACCACGATCCGGCAGCGCCGCAGGCGGCGAAGGCGGCGGCCCTGGAGCAGTGGGACGAATGGTCCCTCGCGTCGACGCCGCAATTCCAGCGCGCGGAGCGCCGAAGAAGTTGCCACCAGATGATAGAGACCCTGGCCGCCGGCAAGGTGTATCTCCAGGAGTTCGTCACGTTCGCCGACGGCTTCATCCCGAAGGCGAAGGCGGCGTCCGGCGCGCACCCCGTCTCCCGCGCGCGGAAAGCCGCGACGACGTCCCCTTCGCGCTCCGCCGAATGCGCCCGGCCGAACGTTCCGGCGCGCGCGCTGCGCGTCGTGGAACCGGACACGCCGGCGGTCGCGCAGCAGCAAGGCATCCACGGAGACGTCAACGTGGAGGTCTCGCTCGACGAACAGAGCCGCGTGGTCGGAACGAGGATCATATCCTCGCCGAGCGCCGTGCTTAACAACGCGGCGATCGCCGCGGCGGCGCAGAGCGTCTTCCAGACCGAAATCCGCAACTGCAAACCCATCGCCGAAAAGTTCATCTTCACGGTCACGTTCGACGCGTTGTAGGCCGAGCGCCGTTCCGGAAAGCGCCAGCATGAATCCGTACTATCGGATCCCGCCATTCCGACGAAATACCGGAACGTGCAATACCGCTCGCGCCTCGAAGCGAAATGGGCGGCGATGTTCGACCGCCTCGGATGGGAGCATCACTACGAGCCGTACGACCTGAGCGGATGGATCCCCGACTTCGTCATCACCGGAAACGGCCCGGACCTGCTGGTCGAAGTGAAGCCGACATTCGACTTCTACAAACGCATCGGGGAGAAGATATACAACTCAGGCGCGGTACACGAGGCGCTCTTCCTGTTCGCCGGCCTGCGAAAACCCGAAGGCTTCCGGCAGGGGGCAACGCCGGGCTACCTCGCGGAGGACTTCCGTTGGCTGCAAGACCATCCCGAGACGCAAGACGCGCCGGATTGGTGCTGGGGACCAGCGGTGTTCGTCGTAGACCGGCGCGAAGGCGCGCGTTACGACATCATCCATGGCGAGCAGAACTTCGACTGCCGCGTCCACGGCGGCCACATGTACGGCGATCCGCCGTGGGACATCGCGCCGATGGACGAGATCGCCGCGCTGTGGGCGGACGCGGGCAACACCGTGCAATACCGCAAACCAAAATAGCGCGCCAGTGCAAACGCTTCCCGACGCAATGGTCGGACCGGGGCGCGATTGTCCCGCCCCCTACGACGTCATCGTAACGAACGACATTTCGGGCCACATGAACACCCGACAGCGCGCGACCTAGCGTCCCGGCACGTGGCGGTAGAACCTCACGCGGCCGCGCCAGCGCCAGGTCCCAAGCGCCGCTCCGCACACGAACGCGACGAGCGCGACAGCCGCCACCGGCGCATGCCACTTGAGTCCCACCACAACGGACGCCGCGATCGCGGCGAACAGCACTCCCATGACTACGGCGTCAGAGACCTTCGGGCCGTAGTGGATGCCCGCGCCGCAGGCGGCGCAGACGATCGCCCCTTCACGAACGCCGTGACGGCAGAAATAGCACACCATGCGCGCCCCCTTCGTCGCGACCCCGACGCGATCCGCGAGGTGCTTGCCGCGTCGCGCGCACGGCCCAGGCGATCAGCTTCCGAGATATGCGACGGTGCGCTTCGTCCCGACGACCGTCGCCTCGGACCCCAGGATCGTCCATCCCGTCTGCCCCTTCTTCGGTCCGTTCAGAAACCGCACGAGGAAGTCGGCGTCGTTGTCCGGGGGTACCTGGCGGACCAGCTCTACGTCGGTCGTGCCCGGCAGCGTGACCTCGCTCCGGATCGGATCGTTCCGGTTGCGCCAGTAGCCCGGATTCACCGTGCCGTTCCCGTTGTTGAACGCGTGCAGCGTGATGCGCGTGCCCGTCGGTATGATCGGCTGCACCGCGAACAGCGGCACCCAGCCGCTCCGGCCGCGGCCGTTCGCGCGCTGTATCTCGACGGCGATCATATCCGTCTCCGTCGTGGCCTGCCGGCCCTTCTGGATGCCTATCACGCGAACGAGCGTGCCGCGCGGGATCGTCGGGCATGTCGTCACGTCCTGCGTCAGGTCAAACACGTACCGCATCGGGCAGACCGGATAGTTCTCGTCGTTCAGGCCGACGTAGCCGACCTGTCCGACGCGAAGATCGAGCCACGGCCAGGCGGAGGCGAATGCGGCCCTGCCGGCCGCCATCGCCAGCCCGAACGCAACGAACAGCACCCATCCCTTCATCGGACGTCCGTTCGGCCGTCTGCGTCGGCGCTCCCGGACGCCCGCGTTGGGGCACGCGGCGTCCACCGTTCACAAACGACGTCGCGCACCATGCCGAGCAAGACGCATCCCGCTTCCACCCCTTCCCGTTCGGCGAAGCTCCGACGGTGAAGGTTGGGTCCGCGCAGGCTCGGATGCAGGATCGAGACGATTAGCGGGACCGTCACGCCGCCCATCTCCGCCCACCGAACGGCGAGGGGAAGTCGGTCGCCAGCACGCGCGGCAGGTACGTGCCGAGCACGTCGACCGCGCAGGCCGCTGCGCCCGTAGCTGAAGCAGCAACAGCCGCGCGCACGCCCGGCGCAGGTCTCCGCGGCGCAGCCCGGGACTGCGGCCCTTGCAGTTCGAGTCCCGCCCCCGGCGTACGCCCATGACGTAGTTCGTGAGCCAGCAGGCATCCAGGGGGATCTCCGCGGCGACGAATCGCCGACGAGATCCAAGGCCTTCTGCGCGAACTTCTGACGGATCTCGAAATGCTGGTCGTGGCCGGCGACGTCACCACGAACTGCGCTTGAACACTTGATGCCAGCGCCGCAAAAGCAATGCGAGACGGAAAATCCGAGCAAGGAGGTCCAATGAAATGTATTCTAATCGGGACCGGGATATTTGTCCCGGTCGCCTGGCCTCAGCGGCCGGAAAGGGTGCCTATGTTTGCGATCCTCGCGCTCGCTGCGTTATTGCTCGGCGGAACCGTCATGCCGAGCGAGATTCTCCCAGGCGGGCCGTCCATAATGACGAACGCCTCTGCGCCTGCTACTGGTCCGAGCGCGGACGACATTTTGCCCGGCGGACCATCGTAGCAAAATTGACGGAGATATCCCGTGCAAGGCGAAGGATGCGCGCGGGTGTCAAAGGGGAGGCACCTCGCACGGTGCCTCCCCTTCTCTTTATCCCGGGGAGAGGGCCTACGTCTGCCGCACAACGGCGTTCAAAGAACCGACGCAATACGTTTAGCGAGGCGATGGCCCAATGGTTCGCCGGCAACTTTGAACTGCGTCTCGACCTCTGCGACCAGAACACGGACCCGGCCCCCGATATCGTTTCCCAAATAACGCTCCTGCGCGCTCGCGCGCTGCTGAGACATCGAACTACGCTTTCGAAATCGAGGGCGCAGACTTCCGCGCCGTTCGCGAGGCGCGCATAGCGGAATCGCTTCCCCCGACTCGTGCCGCGCTCGTTGAAGCGCTTTGCCAACGAGCTGCGAGCGCCGGGCGCGCGCACGAACGGCTCGGACAAATGGACTTTGCCGATGCTGCCTATGAAATGTTCTGCTCGCTCGATCCGAAGCAGTTCGTAGAGTACAACAAGCTTGTCCCGCTCACACTCGCGAAGGAACTGTCATTCGCTGGTCGCCCGGAACAAGCGCAGCGGCTCTTCGCGCTCTACAAACGGCAGTCGGGGGAACCTCTCCGTTATTGGCCGTCACCGGCAGCCCGACGCGGTACGCCTTTGAGCTCTTGGTCGAAGGTTTCGTAGCAGAATCGGCCAGCGAAGCGCCGCGCGCTCGCCGAGCGTACTTGGATGCTTTTACGAGGTTTCGCGGATTTGACTACAAGCGGCGAGCGGTTCACTCCGCGCTTCGGCTCGGCGCAATGCTGAACGAGGCGGAACTGTTCGAATACGCGGACGCCACCACGCGCCATTTGCCGCCGCGATCCTGGCTTCGTCAACAGGTGGCGAACCTGCCAACGGACATTATCGTTCGCGGGCTATCACCAGCTCGCAAGGACGTTCTCCAGCTCCTGTGCCAAGGGCTTACAATTCCTGAAATCGCGGCCACTCGCAATCGGTCACGGAAGACGATCGCGAACACAGTGACGGAAGTCTATCGCGCGTTCAACGTGCGCCACAGAACTGAACTGCCGAACGAGCTGCTACGGCGCGGAATTATCAAACCAGCCAAGTAATCAAATTCGCGGCGCGGACATCACAACGGTCCGTCCGCTTCGTGTTGGCGATAGGTGCGCGGATCGAAATACCAATCGGGTAATGCGGCGGGGAATGCGATGTTGCTGAAGGCGAAGTCAACCTCTTTGCCGTCTTCGTTGTAACCGCCGCCGACCAGCCCTTGGATCTCGGTCACCACCGGAATGGACTGCACCACGCCGTACGTGATCGTGAGCGTCACCGGATACGTCGGCCCGCGGTCGACGAACAGCTTGTCGACCGTCACGACCTTGCGCAGCTCGTAGGTCGCATTGTCGGCGAACACTTCGCGCAGCCGGTTGTGGTCGGCATCCCGAACAGGCGTCAGCCGCACGTGCACCACATTCCCTTCGACCGCTATCGACTCGGCCCGATACGCGGGCTCCTCCGCTGAAGCCGAGCCGCCCGCCGCCGCGGCGAACAGATCGGCCGTCGGCGGGCCGGGATCGCGCGCCTCATTGAACGCAGGCCGGTCGAACGAGAGCGGACCGCGCCGTGCGCCATCGAGCACCATGCGGCTGAGCGCCGCACCGTCGGACGTGCGCACCCAGAGATGCTTGGTGTAGCTATTGTTCGGATCGACGCCGCCGGTCAGCGTAAAGTTCGTCCGCATGAGCATATAACT
>JAQBPK010000049.1 GCA_028287565.1 Vulcanimicrobiota bacterium
CCCGTCCTTCACCAGGACGGCTTGGGCGATGCGCTCGTGCCCGCCGCATTTCTCGCGCGGCTGGTCCGCCGCCGCGTGCTCGGCGAGGGTGAGCGGCGCGCGATCGTCCGCAGGATCGCGGCGACGCACGAGGACGCCGCGCTCGCGCCGCACGTGCGCACGAGCCCGTCGTTCGCGGGCCGCGTGCTCGACGCGATCGACCGCGATGCCGTCCCGGCGCCGTTCGAGTCGCTCGCGCAGCACGTGCGCACGCTGGTCGCCTTCGCGGACGCGCTCGACGTGCGCAGCGCGCTGCGGCACGCCGTCGCGACCCGGCCGGCGCTCGAGGCCGGCACGCTGGCCGTCGATGCCGCATTGCTCGCCAACCCCGACGACGCGTTTGCCTGGCGCCGGCTGGCCGCCGAGGCCGGGCTCGCGTTCGAGGCCGTGGAGCCGGGCGCGCCGCCGGCGCTCGATCTCGCTACGGTCGACGGCGTGACGGCGATCCTGCGCTTCGCGCAGTCGCAGGCCGACGCGGACGCGCGGCGGGTGCTGCTCGCGCCGCAGAGCGGGGTGCTGCCCGACGACGCGCGCACGCTGCTTGCCGCTGCAGGCGATAGCGCGAACCTGCTCGACGTGCTGGCGAAGAACGCCGTTGCGGACGCGAACCGCTTCGCGCACGCGCTCACCACCGTCACCGCGGCGTACAAGACGCCCGACGCGTCGGCGCAGACCGTCCTCGCCGCGATCTTCAACGCCTTCCCGATCGCGGATGCCGCGGCGAGCTCGGCACAGGCGACGCGCGCGGCGCTGGAGCGCGTCGCGCGCGACTTCGACGCGGCGCGCGCGTTCGCCGAACCGTGGGAGGCGCACGACCTCATCGCCGAGATCGACGCCGAGCTGGCGTCCGCGCCGCGTTACGCCGGCACGATCGCGGACGTTTCGCCCGCGCCGCCCGTCGCCGGCGAGCCGCCCGCGCCGGTGGTCATGCGCAAGCTGTCGTTCAGCGCGTCGTCGCTCAACGCGTACGCGGAATGCGCACGCAAGTGGTGGTTCCGCTACGCCTGCGCCGCCGTCGAGGACCGCGGCTCGTCGGCGTCGTTCTACGGCATCGCGTTCCACGCCGCACTGGAAGACTTTCACGGCGCGCACGCGCGCTTCGACCACATCGATCCCGACGCGCTTGGCTCGTTCCTGGACTACTGCGTGGTCGCCGCGTTCGACCGCCACCGCACGCGCTTCGACGCGCCGGTGGAGTTCGAGCTGCAGAAACGCCGCGCGCGCCGCACGGCGAAGAAGTATCTGTCGTGGCTGGCGGAGCGCGCGCGCCGCGCGCCGTTCGAGGTGATCGGCTGCGAGACGCAAGCGGACGTCGAGCTGGGCGGCCACCGTTTCGTCGGCTACATCGACCGGCTCGACCGCGACGACCGCACCGGCACGGTGACGGTCGTCGATTACCAGACCGGCTCGATCGCGACGAGCGCCGACGAGTACCTCGCCGAGGTGCGCGCGTTCCGCGAGTTCCAGCTTCCGTTCTACTACTGGGCGCGCATGGCGGAAGGCGACGTGGTCACGCGGCTCGCGCTCGTGCCGCTCAAAGATGCGCTGCTCGACGTCGCGCCCGTTGAGCTCGAAGTCGTGACGACCTCGCGGGCGCCGCGCAGCCGCGGTGCGACCGGTGAGATCGCGGTCGCCGAGCTCGAGCGCGCGCGCGAGCGCATGATCGCGCTCGCCTCGGATTTGGCGAGCGGGGCGCTCGCGTCGTTCCCGGCGACCGACGATCCCGACGCGTGCCGGTACTGCGCGTATGCGCAAGCGTGCCGCGAGCGGCCGCTCGCGCTCGAAGAGCGGTTCGGGCGATGAACTCGCCGGAGGTTAGCATCCTCGCGCTCGAGCGCGCGCTCGCGCTCCCGGCCGAGCACGGGCTGCTCGCGTTCACCGGGCCGCCGACCAGCGGGAAGACCGAGGGGCTCGTGCGGCGCTTCGCCGCGCTTGCCGCCGCCGATCCGGCGCTCGCGGACGCGGCGATCGTCACCGCGGCGCGCGACGACGGCGCGCGCGCGCTGGCGGCGCGCATGACCGCCGCGACGGGACTCGCGGTGCGCGGCGGGACGCTCGACGCGCTCGCGCTCGAGCTGCTGCGCGCGCACCCGCTCGAGACCGGGCTCGCGCTCGACCTCGAGCTCGTCGATCCGCTCGACGCGGAAGAGATCTTCGAGCGCGCCGCCGCGCCGCTGTTCTCCGCGGAGTGGAGCGACTGGCTCGGCACCGACGTCGATCCGGAGATCGCCGGGCTGCGCACGCCGGCGCGCTTCGCGGACGCGGCGCTGCGGCTCATTCGCAAGCTGCGCGATTCAGGCATCGACGATGCGGCGTTTCTCGCCGTCGCGCAGCGCGGCGCGACGACGTTCTACGCGAACCCGCCCAACCTCGCATCGCCCGCGCTGCTGTCCGCCACGAAGGACGAGCACCGTGCGTCGCTCGCGGTGGACGCGTCGGAACTGGATCGCCAGCGCAAGCGCGAGCTCGATCTCGCGAAGATTCTCGCACGCTTGTACCGCGCGTACGTCGACGAGCTGGTGCGGCGCGGCTGCCTCACCGCGAGCGACGCGCTCGCCGAGGCGACGCGGCTGCTCGAGAACCAGCCCGCGATCACGCGCGCGCTGCGGCGCCGGCTGCGCGTTGCGTTCGTCGACGACGCGCACGATCTCTCCGCAGCGGCGCTGCGGTTCCTGCGCGCGCTGTTCGGCGACGCGCTCGACGGCGTCGCGGTCGCCGGCGACCCGGACGCTGCGACGCAGACGTTCGCCGGCGCGCGCCCCGAGCGCATCTTCGGCCGCACGGCGACGACGGTCGTGCTCGGCGCACGCACGCTGCACCCGCAGATCCTCGCGCTCATGCGCGGCGTGATCGACGCCGATCCGGCGCGGCCGATCCCGCCCGGCGACGCGGTGCGCGTGCTGCGCGCCGCCGATCGCACCGAGGAAACGAACGCGGTCGCGGAGCGCGTCGCGGCGCTCGTGCGCGGCGGCACGCCGCCCGCCCGGATCGCCGTGCTGCACCGCACGCTGCGCACGCTGACGGCGCACGAGGACGCGCTGATCGCGCGCGACGTCCCGGTCGCGCTGGCGGGCGATCCCGCGCTGTTCGACCGCGCGGACGTGCTCGACGCGCTCGCGCTCTTGTGGACCGCGGTCGATCCGTTCCACCACGTCTGGACGCTGCGCGCGCTGCAGACGCCGATGCTTCGCCTTTCCGACGCGTCGGTCGCCGTGCTGTGCGGTGAACCAGCGAGCCCCCAGCCCGCGCTGTTCGAGCTGCCTGAAGCGGATACGGCCGGCGACCGCCGCTGGGACCGCAAGCGCGACCTGCGCCTGGGCACCAACGTGCTGCGCGGCGAGCGCGACGCCGACCTCTCCCCGCTTGCGCGCGAACGCATCGTCACGTTCCGCGCGCGCCGCGCGCGCTGGACGCGCTGGCTGCACGAGACCGACGTGGAGACCGCCGCGCGCGCGATCGTCGCGGACGGCGGGTTGTTGCTGCCGCGCGGCGGCGAGACCGGCGCGCGCGAGCGCCTTCGCGCGACGCTGATCGAGCGCGTGATCGCACTCATCGGCGCGTACGCCGCGCGGCATCCGTTCGACGATCTCGGCGCCGCGCTGGCATACTGCGAGCGGCTCGCGGCGGCCGAGCACGGTCCCGAGCTGGTGGACGAGCGGGACGATGCGGTCGTCGTCGCGTCGGTGGAACGCGTGCTCGCGCGCCGCTTCGACCACGTCTTCGTCGTCGATGCGCGCGCGGGATCGTTCCCGCCGTACTACGTCCCGGACGCGTTCTTGTTCAGCACGACCTACGGCATGATCCCGAAGGACAGCGCGGGCGACGCGCTCGCAGCACGAACGGCGAAGTTCACCTGGTACGAGCACCACGCGAAACCGCGCGCGGCCTACGTGCGCGAGCAGCGCCGCCTCTTCGCCGCGGCGCTGGGCCGCGCGGACGTTTCGGTGACGATCAGCGCAAGTGGCAAAGCGACACGCGGCGTCGCCGCTCCCGAGATCGCAAGCGAGATCGGTGTCCTGCTGAACGCCTCGCGCTGAGCGCGAGCGCCGCGGCGCGCTCCCGCCGTCATCCTGACCGAGATTTCACCTCGGCTTCACGTTCGCGCGCCGCGCAGGAGCGATGATGGCGGTGCACAGGACGTTCCGAGGGTATCGTGCCAGACGTCAAGATCGATACGTCGACGGATCCGCAGGTCGGCTTCCGCCCGCCGGGTACGCTCGTCGCCGCGACCGCGCTGCAGCCGTATTCCGGCCGCTTTGGGCAGCGGCATGCCGCGCATCTGCTCCGCCGGGCGGGCTTCGGCGGCTCCGAGGCGGACGTTGCGCGCGTCGCCGCGCTCGGGATGAGCGGCGCGGTCGACTCGCTGTTGCACCCCACCGCGCCCGACGCCGATTTCCCGCCGTATCCCGACGTCGCGGTGCTGTACGACCCTAAGAAGAACCGACAGGCCGCGCAGCTGTGGTGGCTCGACCGGATGCTGCGCACGAACCGGCCGCTCGTCGAGAAGATGACGCTGTTCTGGCACGGCCACTTTGCGACATCGGTGCAGAAGACGCAGCCTGCGCCGATGGTCGGGCAGATCAATCTCTTTCGGCAGTTCGCGCTGGCGCGCTTTCCGGCGCTGCTGTCCGCTGTGACGCGCGATCCCGCGATGCTGATCTGGCTCGACAACCGGGCTAACGCGAAAGCGCATCCCAACGAGAACTACGCGCGCGAGGTGATGGAGCTGTTCGCGCTGGGCCTCGGCAATTACACCGAGGACGACGTGAAGGAAGCCGCGCGCGCGTTCACCGGCTGGACGATCGACAAGGACCGGCAAGCCGCGTTCGTTCCGGCGCGCCACGACGACGGCATCAAGACGGTGCTCGGCACGAGCGGACGGTTCGACGCGGACGACGTCGTCGCGGTCATCGTCTCCCAGCCGGTTCACCAGCGTTTCCTCGCGCGCAAGCTGCTCGAGTTCTTCGTCTACAGCGATCCCGAGCCCGAGCTGGTCGAAGCGCTCGCGCAAGTGTACGCGGTGTCGGGCTTCGACGTCGCGCGCACGGTGGGGACGATCCTGCGCTCGAACGTCTTCTACTCGCAGCGCGCCTATCGCGCGATCCCGAATTCGCCGATCGAGCTTGCGATCGGGACGCTGCGCTACATCGGCGCGCAAACCGTACCGGCGAACCTGCCGTACCAGCTCGCGCGGATGGGCCAGGAACCGCTGAACCCGCCGAGCGTCAAGGGCTGGGACGGCGGCCCGGCATGGATCAACACGTCGACGCTGCTCGCGCGCTTCAACTTCGTCAACGGGCTGATCGCGCAAACGGCACCGGGGAAAGACGGCCGGCCCGCCGTGCCCGCGCCGAACGTCGCGCCCGACGACATGGTGCGCCGCGCCGGAATGAACGCAGCGAAGATCGCGGAGACGATCGTCGCGGGCGTCGTGCAGAACGACGTGACCTCGGACGTCCGCGCGACGCTCGTCGCGTACTTGGACTCGCAGACGCCGAGCGCGACGGTGCAGAACCCGCTCCCGCTCGGTCCGGAGAACTATCAGGACAAGATCCGCGGCGCCCTCGCACTGACGCTCAACCTTCCCGTGAACCAGCTCGACTAGAGGCACGATCTTGAAAAGAACGACGTTCGTCAGCTCCGCGCTCTCCGTCGCGTTTCTCGGCGGGACGGGCTCGAGCGCGCTCGCGCAGGTCGCAGGCGGCACGTCGACGCTGCCAGCGTTCGGCAGCAGCGTCGATCCCGGCAACGTGCTGGTCGTCGTGCAGATGGGCGGCGGAAACGACGGGCTCAACACCGTCGTGCCGTGGAGCGACGACGCGTACCACCGCGTGCGCCCGGCCATTCACGTCACCGAGACGCAAGTGCTCAAGCTGAACGACCGCATCGGCTTCAACCCAGCGCTCAAGGGACTGAACGAGCTCTACAAAGAGGGCCGCGTCGCGGTCGTGCAAGGCGTCGGGTATCCGAGCCCCAACCGCTCGCATTTCGAAGCGACGCAGATCTGGGAGACGGCGTCGCCCGACCGGCCGCAGCAGTACGGCTGGCTCGGCCGCTATCTCGACAAACGCTTCGCCGGCGGCGCGAAACCCGCATCGATGTTCGAGGCGGTGTCGCTCGGCGACACGCTGCCCGCCGCGCTCGTCGCATCGCACGTCGAGGTGCCCGCGATCGGCGCGCTCAACGCGTTCGCGTACAACACGGGCCGCGATCTCGCATCGAAGCAGAGCGCCGGCGTGCTGTACGACGGTGCGAAGGCGGGGCAGTCGCCGTACCTCGCGATGATCGCGCAGACCGCGCGCGACGCGTATCACGGCGGCGACGTGCTGCGCAAGCAGACTGCCGAGTTCACGAACAAAGCAACGTACGCGTCCAACGGCTTCGCGCAGCAGCTCGCGCTCGCGGCGAAGCTGATCGGGTCGAGCGCGGGCTCGAAGATCGTCTTCGTGTCGATCGGCTCGTTCGACACGCACGCCGGCCAGCGCGCGCAGCAGGACCGCCTCCTCGGCTATCTCGGTGACGGGCTGCTGTCGTTCTACCAAGACCTCGCCGCGCACGGCCTCGACAAGAAGGTGCTGACGATGACGTTCAGCGAGTTCGGCCGGCGCGTCGCGCAGAACGCGTCGAACGGTACCGATCACGGCACCGCGATGCCGTTGTTCGTCGTGGGCGGCGGCGTCAAGGGCGGCATCTACGGCGAGCACCCGTCGCTGACCGATCTCGACCGGGGCGACCTCAAGTTCTCGACCGATTTCCGCGCCGTGTACGCGACGGTGATCGAGAGATGGCTCGGCCGCAATGCGGGCGAGGTGCTCGGCGGAGCGTATCCGGCGCTCGCGTTCGTCTAAGCGGTCACGTGCGTCAGAGCACCGCGTTCGTCTGAAGACCGCATCCGTTCGCCCGCTCGCGCTCGGAGGGCTGCGGCGTCCGGGCGTCTTAGGGAGCGGTGATGACTGGAACGCGGCCGTTAAGCGCCGATGACCTCACGGCGCTTCTCGAAGACGTGCGGCGCGCGGCCGTGCATGCGGGTGACGCGATCGTCGCGCTCGCGCGCGACGGGGCGTGCGAGACCTGGCGCAAAGCGGATGAGTCGCCGCTGACGGCGGCCGATCTCGCCGCGCACGAGATTATCGACGGCGCGCTGCGCGAGCTCGACCCGGACACGCTCGTGATCTCCGAAGAATCGGTGTGCGCACTCGACGCGCTGCCGCGTCGTTTCTGGCTCGTCGATCCGCTCGACGGCACGCGCGAGTTTCTCGCGGGGAACGGCGAGTACACGGTCAACGTCGCGCTGGTCGAAGACGGCGTTCCGGTGCTCGGCGTCGTGCACGCGCCCGCGCGCGGTGCGACGTACGCCGCCGCGCGCGGCGCCGGCGCGACGTGCAGCGATGCTCGCGGTAGCACGGCGATCCGCGCCGCTTCCGATGGTGCGCTGGTCGTCGTCGCGAGCCGCTCGCACCCGAGCCCGTCGCTCGACGAATTTCTCGCGCAGCTTGCGCCGCACGCTGTCCTGGAGTTGGGCAGCTCGCTCAAGCTCTGCCTCGTCGCCGACGGTACGGCGCACATCTATCCGCGCCTGGGGCCAACGTCGTGGTGGGACACTGCGGCGGCGCACGCGGTCGTGCTGGAATCCGGCGCGCACGTGTGCACGCTCGACGGCGCGCCGCTGCGCTACGACGGCCGCGGCGTGCTCAACCCGTCGTTCGTGTGCACGTCGCTGCCGTACGCGGCGTGGGCCGCCGCCGCGCGCTCGATCGCGTGACGCGCGAGACGATTCGCCTCGACCTCATCTCACCGCAGGAGTACGCGCACGAGGTGCTGCCGCGCTCGCGCGAGCTGTGGGCCGGCGCACGGACGTTCGATGAGTACGCCGCCGAGTTTGCGGCCACCGCGAACAGCGGATGGGGAAAGCGCCGCTTTCGCACGCTCGGCCTGCGCGTCGGCGGCGAGCTGGTCGCGTCGTGCAAACGCTACGCGCGCGTGCTGCGCTGCGGCGACCGAACGTACGAAGCGGCGGGAATCGGCGCGGTGTTCACGCCGGACGAGCTGCGCGGGCGCGGGTACGCGACGGCGCTGCTCGGCGCGTTTCTCGATGCCGAGCGCGATGCCGGAACGGATCTCGCGTACCTCTTCAGCGACATCCACCCGGCGTTCTACGAACGGATCGGGTTCGTCGCGCTCCCGTCGCGCACGATCGCGCTGCGCGCCGCCATGCTGCTGAGCGAGCGCGTGGAGGTCGCGGTGCTCGGCGACGGCGACGCGACCGCCGTGCGGCGCGTGTTCGGCGCGCTCGACGCGCGGCGCCCGTTCGCGTTCGCGCGCACGCCGCTCGACTGGGAATGGCAGCG
>JAQBPK010000058.1 GCA_028287565.1 Vulcanimicrobiota bacterium
GTCGTGCACGGCGCGGCCCGCCATGAACGTGAGCCGCGACGCCGACGCCGATCCCGCGTTCGGCGCGTGCGCGGAGTCGTCGCTCACGAGCGCGACGGATTCGAGCGGCAGCGCGAGCGCCTCCGCGACGACCTGCCGCAGTATCAAGTGAACGCCCTGTCCCACGTCCGCCGCGCCGATGCGCACCACCGCGCGCTCGATCCGCGATCCCGCGATCAGTTCCACCGTGGCCGTCGACTGCTCGGGGAATCCGAACGAATAGCCGACGTTCTTGATCCCGCTCGCGATGCCGGTGCCGCGCCGCAGCGTCGCATGCGCGTCGCGTTCGCTGCGCGGCGTGAAGCGCGCGCGAGCCTCCTCGGCGCAGCGGTCGAGCACGGCGACCGCGCTGACGCCGGCGGGCAGCACGTTGCCCGTCGCTTCCGTGTCGCCTTCGCGGTAGAGGTTCTTGCGCCGGACGTCCACCGGATCGATCTCGAGCGCGTGCGCGATCCGCGCGATCATCGACTCGGCCGCCCAGTGCGCCTGCGGCGAGCCGAACCCGCGAAACGCGCCGCTGGGAACGTTGTTGGTGTAGACGACGATCCCGTCGGTGGAGACGTTGGGCACGCGGTACGGGCCTTGCGCGAAGATCGTCGCGCACTTGAGCACCTCGACGCTGGTCGAGGCGTACGCGCCGCCGTCGGCGACCGTGCGCGTCTCGACCGCGACGATGGTGCCGTCGCGCTTCGCGCCCCACTTCGTCGTGATGTGGAACGGGTGCCGCTTGTGGTGGCCGACGATCGACTCCTCGCGGCTCCACACGATCGCGGTGGCGCGCTTCGTCTTCCACGTCGCGAGCGCGAGCAGTGCCTGCACCGACAAATCCTCGCGCCCGCCGAACGCGCCGCCGATCTTCGCGTAGCGGATCGATACCGCCGTCTCGTCGAGCTGCAGCATCGCGGCGATCTGGCGCAAATCTTCGTGCAGCCACTGGCCGGCCGTTTCGACGACGAGCGTCTCGCCTTCGTAATACGCGATGCCGGCGTCGGGCTGCAGATACGCGTGCTCCTGCCAGGACGTCGTGAACGTGCCGCTCAGCACGATGTCCGCTTCCGCGAACCCGCGCTCGGTATCGCCCTTGCGTATCTTCTGGTGCAGCAGCACGTTCGTGCCGTGCAGCGGGTGCACGAGCGGCGCATCCGGTTCAAGCGCGGCGAGCGCGTCGCCGGCGAACGGCAGGTCGGTGTAAGCCACCTCGACCAGCTTCGCGGCGCGTGCTGCGGTATCAGGATCGTTCGCGATGACGAGCGCGACGCGGTCGCCGGCGTAGCGCACGCGCTCGCTGCACAGCACTTCCTGGTCCGCGTCGATGAGGCCATAGCGGTTGTGCGGCACGTCGGCGGCCGTGAGCACCGCGACGACGCCCGGCACGGCCAGCGCGCGCGCTGTGTCGATGCGGTCGATCGCCGCGTGCGGGCGCAGCGCGAACACCGCCTTGCAGTGCAGCATGCCGTCGCGCACGAGGTCGGCGGGATATCGCGCAGCGCCGGTCACCTTCGCGCGCGCATCGGGGCGCGCGACGGACGTGCCGATCAAGGTCACGCGTGGACCGCGTCCGGATGCGGCTCGGCGGCGCTCATCTCGCGGGCCGCCTGTTCCATCGCGTCGAGGATCTTGCGATAGCCGGTGCAGCGGCAGAGGTTTCCGCTGATGGCCGCTTGATAGTCGTCGAGCGACGGCGTACCGCGCTCCTTGCGTGCACCGCACTCCTCAAGCAGCTTTGCGCCTGCCATGATCATGCCGGGGATGCAGAAGCCGCACTGCACCGCACCGCAGTCGATGTAGGCCTGCTGCAGCGGGTGCAGCGCGTCGTCGTTCGCGAGGCCTTCGATCGTCGTGATCCGCGCGCCGTGCGCCTGCGACGCGGGCACGAGGCACGACATCACCGCGGCGCCGTCGAGCCACACCGTGCACGCGCCGCACTCGCCCTCGGCGCAGCCTTCCTTCGCACCGGTCAGGCCGGCGTTCTCGCGTATGGCGTTCAGCAGCGTCTTGTGCTGCGCGCCTTGCAGCGTGCGGGGCTCGTCGTTGATCGTCGTCTCGATCGTTCCGTCGAACGGGCGCGCCACGGCGGGCGGCGCGGGCGTCTGGAGCAGTACCGGCGCATCGGGAAAGCCGTCCGCTTCGCGGCCGTTCGCGATGCGGTCGAGCGCGCGTTCGATCAGCGCGGCGAGCGTCGTGCTGCGGTAACCGGCCGACCCGCGTACGTCGTCGATCGGGGTGGCGTCCTCGCAGGCAATGCGCCCGGCCTCGGCGCACGTCGCCTCGTCCAGCCGCCGGCCCAGCAGAAACTGCTCCGCGGTAGCCGCCCGCACGACGGTCGGCGCGAGACATCCCAGCGCGATCCGCGCCTCGGTCACGCGCCCGTTCGCGCTCAGCGCCACGACGACCGCAACGTCGATCACCGAGATCGCCTGCGCGCGGCGCAATCCCAGTTTCAGGAAGATGCCGCGCCGCTCGCCGCCCAGCGCGCGGAACCTGATCTCGCGCACCAGCTCGTCGGACCGCAATTGCGTGGTGCGAAAGCCGGTGTAGAACTCGCGCAGCGCAACGACGCGCTCGCCGCGGGCGCGCGAGACGAGCACGATCTCCGCGTCGAGCGCGATGAGCGGCGCGATGGTGTCGTTCGCGGGCGAGGCGGTTACGACGTTGCCGGCGATCGTCCCGCGCGTGCGAATCTGGGGCGCGCCCACCTCAACGCAGGCTTGCGCGAGCGGGAGCATCGCGTCGCGCGCGAACGGCGCCGCCAGGACATCGTTGTGGGTCGCCAAGCCGCCGAGCGCGATGACGCCGCCGCTGCGGCGAACGTAGGCGAGCTCGCGCAGGCCGAACACGTCGATGAGCGTCGAGGTCGGTTTTACCCCGCGCTGCAGTTCGACGAGGACGTCCGTGCCGCCCGCGACGATCCGAGCCTGCTCGCCATGCGCCGCGAGCGCGTCGAGCGCTTCGGCGAGGCTCACGGGCCGGACGACCCTACTCCACATGCCTGCCATGTTCGCGAGCGCGCGCAAGGCATCTTGCGGGCCGGTGCGCAGTTGGGGCCCTGCGCACCGGCCCGCGGGGAATCGCTAGCCCTTGAGGGCCAGCGACGGCTGGAAGTGGGGCACGCGCAATGCGTTCCCGCGCGGGTCGGGTGCGTCTTGTGCGACCTCGCCGTCGATGACGAAGCGGGCGACGAGCTCGTCCAAGCGCTCGGCCTGCTCGCGCAGAACGCGCGCCGTCGCGTCGATCTCTTGGACCCCGGACGCCAGCTCGCTGGTCGCCATCGCGGCCTGCTGCGCGGCCGCCGACTGCTCCTCGGCCGCGGTTGCCACCGGCGACATCGTCGTGGTGATGTCGTGCGTGGTGATCTTCATCTGGCTTGCGGCCGCGGCGTTCTCCTCGACGCCGGCCGACGCCGTGGAGACGCTCTCGGTCACGCGCGTCGAGGCCTCGCGCATCTCGCGAGCGCGCGCCGCGAGCTCTTCGGCGACGCCGGTCGTTGAGCCGACCGCCCGGCCGATGCCGTCGAGCGCCTCGGACGCCTGTTCCGCCAGCGACCGTCCTTGCGACATGGAGTCGTCGGACGAGCGCATCGCGTCCGCCGCGGTGATCGTCTCGCGGCGGATCGAGGTGAGGATGCCCGAGATCTCGCGCGTCGCGCCGGCGGAACGTTCCGCGAGCTTGCGGACCTCGTCCGCGACGACGGCGAAGCCGCGGCCGTGATCGCCCGCGCGCGCCGCTTCGATCGCGGCGTTGAGCGCCAGCAGGTTCGTCTGATCGGCGATCTCTTCGATCGTGCGCACGATTTGCTCGACCTGCACGGAGCGCTGCTCGAGCGCGAGCATCGCCTCGGCGGCTCTCGCCGATACCTCGCGGAGGCGCTCCATCGCGCGCTGCGTCTGCAGTACCGCGTGCGTCCCGCCGACGGCTTCCTGCGTCGCCTGCGTCGCCGACGACGCAAGATCGGTGCCGTGATGCGAGAGGGACTCAATCCCGTCGTCGAGCTGCTGGATCGCGCTCGTCGCGATCTGGATCGCGACCGCTTGGTGGCCCGCGCCTTCGGCGATCATCTCGGCCGAACGCGCGAGCTCTTCGATCGCGGCGCTGGCGTGCGCGATCTTGAGCGCCTGGTCCTTCGCGCCGCCGGCGACGCTGTCGACCGCGCGCGCGATCTGCTCCACCGCGACCGATGCCTGGTTTGCCGCGGTCGATGTCTGGTCGGACGAGATCGCGAGCGTGCGCGACGCGACGGCGACGCCGCCGATCAGCTCGCGCAACGTGGTGAGACCCGTGGTCAGCTCGTCGCCGACGGTACTCAATCCCGCGGCGAGGTCGTTGTAGCTGTCGGCCAGGTCGGCGATCTCGTCGCGGCGCGTGTCGTCGATGCGCTCGCGCGTAGAGCGGAAGCTCGCGCGCAGGTCGCCTTCCGCCAGCCGTCCCAGCGCTTCGGACAGCTCGGCGAAATCGCCGTGCACGATCGACGCGAGCGCGTCGGAGACGCGCGTCACGCGGGCCGTCATGCGCCGCGCGATCCGAACGTTGATCGCGATCGTCGCGACGAGCGTCACGCCGCCGATGATAAGGAGAAAGAATTGCATGCGCTGGATCGCGACGTCGAATTGCACGGATGCAGACTCCGCGGCGGCGTTTGCAATGCCGATGACGCGCGTAATGGGGGCGTTGATCGCCGCCTGGTCAACCGTTGCCGATCGGAGCGCCGTCGTGATCGCGGCAACGTCGTCCGCCGCTTTGGGAACGACACTGGAATTCGATTGCAAGTACGCGACGTCGGCGCGCGCCGCATCGATGTGGTGCATCGCCGCCTGACGACCCGCATCGCGCGCCTTGGCGCGGAACGCCGTCGTGGCGAGGATGTCGTCCTTGAGCGTGTGCATGTAGGAAGAGGCGAGGATGACGGCACCGATCACGAACGCAAGCGCGACGATCGGTACGGCAAAACCACCCGCGAGCTGAGCCCCGAGCCGCAACTTCATGATTCGACCATCGGCGCTTGCACGCGCGCTGAATCCATCGGTTCCTTCAAAGCACACCCTCCTGAAGCATCGAGCACGGCGACGACCGACGGTATAAGGCGCCGCCCGGCATGTTATTGTGTCGGCAGTTCGCCGGCCGTCCCTTAACCAGGCTCGGCAGGCGCTGCCCGAACCCCGGCAACCGGCGGCATATCGTGAAACCGCGCCGTTCGCCGGACTCGCTCGCTCGGCTCGCTAACTGGACCGGCTGAGGGTTCCGCCCGTGGCCGGGCGAACGTCCGGTGATGCCCTTCTCCGCGCGCGTTCTTTTGGACAGCATTTCGCCTGCGGGCGTCCGGCTCACGACGATGGAGGTGCGCTATCCCCGCTTCGTTCACAGCGAATTTCTAACTCACCGGGTGATGTCGCGAAATAGCGCGAGCTCTCGTGCCATACCGATTCGGAAGATGATCGATGCGGTGCGTGAGGAGCCCGCGATGCCGATCTGGTGGGGCCGAAATCAGAGCGGGATGCAGGCGAACCAGGAGATCGGTGCGGAGGCGCGCGCGCTCGCGGAAGCGGAGTGGCGGCGCGCGCTCGCAGACGCGCTCGCGCACGCGGAGCGGCTTGCGGCGAGCGACGTCAACTTGCACAAGCAGCTCGTGAACCGCATTCTGGAACCGTTCGCGTGGATTACCGTCATCGTCACGGCGACGGAGTGGGCGAATTTCTTCACGCAGCGAACGCACCCCGACGCGCAGCCCGAGATCAAGCATCTCGCCGACATGATGCTCGCGGAATATCGCGCGAGCCGCCCGCGCCCGCTGGCGATCGGCGAGTGGCATACGCCGCTGATCCTTCCTGACGAAGAAGCAACGCTTCCGGTCGAGGAGCGGCTGAAGATCAGCGTCGCGCGGTCTGCGCGCGTTTCGTATCTTTCGCATGCGGGCACGCGCGATCACGCGAAAGACATCGAGCTCTACGAGCGGCTCGTGGGCGGCGGCGCGAACGGGCATTGGTCGCCCTTCGAGCACGTCGCAACGCCGCTTGGGTCCGCGGAGTCATGGTCGGGAAACTTCCGCGGCTGGGAACAGTACCGCAAGCGCTTCGCGCAAGAGCACGCGCCGACGCTGCCGGGCGAGGCTGCGGTCGCGGCGGCACTCCGCTGAGGCGCTCGTTCTGACGTTGCGGAAGAGCACGCTGCAGCGGTTCACCGTCGCGATAGTTTTCGCGCTCGCGCTGTTCTTCGCCGGGCATTCGGGCGCCGACGCGCGCACGCGGCTCGACGCGCGCGTCGATGCGCTCACGACGCGCGATCTCCTGACGCGCGACCCGGCCGGGCTCGTCGATCCCGGGCGGCAGCGCCGCGCGCGGGCGATCGCCGACCTGCGCCACGCGGCGTCGGCGGGCTGGGGGCTGGCGCAGATTCTCGCGTTCTGGTGGCTGTGGCGCTCCGGAACCGGAGCGCGCTTGCGCGACGCGCTGCGCCGCCGCACGCGCAACCGCACCGTGCAGCGCGCGGTGTTCGGAGCCGCGCTGGGGGCGCTAGCTCCAATCGCGGCGTTGCCGTTCGCGCTGGTGAGCTACCGCGTCGTGTTCAACGCGGGCGTGACCGACGAGCGGCTGCCGCAGTGGTTCCTGGACTACTTGATGCGCGTCGGATTGGACGCGATACTGGGCGCGCTCATCGTCGCCGGCGTGCTGGCGCTGGTGGAGAAGGTCCGCATCTGGTATCTGTTCGTCGCGGCGTTCTTCTACATCGGCGCGATCGCGGGGGTGGCCCTTGCGCCGCTGCTCCCGCTGGGAACGCCGCACAAGACGACGCCGAACACGGTCGCCGCGCTCGCGGGAGACGTCGCGCGCGCGCTCGGCGTGCCGGGCACGCCGGTCGTCGTGCTCGCCACGTCGCGCCACAGCAACGCGATGAGCACGCGCGCCGCGGGCGTCGGCCCAACGGCGCGCGCGCTGGTCGGCGACGTGACGCTGGTCCATATGACACCTCCCGAGCTGCGCGTCGCCTTCGCGCACGCGTTCGCGCACGTGCGCTACTCGGACACGCTGCACCAGACGCTGATCGCGGTGACGCTGTTCGTGCTCAGCGCCGCGATCGCGGTGCTGCTCAGCGACCGCGTCGGCTTTCGCCGCGACGACGACGCGGTCTCGCGCCTTGCGCTGGTCGCGACGTTCCTCGGACTGGTGCTGATCGTGGCGTATCCGATCTACAACGCGTACACGCGCAATCTGGAGACGCGCGCAGACCGCGTGGCACTGGAGGCAAATAACGACCGCGCAGCGACGATCCGCGCGATGGTGCGCTACGCGGACGACGAGCTAATCCCGCTGTGCGACCGCCGTTCGATCCGCTGGTACTTTGACGACCGTCCCCCGCTCGGCGGCCGCATCGCGGAAACGTCAGGCACCGCCGACCCGTGCCCAGGCGGCGGCCCGGCAACCGCAGCGTCACCAGTCCCGTCGCCCCGCTAGAAGCGAACGTGTTTGTGGTATAATTGGCGAAGATGCTCCAGATGTTCCGCGGGCCGGTCGCACTCGATGAGATCGAATTGGCAATCGGGCCATTCCACGACGTGATCCTCGCAACGAACGGTCGCCGAGTGGTGAGTTTGCGCGCGCAAAACGCGATCGGTTATGCATGGGACTGCGGCTGCGAAGCACGTGGTAACGGCAGTCCATTCTGTCTTTGGCGCACCTGTGGCGTGCACGAAACGCTGGCTGAAGACATCTCCGTCGGTGAAGTGCCTAACGGGTACGAGGACGGAATACGCGCGCGCCGCAGTTCGGTCGCGCGTCCTGCTCTTGGCGAGGTACTGGTACCGGTCGATGACGCGGTCGCGGAAAGCCGCGCGGCGGGGGCGCCCGTCGGATATGTCGAGGGCGGCCAGCTGATTCGCGAATATCCGGACGGCCGGCGTGAGGTCGTCTCGTCGGCCTGAAACCCACGGTCGTCATCGTCGCCGGGCCGAATGGCGCCGGAAAGACGACATTGTGCGCCACGGAGTTCATTCTTGGCGAGGCGATCGTCAATGCAGATGAGATCGCGCGCACGCTGCCTAGCGCTTCCATTATCGAAGCGGGACGGCGTGCAATCGTCGAACGGCGGCAATGGCTCGCAGCCGGGAAGAGCTTCGGCTTCGAGACCACACTCTCAGGCCATCGCGAATTTGAGCTGATGCGCGACGCTAGGGAACGCGGCTTTCGCATCGTCCTGCATTATGTAGGGCTTAACTCGCCGGCACTCTGTCGAATGCGGATCACGGAGCGAGTCGCTAAGGGCGGACACGACGTGCCGGAAGACGACTTACTGCGGCGCTACCGCCGAAGCGTGGGGAACCTACCGGCTGCAATTGTATTCGCTGATCACGCGTTCGTCTACGACAATTCCACCTTGCGCGGTCTCGTACCGATGGCGTCGTTTTCTGCGGGTGCGCTGGTGGAGTGCGCGCCGAACGTACCGCGCTGGATGGAGCGCGCCATCGGACCGCTACTGAAGCGCGACGACCTTTAGCGGCCCGGCATGCGCAGCACGCCGCTCAGCGACGAGACGCGCGTGTAGCCTTGTGGGACGGTGAAGATGCTGTCGTCCGGGGTGTTGCGCTCCACCGTGGTGAGGTCGAGCTTCATCGTGCCGCCAAAGGAGTTCTTCGTCGCCGGGACGCTCTGCAGTGCGATCTGCACCGGGAAGTCGTTCAGGTCGTCCGCGAGCGCGAGCTGCGCGTGGTAGTTCTCCAGCGGCTTGCCGGGCTGCTGGCGTTTCATTTGCACGTCCAAGCCCGTCGACGGGTGACCGTTCACCATGCTGTGGCCCGTCATCTGGATCGTCGCGCTCTGTACGTCGCGCAGCGCCGTCGCCAGGTTCGCAAGCGCCGCAAGCGGATCGGCCGGACTCGGCTGCGCGGCGTTTGCGGGCAACGCTGCGGCGGCTGTCGGGACGGGGCGTGACGGCGTCTCGCTGTAGTACGTCTTGTTCGCATTCGACCACGCCGTGATCGAGCCGGTCGCGCCGTCGTACAGCATGCTCACGCCGCCCGGGCCGATGAGCGTCGCGGCGAGCGTGCTCAGATCGCCGCTGACCCCGGGAAACCCGAGCGAGAGCAGATCGAGCCGGTACATCGTGCCCTTGTGGAAGAGCGCGACCTTGCCGCCTACGTTGATCGGCTCGCCCTGCACGCTCGCTTGCACGACGAGCGTCCCCGTCGAGCTCAAGCCGGGAATCGCGGGCGCCGCGCCGGTGAGCGCCGGCGCGACCAGCAGAAGGGCCGCGGAGGCGGCGAGCGACTGAAGCTTCATCCCGTGTAGACTGTACCCGCCACCTGGGTTCCGAGATGCCGCGAGGTGAGGAACTCCACGATCGTCGCGTGCGCGACGCGCCCGTCGCAGATCTGCGCCGCTCCGACGCCGCCCCGCACGCCCAGCGCCGCGGCGCGAATCGCCGTGCGGAGGTCGTCGGCGAGCGAACGGTCCTCGTCGGCGATCGTGAGGGCCTCGGCCGGCGTGAGCAGCGCGACGAGCGACCGCGTCTTGGCGTCAATGACGCCGCCCTGGTCGTGGAAGAAGATTGCGCGCGCCGCGCCGACCGCGCTGGCGAGCGCCTGGGCGACGTCGTCCGCCGCGACGGCAACGTCGGTCCCGGTGAAGCCGAACGCCATCGGCTCGATCACCGGCACGTATCCGGCGTCGAGCAGCGTTCGCAGCAGCTTGGTATGCACGTTGCCGATCGTCTCGCCGGCGGCTGCGGGAATCATCCCGGCGTCCGCGCCCGACAGGCCGACCGCGGCGTCACCGCTGCGGTTCATCGTGCGGACGACCGCGCGCGCGGCATCCTTCGTCGGCGCGACCACGACCGGCCGCATCCCCAGATTTCCGAGGAAGACCAAGTCGCTGAAGAACGTCGCGCCCTCCGCGCCGAGCGTCGCTTCGTCGACGCGGATCACCATGGTGCGTCCGTTGAGGTCCATCGTGCCTCCTTGTTCCCCGAGAACGCGCTAGCCGCGCGAACGGTTCACTCAGGAGCAGTCAACCAACCAGACTGTCGTGAGCCGGATCGGCCACATGGCCGAGTCCGAGCGGTCGAACCGATATCTAGCTAATCGGCGAACTCTTCGACGTAGAACACTTCGCCGTCACCGGCGGCGACGACCGCGATCCCGAGCTTGTGCGGGTGCGAGTCCACGATGTTCGTGTAGTGGCCCGGGCTGTGGAGGAACGCTTGGTGCGCGTGCGCCTCGTCCTGGTCGAAGGCCATGTTCTCGGCCGCGAAGCGGGTGTGCAGGCCGGCGGCGCGCAGGCGGTCCTGGAACGTCACGCCGTTGGGGTCGGTGTGCCCGAAGTAGTGGCGCAGCGCCATCTGCTGGGCGACCTGGAGCGCGAACTGGGAGAGCGTCTCGTCCTGGACGAGCGGCGCCAGGCCGCGCTGCGCTCGGGCCGCGTTGACGTCGTTGAACAGCATCCGTGCTTCGGTGCTCACGATCTGCGGCCGGTGGGGCCGGATGTAAGCAAGCTGAATACACTCTTCTTCGGACGCCGTCACGGCCAGCGGGAGCAGCGTGACAAGCGCCACGACAAATGCGGCGACCCGGTACATATCAATCTCATCGGGTCTCGACCGTCAGACTTTAGCGTTTACGCGATTCATGGCGGCCGTCACACCCGCGGTTAACCAAGTCTCGACACCCTCGACCGCGCGCTCGACGATTGAAGGAAGTTCCTTGCTCTCGGTCTCTGAGAAATTGCCGAGAACGCGATCGATCGCGTCGGGATCGTGACCGCGTCCGATTCCGATGCGCAAGCGCGGAAAGCCCTGTCCGAACACGTCGATCAAGGACTTTAGTCCGTTGTGTCCGCCGCTGGAACCATCCGCGCGCATGCGCAGCGTCCCAAACGGAAGATCGAGGTCGTCCACGACCACCAGAATTCGCTGCGGTGGTACTTTGTAGAACGTCGCGATGCTCTGCACGGGACGCCCGCTCAAGTTCATGTACGACTGCGGCTCGACGAGGATCGCGTCGTGCGAGCGGTCGAGCGCGTAGCGCGCCTCGCCCTTTTTGTGCCAGTCGCGCACGCCCCACTTGCGAGCGAGCTCGTCGACGACGATGAAGCCCACGTTGTGGCGCGTGCGCGCGTACTTCGGCCCCGGGTTCCCGAGGCCGGCAATGATGCAGAGCTCGCCGATCGCGGATCAGCTCGCGGGGATGTCGGCCGCCGGCGCAGCCTCGCCCGTTTCCGCCGGCGCCTCTTCGCTCGCAAGCGCGCGCGTGATCTCGACCGAGACGACGACCGTGTCGGGCGGTGTGATCAGGGTGAAACCGCTCGGCAGCTGGACGTCTCCGGCGAGGACGTGCTCGTGCACGCCTAGGTTGCTGACGTCGATCGTCACGTTGTCGGGGATCGAGTCCGCCGGCCCCTTGATCTCGAGCGTGTGCGTGATGACGTCCATCACGCCGCCTTGGTCGCGCACGCCGGCCGGCGTTCCCACCGTGACGACGGTGACGCTCGAGCTGATCGCTTCGTCCTTCGTGACGCGCTGGAAGTCCACGCTGAGCGGCTTGCGCGTGAGCGGATCGGCTTCGATGCGCCGCAGCAGCACCGAGTCGTGCTGCGCGCCGATGGTCGCATCGACGATACGGGCCTTGTTGCCGGAGAGGATGAGATCGGCGAGCTGCTTTGCATCGACGGAGATCGGCGTCGCCTGGCCGTGGCCGTAGACCACGCCCGGGATCTTTCCGGCGCGGCGCAGCGCGTGCGATGCGGTCGTGCCGATCTTGTCGCGCGGCTCGAGGGTGAGGCTGGAGAGGTTGTGCGGTTTGGACATGATTTCCTAAACGTTAAACGGCGGCGGGGATGGGGAGCTCGGTTTGCTGCGCGCGAGAAGGTGGAGGTTGCTCGGGCGGCGGCTCCACGTCTTCCGCGTTGAACAGCTCAGACACGGAGCGGTTCGAGGTGATGCGCTTGATCGCGTCGGCGAGGATCTGCGCGATGGTGAGGTGCTCGACTTTCGTCGAGTCGATCGTGCGCGGGATCGTGTTGGTGACGATGACTTTGTTGATCTCGGACTTCTCGAACTGCGCGATCGCGTCGCCGGCGAAGATGCCGTGCGTCGCGAGCGTGTAGACGTCGGTCGCGCCCTTCCGGCGCAGCGCCTCGGCCGCTTTCACCAAGGTGCCGCCCGTCGAGATCATGTCGTCCACCACGACCGCGATCTTGTTCTCGACGTCGCCGACGATGTGCGTCACTTCCGAGACGTCCGGTTCCGGCCGCCGCTTGATGATGACGGCCAGATTCGACTTGAGCCGCTTGGCGAAGAGCTCCGCTCGCGGCACCCCGCCGGCGTCCGGCGAGACGACGACGATCTTATCGCCTTGAAGGTCGAGGTTCTTGAGGTGGTTGCACAGCGTCGGCGCGGCCATCAGGTTGTCGACCGGGACGTCGAAGAACCCCTGGATCTGCGCGGCGTGCAAGTCGAGCGTGACGATGCGCTCGGCGCCCGCCATCTCGATCATGTTGGCGACGAGCTTGGCGGAGATCGGCTCGCGGCCTTTCGTCTTCTTGTCCTGCTTCGCGTAGCCGTAGTACGGGATCACCGCCGTGATGCGGTTGGCCGAGGCCCGGCGCAGCGCGTCGATGATGAGCAGCAGCTCCATGACCGAGTCGTTCACGGTCGCGCCTTGCGGCGAGCGGCAAAGCGACTGGATGACGAACACTTCGGCGCCGCGGACGTTCTCGCGGATCTCGATCCGGCACTCGTCGTTCTTGAAGCGGTCCACCAGCGCGTTGCCGACGCGCGTCTGCATCCGTTTGGCGATCTCGTCCGCCAAGAGACGGTTGGAGGTCCCGCTGAAGAGCAGGGGCGGCTGGATCACGGCGACTGGGCTCCTTCTGCCTCCGGACGGCGCCGCAGCGCACAGGGGGAAGCGGAGCTACCTGCGGCAAGCGGGGCCAAGTGTCCTGGCTTGGTAAAGGACGCGGCCCGCGCAATCGGGCTCAACCCCGCTGCGCCGGGCGGTGTCTAAGGAAGAGCGCATGCCCAAATTCGAGCTCGTTTCGTCGTACCCGCTGGCCGGCGACCAGCCCAAGGCCACCGATGCTCTCGCCGCCGGCGTGCTGCGGGGCGACCGCGCGCAGACGCTGCTTGGCGTGACCGGTTCGGGCAAGACGATGGCCATGGCGCGCATCGTGGAGCTGACGCAGAAGCCGACGCTCGTGCTGTGCCACAACAAAACGCTCGCCGCCCAGCTCTGCGCCGAGTTCCGCGAGTTCTTCCCGAACAACGCGGTCGAGTATTTCGTCTCGTACTTCGACTACTACCAGCCCGAGGCGTACGTGGCGCACACCGACACCTACATCGCCAAGGACAGCTCGGTCAACGACGAGATCGAGCGCCTGCGGCACTCGGCGACGCAGTCGCTGCTGACGCGGCGCGACACGCTGATCGTCGCGTCGGTGTCGTGCATCTTCGGGTTGGGCTCGCCGTCCGACTACATCGAGATGGCCGCCGACATCCGCGTGGGCCAGAGCATCGACCGCGACGACTTCCTGCGCAAGCTGATCGGCATGCAGTACCGCCGCAACGACCTCAACCTCGTGCGCGGGACATTCCGCGTGCGCGGCGACACGCTGGAGTTCGTCGGCGTGGACGAGGAGCTCGTGCACCGGATCGAGTTCTTCGGCGACGAGATCGAGGCGATCAACGTCGTCAACCAGCTCACCGGCGAGTACGTGATGTCCAAGGACGAGCTGAAGATCTTTCCGGCGAAGCACTACATCACGCCGGACGAGAAGCTGCGCCGCGCCATCATCTCGATCGAGAACGAGCTCGAGGAGCGGCTCGCGCTCTTCAAGACCGAGGGGAAGTTGCTGGAAGCCCAGCGGCTCGAGCAGCGCACGCGCTACGATCTCGACATGCTGCGCGAGGTCGGCTACTGCAACGGCGTCGAGAACTACTCGGGACCCCTGTCGGGACGTGAGCCGGGCTCGCAGCCGTGGTGTCTGCTCGACTTCTTCCCGAAGGACGACTGGCTGCTGATGGTCGACGAGTCGCACGTCACGCTGCCGCAGGTCCACGGCATGCACGGCGGCGACCGCTCGCGCAAGCTCGAGCTGGTGAAGCACGGCTTCCGGCTGCCGTCGG
>JAQBPK010000141.1 GCA_028287565.1 Vulcanimicrobiota bacterium
TCGCGTTCGCGCACTTCATCAGCGGCGACGCGGCCGAGATCACGCGCATGTACCGGCGCCACTTCCGGCCGTCATCGCGGCTGGCGGAACCGCGCGTGCTGATCGCGATTGCGGGCCTCGCGGCTGACACGCTGGAAGAAGCCGAAGAGCTAGCGGCGACGATCGATCTCTGGCGGCTGCGCATCCGGCACGGCGTGGATTTACCGGTGCCCTCGCGCGAAGAAGCGCTGGCCTATCCGTACACGCCGTACGACCGCGAAGAGATTCGCTACAACCGCCGGCGTCTCACGCTCGGCACGCCGCGCGGCGTGCGCGACCGGATCGAGGAGATCGCGAGCGCGCACGAGGCGGACGAAGCGATGGTCCTGACGATAACGCCCGACTACGAATCACGCGCGCGCTCGTACGCGCTGCTGGCGCAAGCCTTCGCGCTCGGCCGCGCGCTCACGGAGGTCTGACCAAATGGCGACACGACTGCCGGCGATCTTCTTCGGCCACGGCAACCCGATGAACGCGATCTCGACGAACGAATACACGCAGGCGTGGTCGGCGATCGGGGCCGCGCTGCCGCGTCCCCGCGCGGTTCTCGTGATCTCCGCGCACTGGTATCTGCCGGGCACGCACGTCACCGCGATGCGGCAGCCGCGCACGATCCACGACTTCGGCGGCTTTCCGCGCGAGCTGTACGAGGTGCGCTATCCCGCACCCGGTGACCCGCCGCTAGCCCAGCGCGTGCGAGATTTGCTCGCGCCGGCCGACGTCACGCTCGACGAGAACTGGGGACTCGACCACGGAACGTGGTCGGTGCTCGTGCACGTGTATCCCGACGCGGATGTTCCGGTGGTGCAGCTCGCTATCGACGAGACGAAGCCGCCGGCATATCATTACGAGCTCGCCAAACGGCTCGCGCCGCTGCGCGACGAGGGCGTGCTGATCGTCGGCAGCGGCAACGTCGTCCACAACCTGCACGCGTACGCGTGGGGCCGCCATCCCGTCGAACCGTTCGACTGGGCGGTACGCTTCGAGCAGCGCGCGCGCAACTTCATCAGCGCGGGCGACCACGAGCCGCTCGTGGACTACGAAGCACTCGGCCGCGACGCGCTGCTGTCGGTGCCGACGCCCGAGCACTACCTGCCGCTGCTGTACGTGATCGCGACGCAGCAGCCCGGTGACGAAGTGACGTACCCGGTCGAAGGCGGCGACGGCGGGTCGATCTCGATGCTCAGCGTGCGGGTTGGCTGATCCCGAACGCCTTGAGCAGCACGCGCTTCGGGCGCATGCCGTCGAACTCGCCGTAGTGCACGCGCTCCCACGGGCCTAAGTCGAGCGCGCCGTTCGTTACCGGGACGATTACCTGGTGGCCGAGCAGCATGCGTTTGAGGTGCGCGTCCCCGTTGTCCTCGCCGGTTTGGTGGTGCGCGTAGTCCAGCCTCGCGGGCGCGAGCTTCTCGACCCATTCGAGGATGTCGCGCCACAAGCCCGACTCGTGATCGTTCACGAAGATGCTCGACGTGATGTGCATCGTGCTCACCAGCACGAAACCGTCGTGGAGATTCGCAGCGGTGCGCACGCGCTCGACGTGCTCGGTGATGTCGCGGATCTCGTAACGCGTCTTCGTCGTTATGGTCAGGTAATCGGTGTGCGTGACGGTGTCGCTCATGTTTTCATTCGATCGGGCGCTTGAGACGGCGCAGCTTCGCGCGTGACAGAGGATGTCCCTGAACCGCCGCCTTGCGGTACCACTGAACGGCTTCCTCGATGTTTTTCTTCACGCCGCGCCCGGCTTCGTACGCCTCCCCGATGACGTGCTGTGCCCACATGTAACCTTGCTCCGCAGCCCGGCGGTACCATTTCAACGCTTCGGCGTCGTCGCGTTCCACGCCGAGCCCGCGCGCGTACGCTTCCCCGAGGTCGGTCTGGGCCCAGGGATCGTTTTGATCGGCAGCCTTGCGGAACCATCGGATCGCCTCGGCGGCATCAGGCGCGACACCGCGACCGTCCCGATAGGCGGCCCCGAGCGCGCGCTGTCCCGCGGCGTTTCCTCGAGCAGCGGCCTTGCGAAAGAGCTCCACGGCCCGGACCTGATCTTGTTCCACGCCCGTGCCACGGTCGTATGCCGACCCCAGAAAGTACTGTCCCGACGCATCGCCGAGACTCGCGGCCGCTCGATACAATCGAACCGCCTGCGCCATGTCTTGCTCGACGCCCAGGCCGTCCTCGTACGCGCCGGCCAGATTGCAGAGCGCGGTGACTTCATCTTGCGCTGCCGCTTTGGAATACCAGCGCACCGCCTCCGCGTCGTCTCTCTTCGTGCCGCGGCCCGTTGCGAACGCCGCCCCCAGCAGCGTCTGGCCCAACGCTTCGCCGCTCTCCGCGGCCGCGCGGAAATTGCGCACGGCCTCCTCGTCGTCTCGCTCGACTCCGCGCCCCAACCAATACGCCTTGCCGAGTAGCGTTTGTGCGAGCGCGTTTCCTTGCGCGGCCGCCTTGCGATACCATCGTACCGCCTCCTCGTCGTCACGTTCGACGCGACCGTTCCAGTACGCGGTGCCCAAGTCACATTGCGCGTGCGCATGACCTTGGTCAGCCGCTTTGCGCAGAAGCTCGACGGATCGGACCTCATCCTGCTCGACGCCGCGACCATTGCGAAATGCGATGCTGAGCATATACTGCGCCGCAGCATTGCGGTAGCGTTCGGCAGCTCTGCGAAACCAACGTACCGCCTCGGCATCGTCGCCCTCGACGCCCTTGCCGTTCCAGTACGACGTTCCGACCCTGCAGATCGCGTCCGGGTTGCCTTGCGCGGCGGCTTTGCGATACCACCGCAACGCCTCGACGTCGTCCTGCTCGACGCCGCACCCGTCCGCGTAACAGTCGCCGAGATCGCATTGTGCGAGGATGTCGCCCTGGGCCGCTGCTTTGCGAAACCACCGCAACGCCTCGGCATCGTCTCGATCGACGCCGGCGCCCTTGGCGTAGAGGAGGCCCAGCGCGCGCTGCGCGGGCGCGTATCCGGCCAATGCCGACGTGCGATACCAATGCGCGGCTTGGCCATGATCCTGCGGAACGCCCCGGCCGTACTCGAACGCGAGGCCAAGATTGCACTGCGCCGCGGTTTGGTTTTGCTCGGCAGCCTTTCGAAACCACGCCACGGCCTGCTCGTCGTCGTGTTCGGCTCCGCGGCCGTACCAATACGCAACGCCGATGCCGGTTTGGCCACGTGGTTCTCCCAACGACGCGGCTTTGCGGTACCACTCCACGGCTTGGACCTCGTCCTGCTCGACACCGGTACCGTACCAATAGGACCAGCCGAGGGCGGCGTACGCCTGCGCATGCCCCTGGGCCGCCGCTTTTCGGAACCATTGCACCGCCTGCGCGTCATCTTGCTCGACGCCGCGAGCAAACCAATATGCGCGGCCGAGCGCGTTCTGCGCATCGGCGTTGCCACGGACCGCGGCCTTGCGAAACCACTCCGCCGCGGATGCGTCGTCTTGTTCGATTCCGGTACCGTTCCAATAGGCGGTCGCGACGCGGTACTGCGCTAGCGTATGTCCTTGCGCGCCCGCTTTGCGAAACCAGCGGACCGCTTCCGCATCGTCACGGTCGACGCCGGTTCCGTCGGCGTACGCAATTCCGCGCTCGTACTGCGCGGCAGGGTCCGCGATCTGGTCCTCGCCGGGTCGCGCCGGTGCGTCGAGCGGCCGCGGCGGCGTTCGAAACACGGTACCGTCCTGAACTCCAAGGTAAAGCACCGGCGTCACCCATTCGAGCTCGTTGACGTGGCGAGCAATGCTCGCACGCGCTTCGGCTACCGCGGCTTCGATCGAATAGCCCAGGAGCAGCGACTCGTAAAATATGCGTGCGAAGAACAGCGCCGCGCCGTCGGTGATCTCGAACTGCATTGCGATCACGGCGGCGATGCCCTTCCTGATCAGCGCCTGTGCGGCGCCTGCGAACGGGTCGGCGCCATCGGTCTCCGCTCCCCGGCAGGAGTTGAGTACCACGAACCGGACGCTGGTGTCACAGAGCAAGTCGCCAAGTTTGTCGGCAGGAACCTCATGCGCGCGCCCGTGCTCGGTCTCGAACAGCAGCACACCCGTCTGCCGCCGCGCGTCGTAGTCGCCATGTCCCACGAAGTGCAGCGCATGGATCTCCTCCCGCACGTCGCGCAAGCGCGCTTCGAGCGCGAGAAACGTCGGTGCTTCCAGCGGCAGGAGCCGGACGCGCGAGTCGCCTAGTTGCGCGACGGCGCGGCGCAGCAGCGCAAGCTCGCCTGCGACGTCGAGAGCGATGTGATTGCTCGGAGACGATAGAACGACCGCGATGTTGAGCGGCGGGTCGAACGGCATGAAGTTCCGCGGGCGGTCGTGGTCGAGCGATCGGACGAGCGACGTCCGGCGGCTGCGGGCCAGATAGAGATCACGCCGCTGGTCGTAGAGATACTCCCACGGTACGTTCAACAATTCCGACGCGTCGTCTCGAAATCGCAAGCGCACCCGCAGATTTCTCTGCCGAGCGGTCGTGCTTTCCAGCGCCGCATCGTACGCCTGGCGTATGCCGTCCGCGAAGACGGTCGTGAACAGCTCGCTGCCGAGCCTGCGCGCCGACTCCTCCGTCTTCGTCAGCAGTCTGCGCCGAAAGAGACCTTCGGTGAGCGCCGCGACCGCCTCCAGTACGGCAGGCGATGCGACCGTCTCGAACGTCGTCGCAGCACGGCCGAGTGGTGACACGCATTCCGTAACGAACGTCGCGCCTCTTTTCCCGAACGTGACCTCGAAGTCGTCGTATTCCCTGATCATCGAACTCTGTCTACCCCTGTTCGCACTCTTCCGGCCACTATCCCTCGGTTGCGCGCTGTCAGAGTCATTTTGAATGCAGATTCGATGCATGTACCGACATGTTGCGGCGCGTCGTCTGTGCGTGAACGGCGATCGGTTGGACCACGTTCTGGCATAGCTTCATCCGGCGCTACGCGCATACTTCCGTGCGCACCATGCAGCGCCACAGCTCAGCATATGTAGCGCGCGTAATCGACTGCGTCGCACCCCGGCTTCTTCGGGCGCAGCGTCGTAGGAAGCGTTCTGTAGCGCATCCCTATGGTAGATCGAGGTCATCTATCCACGTAGTATGCACAGTAAACATTGCAGCGCGGGTTTAAGGCAATTTAATAGACCAGCCGAAATATTGCCTGTATCTTTACGGTATTGTTTCCGATCCGTCTGCCATGGCGAACTTCGCTGCGAATCCGGAAGCCGTTGCCCGCGTCCCGCGCGCGCTTGCGTTCCGGTATGACGCGCTCCCGCTGAACCTTGCCGGCGGCGTCCTTTCGGTCGCGCTCGCCGATCCGAACGACGCCGCGGTCGTGGACGCGCTGCGCGCGGCGACCCGCCTTCGCGTGCGGCCGCTGCCGATGGCACGCGAGGCGATCAGGGAGAACCTGCACGTCGCGTACGGGGAGAGCGCCGTTCCGGATGCAGACCGCAGCGGCGACGCGCCGGCCGTGCGTGCGGTCGACCTCGTCTTCGCTCGCGCCGTCGCAGCGCACGCGAGCGACGTCCACATCGAGCCGAGCTCCGGCGGCGGGCGCGTGCGCCTGCGCGTCGACGGCATCCTGCGCGAGCTCGAGACGATTCCCGCCGGGCTGCTGCCGTCGTTCGTCTCGCGTGTGAAGCTGCTCGCCGGGATGGACATCGCGGACCGCCGGGCGCCCCAGGACGGGCGCTGCGGAATCCCGTTCGAACAGCGCGAGATCGACGCGCGCGTCGCCTCGGTGCCCACGATCGACGGCGAGAAGCTCGTGATACGGCTCCTCGATCAGTATGCGTCGACGCCCGATCTCGGCACGCTCGGGATGCCGCCCGCGATCCTCGAGCGCTATCGTGCAGCCGCGCACGCACCGTGGGGTTTCGTCGTCGTCACCGGACCGACCGGGAGCGGAAAGACCACCACGCTGTACGCGTCGCTTGCCGAGCTCGACGCACGCTCGCGCAACGTCTGTTCGGTCGAAGATCCGGTTGAGATGCGGCTGCGCGGCGTGTCACAGGTGCAGGTGAACGCACGCGCCGGGCTGACGTTCCCGCTCGTGCTGCGCGCGTTCATGCGCCAGGACCCGAACGTCGTGATGGTCGGCGAGATGCGCGACGGCGAGACGGCGTCGGTCGCCGTCTCGGCCGCGCTCGCAGGGCAGATCGTCTTCACGACGCTCCACGCGAACGACGCTCCGCGCACGATCGACCGGCTGGTGGAGCTCGGCGTCGCGCGGCACTCGCTCGCCGCGGCGCTGACCGCGGTCGTCGCGCAGCGGCTCGTGCGCACGCTGTGCGAGCAGTGCCGCGTGCGCGAAGCGATTCCCGCGCACCTTCGCGACGAGAAGCGCCGCATGCGGGAAACAATGCCGGCGCAGTTCCTTGGTACGCTCTCCGCTTCGGAGGACTCGTGGTACGTCGCTGCCGGCTGCCGGGCGTGCGCGGCGAGCGGCTACATCGGGCGCACCGGCGTGTACGAGCTGATGGAAGTGGATGACGCGACGCGGGACGCGATCGCGACCGGTGCGTCGAGCGTGCAGATCGCGCAGATCGCGGCGCGCTGCGGGTACCGCCCGATGCGGGACGACGCGCTCGCGAAAGTGTTCGCCGGCGTGACGTCGTTCGACGAGCTGACGCGCGTCGTCTCATGGAACGGCGCCCGATGAGCCTCGGAACAATTCGCATCGAGGATCTCGTACGCGGGGCTCGCGCGCGCGGTGCGACGGACCTGCACTTCGGCGGCGGCGACAGGCCCGCGCTGCGGCTCGACGGCCGTCTCGTTGCGCTCGACGCTCCGCCCGTGGAGGAGCCGGACGCGCGCGCGTTCCTCGCTGCAATGCTTTCGGCGGAGCAGCTCGCGCGGCTGGATGCGTGCGGCACGGCGGACGGCGCCGCGCCGCGCACCGTGCAAGGCGGCCCGTACCGCGTTCACGCGTACCGCCATGCGGGCGGCGTGCGCGTCGCGATCCGCCTGCTGGCCGAGACGGTTCCGTCGCTCGAACAGCTCGGATTGCCGCCGATCGTCGCGGCCCTCGCGCAGCGGCCCGCCGGCCTCGTACTCTTCACCGGCCCTACGGGCAGCGGGAAGACGACCGCGCTCGCCGCGCTCGTCGACCGCATCAACCGCACCAGCGAGCGCAACGTCGTGACGATCGAGGACCCGGTCGAGTACGTGCACGTGCCGGTGCGCTCGCTTGTGACGCACTGCGAGATCGGCCGTGACGTGAACGACTACGCCGAAGCGCTGCGCGGCTTTCTGCGCGCGGATCCGGACGTGATCCTGGTCGGCGAGATGCGCGACGGCGCGACGATGTCCGCTGCGCTGACGGCGGCGGAAACCGGCCATCTCGTGTTCGCGACATTGCATACGAACGACGCGGCGCAGACGGTGGACCGCATCGTGGACGCTTTCCCGGCCGACGCGCACGCGCAAGTTCGCACACAGCTCGCAGCGGTGCTCGCCGGGATCGTCGCGCTGCGGCTCGTGCCTCGGCACGACGGCGCGGGACGCCGCGCAGCGGCGGAAGTATTGGTGGGAACGGACGCCGTGCGCGCGCTGATCCGCGAAGGCAAGACGCACCAGCTGCGCAACACGATCCTCACCGGGCGCGCGGCGGGGATGCAGACGCTGGAGACGCATCTGTCCGAGCTGGTCGTGCGCGGTGAGATCGCTCTAGCGCAGGCGCGCGCCGTGACGAGCCGTCCCACCGAAGTGCGCGCGTTCGAGCGGAACGCCTCGTGAACGACGCGCAGTACGACGCAAAGTTCGGCTGCGACGCGCAGTACCGCTACGCTGCGCGCACGAGCGCCGGCGAGATTGTGCGCGGCTCGATGCAAGCGCCCTCAGTGGACGCCGTGCTGGCGAACTTGCGCACGCGCGCGCTTTTCGTCACCGCGGTCGACCGCGAGACGGGGCTTGCGCGCACGCTCGGCCGCTCGCTCAACATCGGGCGGCCGTCGCGGCGTGCGCTGCTCGCCTTCTTCCGCTCGTTCTCGACGCTCATTCGCGCGGGGGTCCCGATGCGCCGCGCGCTCGACGTCGCAATCGAGCGCACCTCCGACGGCGTCCTGCGCGAATCGCTGCGCTCGGTGCTCGCGGACATCGAGCACGGCACGTCGCTCGGCGACGCCATGGAGCGGCGTCCGCGCGCCTTCGCGCCGCTGTACGTCGCGATGGTCCGCGCGGGTGAAGCCGGCGGCATCCTCGACGACGTCCTGGAACGGCTCGCATCGTTTCTCGAACGCGATGCCGACCTGCGCAAGAAAGTGCGCGCCGCGCTCGCCTATCCTGCGGTCGTCGTGACGGTCGCGCTGGGCCTCGTGCTGTTCCTGGTCGCGCGCATCGTCCCGATGTTCGCGCAAATGTTCGACGCGTTCCACGTCGAGCTGCCGGCCACGACGCGCCTGCTCCTCGCGCTGGGAACCGCGCTGCAGCAGCCCGCGGCATGGATCGTCGGGGCCGCGGCACCGGCGGCGGTTGTCATCGCGATCCTCGTGGCAGCCAAAACGCGCCGCGGTGCGCTCGTGCTCGACCGCATCCGCTTGCGACTGCCGGTCATCGGGCCGCTGCTGAACAAAGCGATCACCGCGCGCACTGCACGGATGCTCGCAACGCTGCTGCGCTCCGGGATCGAGCTGGTCAGCGCGATCGCCGTCGTGCGCCCCGTGGCGGGCAGCCCAGCATACGCCGCGGCCCTCGACCGCGTCGACATCGCGCTGCGCGCAGGCGAGCCGCTCACCGCGCCGCTGGAAGCCGCACGCGTGTTCGACCCGCTCGCCGTCGCGCTGGTTCGCGTCGGTGAAGAGACGGGCTTGGTCGATGAGATGCTGCTCAAAGTCGCCGTCTACTTCGAGTCGGACGTCGAGGCGGCAATCGCCACGCTCGGCGCCGTTCTCGAACCCGCCCTGATCGTCGCGCTCGGCGGCATCGTGGGCTTCATCGTGTTCTCGGTCTTTATCCCTCTTTATTCTCTGATAGGAAACGTGGCAAAATGAGTCTGCGGGAAGTGCTCATCACTCGCTACTGTGCCGACCGTACCGTCGAGCGGCGCAATGCCGTCATCGACGCGCACCGTCATCTCTGCGTGCGCGGCGCCCGAAAGTTCAAGCGCGCGCACAACGACCGCGCCGACCTCGAGCAAGTCGCCGCGGTCGGCCTCATCAAAGCGGCGGCAAACTACCGCGCGGAGATGCGCACGCCGTTCCAGGCGTACGCGTCGATCATGATCGTCGGCGAGCTGATGCACCACGTCCGCGATCACGAGCGCATGATCCGCCCGCCGCGCGCGCTCATCGCACTGCAACGCCGCTACGCCGAAGCGTGGGACCGGCTTACCGTCGCCAATCACCGCGAGCCGACCATCTCGGAACTCGCAGCCGCGCTCGGTGTACCGCCGGGAACGGTCATGGAGTTGCGGAGCCTGCGCCGCCCGGAGCACATCCCGCTTCCCGAAACCGACTCCGCCGACGGCCCGGAGCGCGTTGACCTGCTTGCGGACACCACAGATGCGATCGCGCTCGAAGAACGGATTGCGCTCACGCTCGCCGTTGACGAGCTCGCGGAACGCGAGCGCGCGATCGTCCTCGGCACGTACGCCGCCGGCCTGACGCAGGCGGAGATCGGCGAGCGCCTGGGCCTCTCGCAGAGCCACGTCTCGAAGCTGCTCGCCCGCGCGCTGCACAAGCTGCGCCGCGCGGCGTGACCCGCAAGGAACCGGTACGTCATGCTCCCGGGTCACAGACCCTTCGTGTAACGCATCAATCCGCCGTCGATCACGAACGTCGCTCCCGTGACGTAGCCGGCCGCGTCCGAAGCGAGGTAGGTGCACAGCGCGGCAATCTCTTCCGGCTGGCCGACGCGGCCCAGCGGGATCTCTTCCAGCAGCTCCTTCCGCTGCTGCGGGTTCTCGCGCACGTCCTGGTTGATGGGCGTCGCGATGGCGCCCGGAGCAATGTTGTTCATCGTAATAGCGTGCGGCGCCAGCTCCAGCGCCGCGGTGCGCATGAACATGCGCACGCCGCCCTTCGAGGCGGCGTATGCCGCGTTGTTCGGAAACGCCAAGTCCTCGTGAACGGACGAGATGTTGATGATACGGCCGCCCCGGCCACGCGCGATCATCGCCCGTGCTGCGGCCCGCGCGCACAGGAACGGTCCGGTGAGGTTCACGTCGATGATGCGCTTCCAGACGTCGAGCGGGATGTCGACCAGCGCGTGCGACTGCTCGATTCCCGCGTTGTTCACGAGGATGTCGAGACCGCCGAAGTGCTCCACGGCACTCGCGACCATCCCGTCCACCGCCGCTTCATCGCTGACGTCCGCGGAGATCGCGATTCCGTGGCCGCCGCTGCGCTCGATCTCCGCAACGATCTCGTTCGCCGCGTCCGTCTGATCGCGGTAGTCGACCACGACGTTCGCGCCGCTCGCACCCAGGCGCAGCGCGATCGCCTTGCCGATTCCAGTCGCGGCGCCGGTGACGATCGCCGTCTTGCCGCGCAGGTCGACGTGTACATCGCCGGCGTTCGCGGCGACCGATGACGTAGTCGCGCTCATCGCTCGCTCTTCTGCTTCGCCTCGTGCGATTCACTTTCATGCGCTTTGCGCGTCGGGAACAGGCCCGCGAGCACGCCCTTCACCGACTGCACGATCGTCGGCCTCGCGTCCGGATCGCCTTTGATCATCGCCTTGCCGAACGAGACCGCCTGCTCGCGCGTGACGTGCGCCGGCAGCATCGAGATGTTCGGGTCGACCAGCACCTCCAGCACCGCAGGACGGTCGGCGCTCAGCACGCGTTCCCACGCCGCGCCGAGGTCCTCGGCGCGGTCGACGCGCACGCCGACGAAGCCGAGCAGCCGCGCGTACTCCGCGTACGGGAAGTCCGGGAGGTCTTGCGACTCCGGGAACTTCGGCACGCCGCTCTCGATGCGCATCTCCCACGTCACCTGGTTGAGGTCGCGGTTGTTCGCGACGTACACGACCAGCCGCGGGTCGCTCCAGCGTTTCCAGTAGTGCGCCGCGGTGATGAGCTCGTTCAGGCCGTTCATCTGCATCGCGCCGTCGCCGGTGATAGCGATCGCCGGGCGGTCGGGGAACGCGAACTTCGCCGCGATCGCGTACGGTACGGCCGAGCCCATCGTCGCCAAGCCGCCCGAGAGCGACCACTTCATCCCGCGCCGCATCTGCAGATGCCGCGCCGACCAGTTCGTCGACGTCCCCGCGTCGGCAGTGAGGATCATGTTGTCCGGCAGCCGCCGGTTCAGCTCGACGAACACGTCTTCCGGGTTGACGGGATCGCCTTTGATCGCGGCGCGCGTGGCGTTGACGTCCTCCGCTTTGTCACGGCTCTTCGCGATGGTCTCGCGCCAGGACGTGTCCGTCTTCTGCTCCAGCAGCGGCAACAGCGCCTCGAGCGCGTCGCGCGCGGTGCCCTGCAAGTTCACCTCGGTCGGGTAGCGCACGCCAAGGCGCGACCCGTTCACGTCGATCTGCACGCCGCGCGCCTGGCCTTCCTTCGGAAGAAATTGCGCGTACGGGAAGTTCGTGCCGACCATCAAAAGCGTGTCGCACTGCATCATCATGTCGCTCGACGCTTTCGTGCCAAGCAGCCCGATCGTTCCGGTGACCCACGGCAGATCGTCGGGCAGCGCTGCTTTGCCGAGAAGCGCCTTCGCGCAGCCCGCCTGAAGCTTGTCGGCGACCGCGATCGCCTGCTCTTCCGCGCCCAGCGTCCCCGCGCCGATCAGCATGGCAACCTTGGAGCCCGCGTTCAGCACCTCGGCCGCGCGGCCCAGGTCCGCATCGTGCGGAATGATCCGGCCGATCGCGAGCCCCGTGCTCGACGCGGCATAGTTCATCGCGTGCGGCGGCTGCTCGACCGCTTTTTCTTCCTGCAGATCCTTCGGGACGATCAGCGCGGTGACGGTGCGCTCGGACAGCGCGCCACGAACGGCACGATCGATCGCATGACGCGCTTGCGCGGGACTCATCAGCGTGACGAGGTACTCGCTCGCGACGTCCTTGAAGAGACTGTGCAGGTCCACTTCCTGGAGATACTCGCTGCCCATCGCCGTCGTCGCGGACTGCCCCGCGATCGCGAGCACCGGCGTGTGATCGTTCTTCGCGTCGTAGAGCCCGTTGAGCAGATGGATCGCGCCCGGACCCGACGTCCCGAGGCACACGCCGAGCTCACCGGTGAACTTCGCGTGCGCGCACGCCATGAACGCGGCCTGCTCCTCGTGCCGTACCTGAATGAACTCGATCTGATCCTCACGCTCGTGGAGCGCGGCTATGAGGCCGTTGATTCCATCGCCGGGATAGCCGTAAATTCGCTTCACGCCCCAAGCGATCAGGCGGTCGATCACAAAAACGCTGACGGTGGCCACGACACATGATGTACCCGTGCACGTGAGGGTTCACAAGCAACGAGCAGTCACCTTACTCGGTAGCTGTTCGCCGCCGAACTCGGCGCAACGTCAGCGAGAGTGCGTCAGTGCCGCGCCTACGAACTGCAGCAGTTCCGGCGCGGAGGTTCGCCAGAAGCCGTCATCGTGGCAACCCTTTTGCACGTCGAGCGCCGCGGTCGGACACGCCTTCACGAACATCCGCGCACCGGTCAGGAAAGGATCGCGCTGGCCAATCACGATTAGGACCGGCTTCGTGCGCAATGACGCCGCGTGGGCGAGCACGTCGTGCCGTGCAAAGTCGTCCGGGGAGTCGAACGCATCCCCCACGCTGCGATGTTCGTCCGCATACGACGGAAAGATCGCTGGTCCGGCCACCGCGACGGCGCGATAGCGCTCCGGCTCGCGCTCGGCGGCCAGCAATGCCCCGTACCCGCCCATCGACTGGCCGATCAGCGCCTCGCGAAGAATCTCGCTTCCGATCACCTCGCGCACGACGCGCGGAAAGTCCACGGTAACCATTGCGAGACGATCCTCGCCCGACGTGCGCGAGTGGAAGTACGACTCGCCGGCATCGACGATGGCGAGGTTGAACGCGTGACCGTTCGCTCGCATTCGCTCGGCGAAGAGTCCCGGCAACCCCATCGCGAGCACGGATTCAGCGGTGCTTCCGCGTCCCGGCAGAACGTATGCGACGTACGGCGAGGGCCGCGGGAGACCGTTCGGGACCACGATCGCATACCCGACCGGCACCGCGACGTGCCGCGAGCGAAACGTACCGCGAACCAGGCGCAGAACGTTATCAACGGGAGGCACGGACGTGTCGACGCAGCCACGGAGGAGCTGCCCTACGTGACCGATCGCGCGCGGCGGTGAGCATCCCGCGAGCGACGTGGTGGTCGCGGCCGCGAGGCCCTTCAGAAGCGCGCCGCGCCGCACGGTTACGGCGCGAGCGCGCCGAGGTGCGACGCCTGGTATTCCTGCAGCGAGCGCGGCGGGCCCGCTTCCGACTCGAGCGCGGTGACGAGCGCGCGTGCCGTGTCCAGCGACGACAGCGACGCGATCGACGCCTCGACCGCCGCGCGCCGGATGCGGTAGTTGTCGGTCTGCGCTTTGCTGCTCTTGAAGTCGTTGATGACGAGGTCGACCGCGCGCTGCTTAATCACGTCGAGCACGTCGGGCGAGCCGCCGCCGATTTGGTTCACGCGCTCGGCCGCGATGCCGTTCTCCGCGAGCACGTCGTACGTGCCCGGCGTCGCGACCAGCGTGTGGCCCAGCGCCACCAGCCGCCGCATCAGATCGACGCCGTCGGGCTTCTCCTCATCGCTCACCGAAACCAACACGCGCCCGCCTTCACTCGGCAACCGGATCCCCGCACCGACGAAACCCTTGCGCAGCGCGCCCGCGTACGTCGCGTCGATCCCCAGCACCTCGCCGGTCGACTTCATCTCGGGCCCGAGGATCGTCTCGACGCCGCGCATCTTCGCGAACGAGAACACCGGCACTTTGACGACCACGTAATCGGGCTTCGGCCGCAGCCCCGTGCCCCAGCGCATGTCGCGCAGCTTCTCGCCGAGCGCGATGCGCGTCGCCGCGGACACGAGGTTGATGCCCGTCGCCTTCGAGATGATCGGCACCGTACGGCTCGCGCGCGGGTTCGCTTCGATGATGAGCAGCTCGTCCGTGCCTTCGGGGATGACGAACTGGATGTTGATGAGGCCGCGGATCCCGAGCTCGCGCGCGATCGCTTCGGTAACGATGACGATGCGGCGCTCCATGTCGTCCGACACCGTCTGCGTCGGAAACACGCTGATCGAGTCGCCGGAATGGATGCCGGCGCGCTCGACGTGCTCGAAGATGCCGGGGATCATGATGTCGTCGCCGTCGAACGCGGCGTCGACCTCGACCTCGCGGCCGCGCATGTACTTGTCGACCAGCAGCGGCGAACCCGGCGTGATCGGCGGCGCGCTCTCGACGTACGACGCGAGCTGGCCCTCGTTGTAGACGATCTCCATGCCGCGCCCGCCCAGCACGTACGACGGCCGAACGAGCACCGGGAAACCGATCTCGCGCGCGATCGCGCGCGCCTCACGAAACGTGTTCGCCGCGCGGCCGCGCGGGCGCGCCACGCCCAGCTTTTCGAGCGCCGCGTCAAACTTCTGGCGGTCTTCCGCCATGTCGAGCGAACGCTGGTCGCTGCCCACGATCGCGATGCCGCGCTTCGTCAGCTCGCCGGCGAGGTTGATCGCGGTCTGCCCGCCGAACGCGAGCATCACCCCGCGCGCGTTCGTCGCGCGCGCCGTTGCTTCGACCTCGTCCGCGCCCGGCGGCTCGAACACGAGCACGTCGCTGATGTCGAAGTCGGTTGACACCGTCTCGGGGTTGTTGTTGATGACGACGGCCGCCCGCCCGGCCTCGCGCAGCGCCCACGCCGCGTGCACGCAGCTGTAGTCAAACTCGATCCCTTGACCGATGCGGATCGGACCGCTGCCGACCACGACAACCGCCTCGCGTCCCGGCGGGCGCATCTCGTCGCGCTCGAAGCGCGAGAGATAGTAGTACGGCGACGTCGCGGGGAACTCGGCGGCGGCGGTGTCGACCATGCGGAACTGGCCCGCGTCCGCGCTGCTGGCGAGCTCGCCGCCGAACAGCGAGTTGATTCCGCGCGTGCTGTAGCCGCTCTCGATCGCGCGGCGCAGCAGCTCGGGGGGCGGGGCCTGACCGAACAGCGGCCCCGCGGCCGCGTGCGCACGGAACGCCTCTTCCAGCTGCACGAGCTCGAGGAACTCCCACAGCCAGAACACGTCGATCGTCGACACCGCGTGCAGCTCGTCGACCGTGCGCCCGCGGCGCAGCAATTCGCACACCGCGAACAACCGCTCGTGCGTCGGCGTCGAGAGCGTGCGAAGCAGCTCGTCGTCGCTCCACTCCGCGAACGCGCCGCCGGTGAGCGTCTCGAACTTGAGGTCGAGCCCGCGCACCGCCTTCATCAGCGCGGCGGCGAAGGTGCGGCCGATCCCCATCGCCTCGCCGGTCGACTTCATCTGCGTGCCCAGGGTGCGATCGCCGTCGGGGAACTTGTCGAATGGCCAGCGCGGGATTTTGACCACCTGATAGTCCAGCGCCGGCTCTAAGGCGGTGGTCGTGCGCTGGGTGTCAGCGTTGGGAATCTCGTCCAGGCGCTTGCCGATGGCGATCTTGGCCGTGACCCGGGCGAT
>JAQBPK010000150.1 GCA_028287565.1 Vulcanimicrobiota bacterium
CCGTCCCCCGATCGAGTCGCTGCCGCTCGCCGATGCGCGCGCGCTCTTCGAGGACACGTTCACGCGGCTCGGCGGACCGCCGGTCGACGTCGGGAGCGTTCGCGACGTTGATGCGGCCGGGCCGCTCGGTCCGATTCCCGTCCGCGTCTACACGCCCGAAGGCGCGAATGGACCGCTGCCGATGCTCGTGTGGTACCACGGCGGCGGCTGGGTGTGCGGCAGCCCGAACAGCTACGACGCGGTGTGCCGCGTGCTCACGCGCGAGAGCGGCTGCATCGTCGCGTCCGTCGACTATCGGCTCGCGCCCGAACATCCCGCGAACGAGCAGTTCGAGGATGCATACGGAGCGCTGGTGTGGCTCGCGGCACATGCACAAGAGCTCGGTGCGGACGGAACGCGCCTCGCGGTCGGCGGCGACAGCGCGGGCGGCGGCCTCGCCGCGAGCGTGGCGCTCAAAGCGCGCGATGAGGGCGGTCCGGCGCTCGCGCACCAGTTGCTCGTGTATCCGGCGGTGAGCAGCGGCGTGAAAACCGAGTCGTACCGAACCTATGGCGAAGGCCACTTCCTCACCAACGAGCGCATCGACTTCTATTGGAAGTGCCACGTGCCGCGCCCGGAGATCGCGGAGATGCCGTACGTGTGCGCGTCGCGCGCCGAGACGCTGCGCGGGCTCCCGCCCGCGACGATCGTCATGGCGAACCGCGATCCGCTGTGGGACGAGGGCGTCGCGTACGCCGAGCGCCTGCGCGCGGACGGCGTCCCGGTCGACCTGCGCGTGTACGACGGCATGATCCACGCGTTCTTCTCCTTCATCGCCATCTTCGACAAAGGCCGCGAAGCGGTCACGGACGCCGGCAAAGCGGTCGGCGCCGCGCTGCTGAACGAAGCACGGGTGTAGCGAATCGCATGGTACACGTGCTTGCGATGGTCACCGCTAAGCCCGGGCAGCGCGACGCACTGCTCGAGGCCTTTCGCGCAAACGTGCCGGCGGTGCGCGCCGAGCAAGGCTGCATCGAATACGGCGCAGCCGTCGACGCGCACGACCCGCCACCGTTCCAGACGGCATTCGGCCCGGACACCATCATCGTGATCGAAAAGTGGGAGGGCATCGAAGCGCTCAAAGCGCACGCCGCCTCCCCGCACATGGCAGCATATGGCGCAAAGACAAAAGACCTGATCGCCAGCCGCGCGATCCACGTGCTCGACCCGGCCTGACCGCGGCACGCACGCGTGCTGATCGTCTTCACCGGGCTGCCGGGCACCGGCAAGACGACCCTCGCCACGCAGCTCGCGGCGCGTTTGGGCTGCGCGATCGCGGAGATCGACGCGATCGGAAGCGCGCTCCGCCGCGCCGGAGCGACGCCCGACCCGATCGGCCTCGCCGACTACGTGATCGCGGAAACGATCGCGGACGCGACACTGCGCGCCGGCGCGACGATCATCATCGACGCGGTGAACGGCGTCGAACCGGCGCGGGCGATGTGGCGAGACCTCGCCGAGCGGCACGGCACGCCGCTGCGAATCATCGAGATCGTCTGCGCCGATGCAGCGGAGCACCGCCACCGCGTGGAGCAGCGCAACCGCAACCTCGCTCACCGCGACGAGCCCACGTGGAGCGACGTCCAGACGCGCGAATACGAGCCATGGCACGACGATCGCCTGGTACTGGACAGTAGGGATACGCTCGCAGCGTGTTTGTCACGAGCGGAAAGCTATGTGACCGCCGCGGCGCGGTGAAACGCTCGCAAGCCGTACTGCGCATTGCCTGGACGAAGCCCGCCGCGCAATCCAAGCGGGACTCTAGGTTTCCTTTAGTCACCGGCGGTCCGGTTGCGCCAGTGTTTCTTCGATTGCGATTCGGCATGCTTCGTAGCATTCGCACGAGTCCTCCGCGAGGCGCGAGAGATCGCTGATCGTCACGCTGCCGCGCTGGTACTCGATCGCGCCGTGTGACTGCAGCGTCGCCGCCGCGACAGAGACGCCCGCGCGGCGCGTGCCCAGCGTGGTCGCGAGGAAGTCGTGCGTGACCGGAAATTCCTCGCGCTCCAAACGATCGCTCGCGACGAGCAGCCAGCGCGCGAGACGCTGGACGATCGTGTGGCGCAGGTTGCACATCTCGTTCTGCTCGGTGACGAAGATGCGCGCGCGAACCGCGTGCCGCACGAGCCACGCGAACGGCCGGCTCGCCTCGAGCCCGGCCTGGAAGTCTTCGAGCGACATGCGCACGACATCGCCGGGAAACTGGCACGACGCGCTGCGCAGCGCGATGTCGGAATCGAGCGCGGCATCGACCTCGACGAACCCTTCGGTGCCGACACTCGCGAGCTCGTACGTCGTGCCGCTCGCGAGCGTACCGACCACCGACATCAGCGCCGTGACCGGAAAGTCCACGCTGTACATGCGCTTGCGGTGGATCGTCGTGCACTGCGTGCGCTCCAGCGTGACGACGCGCGCGCTCGGGAACAGCCGTTCGGGGTCCGGCCCGGTCAACGCGTCGAGAAGGCGGTTTCCCCGCGGGAACGCCATCGGAGTCTACGCCGCTAGGGGAGCGAAGCGCCGCTGCGCTTCATAGCACTCACACGACACTTCTAGGAGCGCTTCGAGATCGACGAGTGCGATGCGTTGGTCGGTATACCGTATGGCTTCCGTGCGCTGGAGATCCGCCCCGGCCAGTGCGGCGGCCTGCGGCTCGAGCCCGAGCATCATGCCGAGGAACTCGTGGCGCAGCAGGAACTCGTCGCGGCCCAGCTCGTCCCTGAGCATGAGGACCCAGCGCGCGCACCGCTGCGTAACGTGATGGGCGAAGTTGCACGCGATGAACTGCTCGGCAATGAACAAGCGGCGGGCGAGATGCCGGTACACCGCACGCGCGAGCGCCGCGCTGCCGCGCACGCAGTCATCGAATGCCTCGCGCTCGATCCGCGCGGCACGTCCTTCGATCTGCGACATGATGCTGCGCGGTGCCGACACGACACCGAGGGCGAGCTCCGCCCCGATGATTCCCTGGCGACCGATGGCGCCGACTTCGTAGACGTTTCCGAGCCGAAGCTCGGCGGTGACCGAAAAAATAGCGTCGATCGGAAAGATGACGTCCTCGAAATGCTGCCCGTGCGCCACGATGCACTCCGGAACTTCGGCTTGAAAGACTTCCAGCCGGGCGGCGATTCGCTCGCGATCCGAACCCGGCAGCGAGTCGATCAGCAGGTTGCCGCCCGTATAGCGCCCGAGGTCGCCCTCAGGATCGTTCATCGGAGACGCTCGTCGGTATGGTCATCGGGGTTCTATACCGTAAAACCGCCCGGTCTATTCAGCAAAGCGCCGAGCACCTCGTCGGCCTCAGCAAGCAGGGTGCGCTCGCGATCGAACGCCGTCGCCAGCCGAGCGAAAGCCGCGATCTCCTCGCCGAGGAGCTTGCGCCCTTTTCGAGCGCGAAGATAGCTCCGCAGAACCGGCGAGCCGCCGCACGTGCGCTGCCAAGCGTGGCAGTGAACGCGCTCGAAACGCTGGCCAGCTTCGTTGATGACGACCGTTCCGTATCCGGCATCGTCGATATCCGCCAGCGTGAACCGTCCAAAACCGACGACGCCCTCGCCGGCAACCGGAAACGTCACGACCGGCTCCGCTCCGGTCGGCAGGTGCACGCGCAGCAGCCCCCGGCCGATCGCGGACAGCGCGGCGAACGATCCGGCATCAACGACCGGAATGCGCGGAAACGCGCGCCGCAGCTCTCCGGCGAACTCAGCGCGAAACCGCGGCGCGTTGAGCAGCCCGTAGATGTAGCCCGCCGCACGCCGCTGCACCACCGCGCGGTTGGACTCGCCGGCGCGCGCCGCCGCATACTCGACGAACTCGCTCGACAAGTTCCACCGCGGCTGCGCCGCGCCGTCGTCCGCACCGTTGAGGATCACCGGGAACACCGTCGCGCCGCCGCGCCGGAACAGGTTCTGATCGGAGCTCGTCGCGGTCACCCAGACCGAGTCCCACGCACCGCTCGTCGCGGACCCGCCCTGGCGGCCGGCGAGGAACGCGAAGCGCTCGGCGCCGGCAACGTGGTCCAGCACCCGCCGGTTGCGCCGCGCGACGATGCCGCGCGCGTCGTAGTAGCAGCGAACGTCGCCGCAGCGGTACTCGATGTACCGCACGTGAGCCGGATCGGCGTTTGCGGCGACCTTTCGCGCTGCGGCGAGATCCCAGCCGTCGTTGTCGCGCAGCGGAAGACCGAACGCGGACGCCGTTTGCTCGGCGGTGCGCCGCGGATCGGCGAACGCCGCCAACCGGTCCAGCAGCTCGTGCGGCGTGAACGCGACGGCGAGCGCGTCGCGCTTTGTGAGCACGCCGAGCGACGACACGGGCATCACGGCCGCGAGCGAAGGTGCCTGCAAATACCCCAGCGGAGCATCGGTCCGCGCGGGCCGGAACGCGGCAGCCGCGGCGGAGGACGTGACCGGCGTCCACCGCGTGGAGCGCACGGCCGTCGCGCCGAGCCGGTCGTACTTCGCTTGCCGGGTGCCGTAGAGCTCCGCGAAGCGCACCACGCATCCGCCGCTGCGTGCGATGCCGCGTTTGACGAACAGCCCGATCGCGACGCCCGGCAAGATGTCGAACACGTTCTCGTCGCGCGAGCCGTCGGGCGCGGTCTCGACGATCTTCGCGTTGCCGTGCAGATCGAGGACGAACATCTCGTCGAACGTGCGCATCAGCTGGCGCCGCATCCCGGCGAACGTGGGGTTGTCGAGATACGCATGGTTCGTGACGAACGCCACGATCCCGCGCCCGGCGCGCTCCACCCGCTCTTCCGCGAGCCGCATGAACTTGACGTAGTCGTCGTGCAGCCACTTCGTGTTCGCCTCGGCGATGTCGGTGCGGTACGCGCGCACCGCACGGCCATTGGCGGAATGCCCGGAATACGGCGGGTTTCCGATCACGACCGCAACGGCCCCGTCCGTCCCGGCACCGCTATCGGCTCGGATCGCGTCCGCTGCGTTTTCATCCAGTGCGTTTGCGTCCAGTGCATTACCGTCCAGTGCGTTTCCGAGCACGATGCGCAGCCGATCGCGTGGACCGAGCTCGTAGCGAAAACGCGTCCGCTCCGGCTCGGGCAGGTCGTCGCCGCGCAGCGTGTGCGCCAGCTTGATCCGGGCTATCTCGTACGGCACCGGCAGCAGCTCGCAGCCGAGAAGCCGGGGCAGCAGCGCCGTGCCCACGTGCGTGTTCCACCCGCACGGATCGTTATGCTCGATGAACCGCGCGCGCACCGCCACGACGAGCTCGTGGAGGAACGCGCCCGTTCCGCACGCCGGGTCGAACAGCGTGAACGCGCCGCCGGGCGCATCGGGCGCGACGCCGAACGCGTCGTCGAGCAGCTCGAACACCGAGCGCACGACGTAGCGCACGACCGGCGCCGGCGTGACGTAGACGCCGCGCAACGCGCGCAGCTCCGGATCGGACGCCGCGAGAAAGCGCTCGTAGCCGTGCAACAGCGGATCGCCGGAACCGCCATTCACGATGCGCCACCAACCATGCATGCGCCGTTCGCCGCGCTCGGGCGCTTGACCCGGCGGTACGGCGACGGCGGGCCCTGTTAGCCGCCCGGTGCCAACAGGTCGAACGCGCCGCGGGACGCTATACGCTCCCCCGCGCGCAGGCCGCTCTGCACGAGCGTCGTAGCGCCGTCGCTCGCGCCCGTTTGCACCTCGCGCGACACGAACGCGGCGGTTCCGTCTTTGTTCCGCGTTTGCACGAACACGATCGCGCGCTGCGTCTGCGGGTCCTCGACGATCGCGTCGGTCGGAATAAGCACGCCGCGGTGCGCCGCGAGCTCGATCGCCGCGTCGACGGCGTCGCCCGACGCCGCGCCCGCCGGTGCACCGCTCAGCACCACCGTGCTGGTTTGCGTCGTGGGATCCACGCTCGGCACGACGGCGCGCACCGTCGCGGGCGAACGCAGCGCGCGCGCCGGAACGGAGACCGTCGCGGCGGCGCCGGGGCGGATCTCGCTCGCGGCGCCGCCGGTCACCGTGACGGTCACCTGGTTCGAGCGCGGCGGCCCGACGACGATCGCCGGCTGCGTGGGATCGACCGCCTCCCCCGCATGCTTTAGGACCGACACGACGACGCCGTCGGCGGGCGCGCGCAGCACCGCGTTCGCGAGGTTGCGCTGCGCGGCCGCATAGCGTTCCTGCGCCGAGCCCGCTTGCGCGCCCACGACCGTCGTCTGCGCTTGCGCGCTGCGCAGATCGCTCTCCGCTTGCGCGACGTCCGCGCGCGCCTGCGCGACCGCACCGCCGATACCGCTCGCGGCCGAGGTCGACTTCGCACGCGCCGCATCGAGATCGGCCTGGTCGAGCGCGAGCTGCTGGCGCGCCGCATCGACGTCTTTCTGCGCCGCGACGCCGCCCGCGAACAGCGTCTGCTCGCGCTGCAGCGTGCGCTGGTCGGTGTCCACCTTCGCTTGCGCCTGGCGCACCGCACCCTGCGCGGCGACGGCGTCGCTCTGCACGGTCCCCGATCCGGTCGTCAGCGCGGCGAGCCGGTTGCGCGCGACGACCAGCTTCTGCTGCGCGCTCGCGAGCGCGTGCGCCGGGACGGAGCCGCCGCCGTACTGCGCCGCCGCGGCCGTCGCGTCTTGCCCCGCTTGCGCGGCGTCGATGGCGAGCCCGCTCGTGTCGAGCTCCGCGAGCGGCTGTCCCGCGACGACGCGATCGCCGACGTGCGCGTCGAGCCGCGCGACGATCCCCGAGCCCGCGAACGACAGCTTCGCGTCGCCGCCCGCCGGCGCGCCGACGCGCCCTTGCGCGCGCACGTGCGTGACGAGCGTGCCGAACCGCGCGGTCGCGAGCGAGACCGACGGCGCGGGCGTCGCGTCGGAAGCCGCGGCGGTCGCGGCGCTGCTCGCACGGCCGCGCGCGAACACGATCGCGATCACGGCGACGAGCACGATCGCGACCGCCGCGAGGACCGGTGCGTTGCGGCGCGTCAGGCGCGTCATTGGGAAACCTCCAGTTCCAGCGCCGCCTGCGTTTGCAGGCGGTCGTAGTGCGCGTTGAGCTCGTCCACTTGCGCTTGAGCGTACGTGGCGCGGGCGGTCGAAAGATCCAGACTCGTCGAGGCGCCGCTGCGGTAGCCGAGCGACACGGCGTCGATCTCCGCGCGCGCGGCCGCCAGCGCCGCATCGCTCGCGCGCTGCGCGTCCACCGCCGCGGCGGCGTTGCGCGCCGCGGCGCCGGCTTCCGTCGCGATCTGGCGCGTCACCGCGTCGCGCTTGGCGACCGCGACGTCCACGAGCGCGCGCTGCGCGCGCACCTTCGCGCCGAGCGCGCCGCCGAGCGGGATCGCGACCGACGCGCCGATCGTCGGGCCGCCGATCTTCACGCCGGAGTCCACGCCGCGGCTGTAACCCGCGCTGATCGTCACGGGCGGGATCGCCGAGCGCTGCGCCGCGCGCACGGCGGCCTCGGCGGCACGCACGTTGTCGTTGGCGGAGCGCAGATCGGCGCGGTTCGCCGTAGCGCGCGCGATCGCGATCTCCGGCGACAGCGGCTGCGCGGATGCGACCGGCGCGGTGGCCGTCGTGCCCAGCGAACCTGCGGACGCGCCGGTTTCGCGCTCGAGCGCGTCGGTCGCGTTCGCATCGTCCGCTTTGGCGCGCGAGAGATCGCCCTGCGCGCGTGCGAGCGCGACCTCGGCGCGCACGACGTCGATGCGCGGCGCGTCCCCGGCGGCGAACCGCTTGCGCGCGGCATCGGCGAACGCGTTCGCGCTCGCCACAGCATCCACGCGCGCCCCCGCGACCGCACGCGCCTTGAGCGCGGCGTAGTACAAGCCGACGAGCTTCACGCGCTCGGTTCGCAGCGCGGCGATCTCGTCGGTCTGCGCGACCCGCAGCGCGGACGCCGCCTGCGACACCAGCGGCGAGTACGCGAGCATGTCGCCGAGCGTGACCTGCACGCCGGTCGTGGTAATGCGTTGCGCGATCGTGCCTTCCGGCGCACCTTGCGGCGCCTCGTTGTACGAAGTCGTCGCCGAAAGACCGTACGTACCACGTGCTTGCGCGAGCGCAGCCTGCGCATTCGCGACGGCCGCGTGCGCGGTGCGCACGTCAGGCGACGCATTGACCGCACGCGTTTGCGCATCCGCAAGCGAAAGCCCACCAAACGAGATCGCTGCAGCGCCCGGCGCGACGACAGCAGCGCCCGGCGCAACGGAAGTCGCTCCTTGCGCGCGCGCCGGGAGCATGGTGCCGCCAAGCAGCGCCAGTGCGAGCATCGTTGCGACCGCCGGTACCGCAACCGAGCGGCGGCGTTCTTCGCCGCCCGTGAATGCCGCGTACAGCACCGGGATGAGCACCAGCGTGAAGATCGTCGCCGTGGAGAGCCCGCCGATCACCGCGATCGCGAGCGGCTTCTCCATCTCCGCGCCCGAGCCGATGCCGAGCGCGAGCGGCAGCAGCCCGCCGATCGCGGCGAGCGTCGTCATGAGGATCGGCCGCAACCGCGTCGAGCCCGCCGCTATCAGCGACGTCACGACGTCGTCGCCCGCGGCGCGCCGCTTGTTCGCGACGTCGATCAGCAGGATGCCGTTCTTCACCACGATGCCGACCAGCAGCAGCAGCCCCATGAACGACGACACGTTGACCGGCGTGCGCGTGACGCCGAGCGCGACCGCGACGCCGATCAGCGCGAGCGGGATCGCAGCCAGGATCACGAGCGGCAGCCGGAACGACCCGAACGTCGCGAGCATCACCGCGAACACCAGCATCACGGCGATCGCGATGACGTTCGCGAACTCGCCGAACGACGCTTTCTGCGTCTCGTACGCGCCGCCGATCGTCGCCGTATAGCCTGGCGGCAGACCGAGCCGCGCGACCACCGGACGGATCCCCGCGATCACGGCGGACAAGCTCGCGCCCTCGATGTTCGCGCTCACGCGCAGCAGCTGCGCGCCGTTCTCCTCGTTGATGTCGGTGGTGTGCCCCGCGTTCTCCACGCGCGCGAGCACGCCGAGCGCCGCGGTGCCGCCTTTCGTCACGAGCGCCGTGTCGCCGGGCCGCGTTCCGTCGGGTGCGCCCGCGACGTTCACGCGCACCGGGATCTCCGCGTACGCGCCGGCCACTTGCGCCGTCACCGTGCCGCCCGTGCCCGCGGTCAGCGCATCGGCGAGCTCGGTGCGCCCGATGCCGAGCGCCGCGAGGCGCGCGGTCTGCGGCACGATGCGCAGCGCGGGATCGTCGTACACGACGCCGTCGTACGCGTCGACGACGCCGTGCACTTTGGCGATCGCCGCCGTCGCGCGGCCGGCCAGCGCGATCAGCGTCTTCTGATCGGGTCCCGCGATCGTGATCTCCACCGGCTGCGGCGCGCCGGAAAGATCGTTGATCTGATCTTCGAGCAGCTGGTGGAAGTCGAGCGTCGCGGCGGGCACGGCGCCTGCGATGTTCGCGCGCAGCCGCTCGGTGATCGCGTCATAGCCCGCGCGCCCGCCGGTGCGCAGCGCGACGCGAATCGTCCCCGTGTTCGTCTGCGTGGGCGAGAAGCCGTTCGTGTCGACGCCGGTGAGGCGGCCTTCCGCTTCCACCGCGGGATCGGCGGCGACGATGCGCTCCATGCGCTGCGCGGCGTCGTCCGTCGTCGCGAGCGACGCGCCGGGCGGCAGCGTGTACTTGATCTCGAACTGTCCTTCATCCAACTTCGGCAGGAAGTCGCTCGGCGAGCTCGCGAGCAGCAGCACGGTCACGGCGAGCACCACCGCCGCGCCGCCGTACACGACCGGCCGGTGAGCGAGCGCCCAGCGCAGGATGCCCACGTAGCGCCGTTCGAGCCGGTCGTCCGCGGCCGCGACGTGCGCCTTGGGGCCGAGGAACCAGCGCGCGAGGATCGGCGTGACGAACAGCGCGAGCGCGAGCGAGATCACCAGCGACGCGGCGAGCGTGAACGCGAGCGCGCGGAAGAAGAATCCGGTCACGCCCGTCAGCAGCCCCAGGGGCAGGAACACGACGACGGTCGTCGCGGTCGACGCGATCATCGCTTTCGCGATCCCGCCGCCGGCTTGCGCGATCGCTTCGTCGCGTGTCAGAGCGGGCTCGTCGGTCAGCTTGCGCGCGATGGCCTCGATCACGACGATCGCGTCGTCGATGATCAGCCCGACGGCTACCGCGAGCCCGCCGACGCTCATCAGGTTGAGCGTCTGCCCCGAGCGCTCCATTGCGAACAGCGCGATCGCCATCGCGAGCGGGATCACCGCCGCCGCGACGAGCGTCATGCGCAGGCTGCGCAGGAACAGGTAGATCACGAGCACCGCGAGCAGCGCGCCGAGCAGGATCGCGTCGCGCAGCGATGCTTGCGAGGCGACGATCAGGCGCGTCTGGTCCCAGTATTTCACGAGGTGCACGTCGGCCGGCAGGCGCCCGCGAAGCGACGCGAACCGCGCGTCCACCTCGCGCGCGAGCGTCACCGCGTCCGCGCGCGGCAGCGGAAACGCGTTCACGTTCACCGAGTGCACGCCGTTGACCGACGCCTGATCGATCTCGAGGCCGGTCGTGAGCTTCACGGTGCCGAGCGAACCGACAGGCACCGTGCCACCGGCTTTGAGCGGCACGTTCACCGCGGCGAGCGTGCTCGCGTCGTGCGGCGACGCGTCGACGAGCAGCACGTAGCGCTGGTGCCGGCGCGTCACGGTGCCGACCGACTGCACGTTCGCCGCGTCGCCGATCGCCGCCGCGACGTCGCTCGCGCCGACGCCGACGGCGGCGAGCGCGCTCGGATCGAGGTCGACGTGGTACTCGACGGGCGCGCCGCCCACGGACGTGATGCGCGCAAGGCCCGGCGTGCCGGCGAACGCCGGGATCACGCGCGTGTCGACGAACTGCTTGAGCGCCGACTGCGAGAGCACCGACGACGTGAGCCCGTATGACACCACGGGCTCGGCGTTCGGGCTCACGACGACGGCGTCGATCGTGCGCGCCGCGGTCAGCGTGCCGCGCAGCGCCGCGATCGCCTGGTCGGCGGCTTGCAAGCCGGCGCGCGGATCGGTCTTCGGATCGAAGTCGATCACGATCTCGGCCGAGCCTTGGGTCGACGTGGCGCGCACGCGCTGCACGGACGGCAGCGTTTGCAGCGCCAGCTCGAGCGGGCGCGTAATGGCGATGCGCACCCGGTCGGGCGGCAAGTCGCCCGCGTCGGCGACCACGTCGACGCGCGAGAACGACATGGCCGGGAAGATGCTCTCGGGCGCGACGAGATATGAGCGGACGCCCAGCACGGCAAGCACGACGGCCGCGAAGACGATCACCTTCGCGTGCCGCAGCGCGAACGCGGCGAGCGATGCGTTCCTGACGATATGCACGGATGCTTACGGTACCGCGGCTACCTTACGCGAAGATGACGGCGTTCTCAGAATTCCGTTAGAAAAATGTCTCCGCCGGTGCGCAGGATCGAGCGGCGCCGAGCACCGCGCGTGCTAGGGCGAGGGCGTGAACTTCTGCACGAAATCGCCTTTGCCGTCGCGGTCGCCCCACACGACGAACACGGCGTGCGTCGCCGGGTCGATCGCGGTGGTGTGCACGCCGGGGTCGACGGCCGTCTTGTCGATCAGCTGCGGCGCGGCGCCGCGCTGCAAGCGAAAGCGCGTGATGCCGCCGTCGCCCGCGCACGCGAGCACGTGCTGCGTCTGGTCGAGATCGCACTGGTCGAACCGCCCCACCGCGAGCTCGCCCTGCTTCGTGCCGTTGGGCGAGTACGTGCTCATCACGCCGCCGCCCGCGATCACGATTTGATCGTACGCCGCGTCGTACTGCAGCGGGTGGTTGTGCTTGACCTCCGGCGTCTTGATCGTGCGGCTGACCTCCATCGTCTTCGGATCGATCACCGCGATCTCGGAGTCGGAGTCAATGTTCTGGTACACTTCGTGCGTCTTGGGATTGATCGCCAAGTACTCGGGCTTATGGCCGGGGATCGCGATCGTCTTGACGACTTTGAACGTCTTCGCGTCGACCACCCATACGCGCGCGCCGTCGTCCTCGTCGGCGTAGATGCGCCCGTTCGACGGATCGTACGCGATCGCGTCGACCGAGCCGCCGACGTCGACGTGGTTCACCACCTTGAGCGCGACCGGGTCGACCTCGCTCACCTCGTTGTTGCCGCTGCCGGTGAACACGTGGCCGGTCACCGGATCGAACGCCACGCCGCGCACCTGCCCGACACGCACTTGGCCGACGATCTTGCCGGAATCGGCGTCCACGATCAGCAGCCGCTGCGAGCCGCCGTGCGCGGCGTAGACGCGCCGGCGTTGCGCGTCGACGGTGACGTAGTCGAAGCCGGAATAGACCGGGACGGGCTGCGGAGGAGCGGCGGGAGTCAGCACGGCGCTTCGTGTTCGGTCGCGCCCCCGGCCGTCCTCCGCCGCTTTTGATCCGGCCTTAGATGCGCAGCGCTCCGAAGTCCGCGCCCGCGCCGTAGTCGTAGCGCAGCGGAACCTCGATCACGGTCGGTCCGTGCCCGCGCAGTGCCGCGCGAAGCGCCTCGCGCAGGTCGCGCGCCGACGCGCACATCACGCCCGCGCAGCCGTTGGCGCGAGCGAGTGCCGTGAAGTCGACGGTCGCGAAGTCGACCGCTTTGGGGTTGTCGCGCCCGTGCCCGAGATTCTGGTAGAGCCTGATGAGCCCGTTGCTGTTGTTGTTGAGCACGACGATCGTGATGTCGAGCCCCAGCCGCGCGAGCGTCTCGAGATCCTGGCTGCCCGAATGAAAGCCGCCGTCGCCCGCGACGACGATCACCTGGCGCTCCGGCGCGGCGATCTTCGCGCCGAGCGCCGCCGGAAGGCCGAACCCGAAGCTCGAGCCGCCCGCCGACGTGACGAACTGGTTGGGCCCCGCGACGTCGGTGAAGATCGCGGCGTAATGGCGGAAGAACCCGATGTCGCTCACCACGATCGCGTCGCGGTCCTTCGCGGCGTTGATCGCCGCGATCGCTTCCTGCGCGGTGGCCGGACCGTCCGCGCCGATGCTCTGCGTCATGCGCGCGCGCGACGCCGCGACGCTGGCGGCGAGCGCGCGCCCGCGCGGCCCGAACCGCACGTCGCCGACCTCGCGCGCGAGCATCTCGAGCAGTTCGCGCACGTCGCCCGCGAGATCGATGTCTGGCGTGAAGAGCTGCGCGGCGGGATTGGGGATCGTGCCGATGCGGATGATTCGTTTCGGCCGTCCCTTCGACCACATCGACGGGCGGAAGTCCTCGGCGTAGTCGTAGCCCGCGAGCACGATCGTGTCGGCGTCCGCGAAGATCTCCTCGAGCGCGGCCGTGCGCAGGATACCGTCCATGTACGGGCTCAGCGTTCCGACCGACAGCGGATGATCGCTGGGCAGCGCGCCTTTCGCCGCGTACGTCGTCACGGCCGGTATCTCGTGCCGCTCGCACAGCGCCGTCAAGGTCGCCGCGGCGCCCGCCCGCACGGCGGCATGGCCGATCGCGATGACGGGCGCTTCGGCGAGCGCGAG
>JAQBPK010000190.1 GCA_028287565.1 Vulcanimicrobiota bacterium
CGATCATCGTGCGCACGATGGCGGCGCGCCGGTCCTCGGCGACCACGTCGGCGGCGCGCACGTCGCCGACCACGATCAGCGTCGCGTTGGCCGGGGTGAACCGCTGCGCGTACGCGGCGCGCAGCGCGCCGGTATCGATCTTCGCCACCGCATCGGCGCGCCCGAGCGACGGCTGTCCGGCCGGGCCGGGATACGCCGCGCTTCGCACGCCTGCGACGAGGACGCGCAGCGGGTCGTCCTGCGCACGTCCGATCTCGGCGAGGACCGCGCCGCGCTCATGGTTCCAGCCTTGCGCGGTGATGCGCAGGTGCTGCATGCGGTCGGCCTCAATGGCCAGGATCGCGTCGAGCGAGCGCCGCGGCGCGCCGAACACGAAGCGCGTCTCGTCGTGCGCGGTGAAGGCGTTCATCTGACCGCCCATGCGGGAGGCGGCATCGTAGAGCGTCGTCGCCGGAACGCCGGCGGTGCCGGCGAACATCACGTGCTCCAGCGAGTGCGCGAGCCCTTCGCGGCCGGCCGGATCGAGGTCCGAGCCCGCGCGATAGACGATCATCGTGCGCACGATGGCGGCGCGCCGGTCCTCGGCGACCACGACGCGCATCCCGTTCGGGAGCACGTACGCCGACGACGGCGCTTCCGCGGCGGTCACGATCGCGGGCGCGGCCGGCGTCATGTCCAGCGCGCGGAACTGCCACGCGATCCCGCCCGCCAACAGCAGCGCGAGCAGCACGGCGGCGAGCGGCAGCAGCAGCCCGGAATGCGGGCGCCGCGCGACGGGCGGCGTCATGTCAGCTGCTCGCTAGCGCGGCGCCGCGGCGGCCCGTGCAGGCCGCAGCCAGCACGGCGAGCGCCGCGACGACATACGCCGCGATCGCGACGGCGCTCGGTGCAGCGTGCACGCCGGCGACGTCGATTGCCGGCGGCAGCGTGTTGAACGAGAAGAGATACCACCACAGCCCGGCTGCGAGAAGACCCGGCATCACCGAGCCGCTCACGTACCCGATCGCGACCGTCAGCGTGACGATCGCGAGATCCGCGGCGACGAGCCCCAGCGCGTGCAGCGGGTCGGCGGCGGCGGCGTAGACGAGATACGGCAGCGCGAGCGCAAGCGACGCCGCGCCGAGAGCGAGAACCTTCCACAGCACGTACTGCCGCTCGGCGGCGCACAGCGTGCCGATCAGCGACTCGGTCCCCAGCGGCGTCTCGGTCAGCACGATGCGCTGCGAGAGCACGACCGGCACCAGCGTCAACAGCGCGAGCGCGAACGTCGTCGCGTGAACGAATCCGAGCACGTTGCCGAGCACGGCGAGGCTCAGCACGGCCCACGGCACGCCGCCCAAGCGCATCATGCGCACTTCGGCGGCGGCGCGCGACACGAGCAGCGGCATGCGCGCAAGACGCACCGGCGAAAGCGGCGTCGCCGCGGAGCGCGGCCGGTCGTCGACGTGCAGCGGCTCGTCATCGGCGCGCACCGGGAGCGCGGCGAAACGCGGGAAACGGACGAGCGCGAGCAGCGCGATCGCAACGCCTGCCAGCGCCGCCGCGATGCGGCCGGCGACGAGTCCCCACGTAATTGGAAAATCGAGGCTGAACGCGACGGGCGCGTTTGCGCTCATCGGCGCGATTCCGAACGACACGGGGACGCCGTGTCCGGCCGCGGCCAGCTGCGCTTCGAACTGCCCGATGCCGAGCGGGTCGACGATCTGCGCGCCGGGGATCGCGGCGACGCTGATGGCGATCAGCCACAGCACGATCGCCGCGGTCACGCGCCAGGCCCGGCTGCCGCGGAACACCACGTCGAACACCAAGCCGGCTCCCGCGAGGATCACCAGCGCCGGGACGACGAGCAGCGCGTACACCGCGACGAAGCTCACCGGATCGAAATTAGCGACGCGCGGCCACACCATCACGATGGCGAGCACGCACGCGACCGCCCCGAATCCCGCCAGCAGCGCGAGGTTCGCGAGCCAGCGTCCGGCGAGCAGCGCGAAGTTCGACGCGGGCGACGTGCGCAACGACTCTCCGATACCGCTGGGCCGCGTGTCGCGCAGCAGCGTCGCGCTTACGGCGAGCAAACCGACGACCGAGAAGAACGCGTTGAGCAGCACGGCGGCGAGCGCGGCGGACGCGCTCGACGAAAGCAGCACGCGCTTGCCCGTCGCGGCGATGGTCGCGTACCCGCTGCCGTCGCTCGGAAACAGCAGCCCGATGCCGACGAGCGACACAAATAGCGCGACGTACGTGGAGCGGTCGCGCAGCCGCTCGCGCAGCTCCGCGGCGGCGCCCGCCAGGATCACGTCGGCGATCCGCTCATGACGAAGCGCTCGCACATCGCCTCGACCGGCTCGCCGCGGCGCACGCCGGCACCGGCGCGAAGCCCGGTGACCGAATCGGCGACCGAGCCCTGGTCCATGAACACGAGCGCATCGGCGGTTTGCGCGAGGTCGCTGAAGATGTGCGTGCCGAGCACGATCGTGCGGTCGCGGTACTGCTCGAGCAGCGCGACGAAGTTCGCGCGCTCGTACTGGTCGAGCCCGACGCTCGGCTCGTCAAGAACGATCAGCTGCGGGTCGCCCAGAAACGCCGCCGCGATCCCGACGCGACGCAGCATCCCGCCGGAAAAGCCGCCGAGACGCCGCTTCGCGGCAGACGCGAGCCCGAGCCGGTCGAGCAGCTCCAGCGCGCGCGCGCGTGCCGCTTTGGGCGCGATGCGCCGCAGCGCTGCGAGGTATTCGAGGAACTCGATCGCTGTGAGGTTCTGGTAGACGCCGAAATATTGCGGGACGTAGCCCAGCACGCCGCGGATGACGTCGGGCCGGCGGACGGCGTCCTCGCCGTTCCACGCCAGGCTGCCGCCGTTGGGCGTGATGCTGGTCGCGATGACCTTCATCAGCGTCGATTTGCCGCTGCCGTTGCGGCCGACCAGACCGGTGATTCCAGCATCGAACCGCAGGGTGACGCCGCGCAGCGCCTGCACGCCGTTTCCGAACCGAACCTGGAGATCAGTGCACTGGAGCATGGAGTTCTTCCAAGGTGGTGGTGAACGCGGGGTCGGGCAGCATTCCCTCGCCCGCCTGCAGCCGGTCGAGCGTTGCGAACACGCCTCCGGCCGCGCAGAGTTCGTCGTACGTGCCCACTTCCACCAGGCGTCCGTCCAGCAGCACGCCGATCGCGTCGCATTCGCGGACCATCCGCGTGCGGTGCGTGACCAGGATCGTCGTGCGGCCGACGAGGATCTCGTCGAGCGCGACCTTCACGAGCATCTCGTTCTGCGCATCGAGCGACGCCGTGGGCTCGTCGAGCAGCACGATCTCGGGATCGCTCAAGAACAGGCGCGCGACCGCGATGCGCTGGCGCTCGCCGCGCGAGAGCGTCTTGCCGCCCTCGCCGATCTCAGAGTCGAGACCGTTCGCAAGCCGCTCGACGATGTGCTGCGCGTTCGCGGCGCGCAGCGCGCGCAGCAACTCGTCCTCGGTCGCGTCCGGCTTGGCGAGCAGCAAGTTCTCGCGCAGCGACGCCTGGAACGCGAACGGCTCTTGGGAAACGTAGCCGATCCGCTCGCGGTGCGCGTCGAGATCGAGCGTGCGCAGATCGCGCCCGCCGATGGTGATGGTGCCGCTCGTCGCCTCGAACACGCCGCCCAGCAGGCTCAGCAGCGTCGATTTGCCGCTGCCGCTCGGCCCGACGAGCGCGAAGGAGCTGCCGCGCGGGATCGTCAGCGTGACGCCGTCGACGGCGAACTCGCCCTCGCTGCCGTAGCGCATCGAGACGCCCTCGAGCGCGATGTCGCCCGCCGGAGCGCACGCGTCGCCGGGATGCGCCGCCTCGCTCGGCATCCGCATGATCGCGAACACGCGCGAGAGGCCGGCCAGCGACTGGCGCACGGAGTTCAGCGTGATCGCAAGCTGGCCGGCGGCCGTCGCGAGCAGGCCGACCGAGACGACGTACGCTCCGAGCTCCGCCATCGACACGGTGCCCGCGATGACGCGCTGCGCCTCGAGCAGTAGGATCGCGCCGAACATCACGAGCGCGACCGTGTTGACGACGGGGATGACCGTCGCCTGAACGAGCGCGCGCCGCTTCGCCAAGTCGTACGTCTCGCCGAGCTTCTCGTCGACGCGCTGCGTGACGTAGTCTTGGCGCACCGCCATCTTCACCAGCAGCGCGTTGGCGACTGCTTCCGCCGCCACCGCGAGCGCGTTCGCTCGCAGCCCCTGCAGGCGCACGGAGCTCGTGCTCAGGTACTTCATCGCGAAGTTGGCCGTGACGATGACGATCGCCATGGCGGCAATCGCTTCGAGCGTCAGTTGCCATTGAAGGAAGAACATGACCCCGATCGCGACCACGAGCTGCGCGGCGAAGCGGACCAGGTTCACCACGTTGGTCGTGGCGAGGGCCTGCACGATGCCCACGTCGTTGCTCCAGCGCGACGCGATGTCGCCCGCCCGCATTTGATTGATGGCGGCCATCGGCAGCGCGATCAGCTTGCGAAAGAGCAGCCGCCGCAGCCGGCGGGTCACGCCTTCGCCCGCAACGCTGAGCAGATAGGACTGCGCCGAGCCGAGGATGGCCTGGACGACGTTGAGGACGGCGAGCGCGACGACCAGCTGGCCCAGCGCGTGCTGCTTCTCCGACGGGGTGCCGTCGATGAACGCGTGCAGGATGGGCTTGGCGAGCGGCGGCAGCGTGAAGTAGAGCGCGCTCATGACGAGCGCGATCGCGACGCTCGCGATGAGCAGCGGCCGCTCGCCTTTGGTCAGGTCGAGCACGACGCGCGCGTTCTTGAGCATGGGATGCTTCAGCATGCGTACAGCGCTCCCAGAACCGCGACCGTGATCGGCAGGCGGAAGTCGAGATCGGCCCATTCAGCCGGCTTCTGCGCGAGCGGCGTGAACGGGTTGACGTGTCCGAAGAAGCCGTGGCGCGACCGCTGGAGCAAGAAGAAGCGGTCGGCGGTCCGGCACAGATCGGCCTTGTCCGCGTTCGTCGCGAGCGCTTCGCGAAGCTGCGCCGCGAGCGGCAGCTCGTAGCGGCGGCAGGCCGAGATCATGATCGCCGCGAGGGCGTCGGCGGTCCCCGCCGGGATCCGCTCCGGCGCGCTCGCATCGCATGCGGCGAACCAGTGCGACACGGCGCCCAGAACGCGTGCGTCCGCACCCCACAGCTCGTCGATCGACGGCGGCGCCCAGCGCGCCCAGTCGCCGGCCGCCGGCCGCTCGCCGATGCCGTGCGCGGCGAGGCGCTCGCGCAGCAGCAGCGCGGTCGGGTACGTGACGTGGTCGTGCGAGACGTCCGCGATCGACCGCTCCAAGCCGGCGAGATAACGCGCGACCGGCTCGGGCAGCGCGGTCGCGCCGGCGACGAGCTCGGTGACGACGAGCGGGTTGAACGAGCTGCTCGCTGCAGGACCCGCAGCGTCGCACAGATGCGCGAACAGCGCTACGTGATCGACCGGGGACGAACGTCCGGCTCGCGCCGCGGCGCGCTTGTGGCCGAGCGCCCAGACGGGATTGCGGTCGGTACCGCGATGCGGATAGCGCTCCGGCAGGCTCTGCAGCCAGGCGGCGGTCGCCGGCCACTCTTCGGACTCGAGCAGCGTCGGGTCGAACGCGTCGATCAGCACGTGAGGTTCCCCTTGTTGACGTGCTGCGCGAGCGCGCGCAGCGGTTCCGGTTGCAGGTCGTCGCCGGTCATGGCGGTGAGTGCGCGCGGCGGATATCCCACCAGCGTGGGCGGAAGGCAAGCGAGACGCGCGACGTCGTGCGCCGCACCGCTCGTCGCGGCGGATGCGAGCAGCGCGTCGCGCAGCGCGGGCAGCCGCGCCGCGCAGCGCGCGGCGGACGGTTCGTCCGACCACCCGGCGACGGCGAACGCGACGACCACCTTGCAAAAATCGTCCGTCTGCGACGCGTTGACGTGATGGCGGAACGCCCACAGCGGCTCGATCACCGCCAGCGCGTTCAGCTCGGGCTCGGGGTCGGCGCCGCCGTGGCCGAGCGCACCGCTATATGCGTTGAGGAGCAGCGCGTCGGGCGGGATCAGCTCGGTGCAGAACGGCAGCGCGTGCTGCGCGTGCCGGCGCCAGCTGCGCGCGACGCCGTCGTCGAGCCGCGCCTGGCTCGCGAGGTGGTACAGGACGGCGAGCGCGTCGCCGAGCGCGTTCGGATTGCAGCTGATGAGCGCCTCGAGATAGCCGCTCTCGACGACCTGCTCGGCCAGCTCGGTGATGCTGCGCGCGTGCGTGCCGCACTCGCTCGCGCCGGTCGCGTGCAGCGCGTTGCGGTGATGGATCTCGTTGGTGAACGTGCGCCAGGACGCGACGTCGCTCAGCCGCTCGAACGGCGTCGGGAGCACGGCGTGCTCAGCCACGGGCGTCACCGAGCCGGCTCGCTGCCAGCATGCAAACGAGCGTGGTGTGGTAGCAGTCGAGCCAGTGCCGGAAGCGAGCGGAGACGTCGCTGCGCTTGTCGTGCGGCCTTCGTTTCGCGAACGCCGGGACCGCGCCGTCCGGCAACTGGTTCGAGATGAGCATGGCGACGGCCGACGCGCGCACCGGATGGTCTTGCGGCATCTCGAGCGCCGACCAGCACACGAGGTACTCGCCGATGAGGTCGAGGTGATGCTCGCGGCAAGCGATCCCCAGGCCGCGCACCATCGCCGTGCGGACGCGCGCGACGTCGTCGTCGGTCGCGTACGTCTGCGGGCGCACGCAGCCGAAGTCGGTGAGGTAGAACACCGCGTGCGTGATGGCGTACATCTCGGAAAACGAGAACAGCGCAGCCTCGCCGCTTTCCAGCAGCGCGGTGCCGCGCAGCGTCGCGGCGAGCTGCTCGCGGTCGACGGGGACGCCGGCGAGCCCGAACCCGTACAGCAGGTCGGCGCGGCGGAACGGCTTGTAGTCGACGGAACCGGCACAGCCGCCGGTAAGCAGCTCGGTCATCATAGCGGTGCTCAGCGGCGGCTGCTTGCCGATCAGCGCGCAGAAACGCGCGACGTAGCCGAGGATCAGCACCAGGTTCGGATAGTAGCTAAGCGCCGCTTCCCAGTCGAACGCATCGATGCGCTCGCTCGCGAAACGCGCCAGCTTGCGCACCTGCGGATCGTTTGCACGTTCGGAACGCAGCAGCAGCATCAGCAAAAACACGAGCTCGCCGAACGCCTTGGCGCCGGACTTCCAGTCCTCGTGCTCGAGGTTGACGAGGTCGAACAGATCGGCGTGATCGTTCATCCAGCCGGCGCAGCGCACGAAAAAACCGTCCCAGTCACTAAGCGGACGGACGGCAGTTGCAGTTTCGAGCTCGCAGCTCAGCACACCCATTTGATCGAAACACCCTTCGGTACCAGTACTAGCGCGTCATGCGCATCAGTCCCTTCCGTGGGTCGGGCCGCCGAGGCGGCGCCTGCTCAGGCTCTTGTTGGCCTGCGGGTCGAGGTGGACTAGATGCGCTGCTGCTTCGAAGTCAGGAGCGCACCCAATCCCCTAGCTAGTCTTAGGCTTCGCGAACGATCAGGATGACGCTGCTGCCGCCGATCACGTACCAATCGGGATCCTGGAGCGCGTCGAGCGAGAAGTTCTCCGACGCTCCGGGAGCAT
>JAQBPK010000246.1 GCA_028287565.1 Vulcanimicrobiota bacterium
ACGGTGCCGCAGCCGAGGAGGCCGACGCCGTGCGCGCGCGTCGTCGTCAGCGACGTCGCCTGGGACGAGATCGCATCGGACGAGCAGAGAACGCGCGGTAGGGTCTGCACGGGAGCCTCCATGTTCGTTGGCGGTACTTGGCTTGATCGGTAGTTGGAGTGGTGGAGAGGAGCGCGGGAATGAAAAAGGCCCCCGCCGTTCGGCGAGGGCCAGAGTCTCGTTCGTATCGTCTGCGTTAAGCCGACGTCGATCCGGACCTGCCCTCGCCGAGGGTAGTCGTCGTCGTAATCGTCGTCGTCATCATGACGCAGAGGCCGAACATCGTTCGAAGACCCTACCACGGTTCCGGAAATCGCGCAAGGGGGCAGGCGCTGCCGCCGGCTGCCTCGGAATCGAACGGTTACTTTTCGACGGTAAACTCGCGCGCGATGAGCGTCGGAACGCCGGACCGGCGACCGCGCCAATACGGGACTCGGACGTGCGTCACGCCGACTCGGACATTCGCCGGCCACCGCGAGCACATTTCCGGTTCGCGACGATAGAAAGGCGGCCGCGGCGTCAATGCGCAGTTCACCTCCTCACCATCGATCCGGAACGGCAGCTTGGCGATATAGAATTGAACGATCTTTCCACCGTGCTCCCGAACACTGATACTTCCGGACGCCATTCCCTGACCATAGAGAATCAGCGTTCCAGCAATAAATCCGCTTGGTGGTCCGTGCACCTTCGGATAGTAGTGCCCGTCATCCGCGCCCACCGGACATGCCGAGAGCGCTGACGCAAGACAGAGCACGATCGCTGCTACGTGTCTCATTGGTTCCTCCCCGCTTGTACAACATGTCGATGTGGCGCTTACGTAATAAGCCGCGCAGCCAAGGAGATGTCATTCCCAAACTCGGTTGGCCCATGCGTGATGTGCTGATCGTGGTCATCGTACCCGAATTGATAGCCGCATGAGTGACAGATCTCGTGCGAACCGACACCTCGAGAATCATAGGGCGGCTCATCCAAGCCTTTGAACCCGCATACGGGGCACATAAATCTGGATATACTCATAGTCACCGCTTGGGAGACCGCCGGCCCGGCCAACGACGGTCATTTTGAAATTTTGTAGTAGACGAGGATGAAGCCGATCTTCCACGTCTTGCCGCCGTCCCGGCTGATGCGGTACGTCTGGCGCACTTCACGGGCGGAGATGCGCCGCCATTCCTCTCGCTGGCGCTCGCGCGTAGTTCCTTCGTAGACCAGCAGACCGGGCGACGCCTGCCCCATGACGATCTCGGTGTTACCCGTGTCGTCGAACCACGACTTCTGCCAGCGCTTCTCATCCGCCACCCACATGTTGTAGCTCGTCCCATCGTACTTGCCGCCGTGCCAATCGACGCGAAGAGCACACTCCCCGAGCACCTTGGTGACGACCGCCGCGCCGAAGTCCTTGCCGTCGAGATGCCGCGCAACCCAACTCCCCAAGAAGAAATCGAACGCGCGATACGCCGGACCGGCGCACCGATTCGGTACCGCACTGGCAGGCGCCGCACAACAGAATACGCCGCAGACGACGACGGAGACGACAAACCAACGGCGCAACAGAATCGCGCACGACCACAACGACGAATTCATCGCGACCCGGTACGACGGAATTGCGACGATCCCCGAGCGGCCTAGAGAGTCATGTCACAAGGACGGCACTCACCGCCAGGAGAGTCCCGGCCGGGCGCCGCATCGTCACACCGCCGGCGAAAGGACTGCCCGTGGACCCGATTCTCGGAACGATTGTTTTGTTCACCGGGGACTTCGTCCCCAACGGCTGGACCGCGTGTAACGGAAACGCCCTGCCGATCGATCAATTCCAGGCTTTGTATGCGATTCTCGGACCGACATACGGCGGCGACGGAACGACGACGTTCGGCGTCCCGAAGCTCGCTTCGCCGGTTCCGGCAACGCAGTACATCATGGCAATAATCGGCGAGTTTCCGGCCCAGCAGTAATCGAGGAGAGTGCAATGAACCCGGTCCTCGGAACAGTACTTCTCTTCGCCGGCAATTATGCGCCGGTCGGATGGCTCGCGTGCAACGGAGCCCTTCTGCCGATTTGGGAGAACGTCCCGCTCTTCCAAGCCATCGGCAACGCGTACGGCGGTGACGGCCGCACCACATTCGCACTTCCGAACCTGCCGTCTCCACTTGAAGGAGGCGGACTGTACATCATCGCCGCGGCCGGTAACCAAGCCTTGGCGCAAGTCGAGGAGGGCTACTCATGAACGGACTCGTCGGAACGGCACTCTTCTTCGCCGGCAAAACGGTGCCGGCAGGCTGGGCCGCGTGCAACGGCGACCTGCTGCCAATCGCTCAATACCAAGCATTGTTCGCGATAGTCGGCACAAAATACGGCGGCGACGGCAAGACCAACTTCGCTCTCCCAGTCATCCCATCACCGTTACCGCCGGGACAATACATCATCGCCCTAGGCGCCGGGGAAAGCTGAATTGCCGACGGGCGGGGCGATCCTATCGCAGCATCAGCGCGGTGCGACGACCGCCGCGCCGATCCCGTCGCGTAACAGAGCCGCGAGCGACTCCGGCTCGGCCAGAAACGCGTCGTGCCCGTGGTCGCTGTCGAGATGCCGGTACGCCGCATCCCAGCCGGCCTCGGCCCAACGCGCCGCACAGCTCCAAACGAACTCGGGCGGATACAACTGATCCCCCGCAATCCCGACGAACGTAAGCCGTGCACGCCCGGTCGGCCGCTCGCGACCGCGCAGATCGAACAAATCCATCGCGCGCGTGAGCACGCGATACGTGTTCGCGTCAAACCGCGTCACGAACACATCGCCCTGATGCGCGAGATACCCCTCGACGTCAAACCGGTCGTCGATGTTCCGCGCCGGATCGCCACCGGCGCGATCCGGCCGGTTCCCAAACCGCCGCTCGAACAACGCCTCACTCTTGTACGTCAACGTCGCAATGGCACGCGCAAGCCGCAACCCGTCGACGGGCGGTTCGTCATACCACCCGTCCCTGAACTTCGGATCGAGCCGAATCGCCTCACGCGCAGCACCGTTCTGCGCGATCCCCTGCGCGCGCAAATGATCGTACGTCCCAACGACGATGGCATGCTCGACGGCATCGTCATACCCGCGCGCCCACTGAAGACACTGCTGCCCGCCAAGCGACCCGCCGATCGCAATCGCGGCGCGCTCGATCCCGAACGCGTCCCGCAAAGCACGCCGCTGCGCCTCCACGATATCGGCAATAGCAACGACGGGAAACCGCGGCCCCCACCGCCGCCCATCAGGCGCAATGGAATGAGGCCCGGTGGACCCATAACACCCGCCGAGCACGTTGACCCCAACGACGCACCACTGCTCGAGATCGAACAACCCGCCGGCACCAACGAGCCCGTCCCACCACTCGACGACACGCGACGACCCGGTAAGCGCATGCGCAACGAACACGACGTTCGACCCATCACGCGCCGGCTCAACCCCATACCGCGTAACCCGCTGCACGACCCGCGGAATCGACGCGCCGGAGACTAACTCCAGCGCGCCGATCTCAACGTCACGTTCGACCATAGCCGTCACGCTCGACCATCGCCGCCATCCCGGTGGTCGTCACCCTGAGCTTGTCGAAGGGTCCGCCAGGATCTCGCCCTCACGCGGCATCAAGCGCCTGCGTAAGATCGGCCAGAATGTCCTCGATGGATTCGATCCCAACCGACAACCGCACAGCATCCTCGCTAACGCCGCTGGCAATCTGATCCTCCAGCGTGAGCTGCTGATGCGTGGTGGAAGCCGGATGAATCACCAACGACTTCGCATCCCCAACGTTCGCCAACAGCGAGAACAACTGCAGCCGGTCGATGAGCGCCCGAGCCGCCTCGGCCCCGCCCTTCACGCCGAACGTGAGAATCGCCCCGCCGCCCTTGGGCAAATACTTCTGCGCGCCGGCATACGCGGGATCACCCGGCAACCCGGGATACCGCACCCACACGACCTTCTTGTGATCGCGCAAGAACTCCGCAACGCGCAGCGCGTTGGAACTATGCCGCTCGACGCGCAGCCCGAGCGTCTCAAGCCCTTGCAGCAACAGCCAGGAGTTGAACGGCGAGATCGCCGCGCCGACGTCGCGCAGCAGCTGCACGCGCATCTTGATGATGTACGCGAGCGGCCCGACGGCATCGACGTACTTCACCCCATGATACGACGGATCCGGCTCAGTGAAGTCAGGGAACCGCCCCGACGCCTTCCAATCGAACTTCCCGGAATCGACGACCACACCGCCGATCGTCGTCCCATGCCCGCCGATGAACTTGGTAGCGGAGTGCACGACAACATCCGCACCATACTCGATCGGCCGCAGCAGATACGGCGTCGCGAGCGTGTTGTCGACGATCAGCGGCACGTCCCAACTGTGCGCGACGCGCGCGACCGCTTCAACATCGAGCACGTCGAGCTTCGGGTTCCCGAGCGTCTCGGCGAACACGGCCTTGGTATTGGGCCGAATGGCGGCCTCGAAGTTCGCCGGATCGGACGGATCGACGAGCGTGACCTCGATCCCAAACCGCGGCAGCGTGTGCACGAACGCGTTGTACGTCCCGCCGTAGAGCG
>JAQBPK010000275.1 GCA_028287565.1 Vulcanimicrobiota bacterium
GCGCGCCCGGACGCCGCGAGATCGGCCACGGCCAGCTCGCGGAGCGCGCGCTCGTGCCGGTGCTGCCGCCCGAGGACGAGTTCCCCTACACGCTGCGCGTGATCAGCGAAGTGCTCGAGTCGAACGGGTCGTCGTCGATGGCATCGGTCTGCGGCTCGACGTTAGCATTGCTCGACGCAGGCGTGCCGATCAAAGGACACGTCGCCGGCGTCGCGATGGGCCTGGTGCTCAAGGGCAAGGACTACGCGATCCTCACCGACATTCAAGGGCTCGAAGACGCGCTCGGTGAGATGGACTTCAAGGTCGCGGGCACCGTCGACGGCATCACCGCGATTCAGATGGACATCAAGGTCGCGGGCATCACGATCGAGATCATGCGCGAAGCGCTCGCGGAAGCGAAGAAGTCGCGCCTGTTCATCATCGGCAAGCTCAAAGAGACGATCACCGAGCCGCGCGCCGAGCTGTCTGAGTTCGCGCCGCGCATGATCGTCGTGCAGATCAACCCCGAGAAGATCAAGGACGTCATCGGACCCGGCGGCAAGGTGATCAACAAGATCGTCGCCGACACCGGTGTGAAGATCGACATCGAGAACGACGGCCGCGTGTTCATCGCGGGCGCGAACGCTGCGGGCGCCGAGAAGGCCAAGCAGATGGTCGAAGCATTGACCAAAGAAGTGAAGGTCGGCGAGACGTATCTCGGCACCGTCACGCGGTTGATGAACTTCGGCGCGTTCGTCGCGTTCTTGCCCGGTAAGGAAGGCCTCGTCCACATCTCGCAGCTCGCGCCGAATCGCGTCGAGCGTGTTGAGGACGTGGTCAAGCCCGGCGACCAGATCATGGTCAAAGTCATCGAGGTCGACTCGCAAGGCCGCATCAACCTCAGCCGCAAGGCGGTCCTCGGCGCGGACGCCGGCGGCGATGCGGGCGGCGGGCAAGAGAGCGGCAACGGCCGCTTCACGCCTGCGGGTGAGACGGCCGGCTCAGGCGCGCGCAGCGGCGGCAACGGCGCTCCGCCGCCGCGCCGCGAAAGCTCCGGCAGTTCCGGTGGTTCGGGCGGTTCGGGCGGCGGTGGCGACCGTCCGCGGCGGCGGCGTCCGCGTCCGACCGGCGGCGGCTCGGGCGAATAGCGCGGTACCGGCAGCGCCGGACCGCAAGGCAGAAGGGATCACCCCGAGAGCTCGTCGCAAGACGGGCTCTCGCCATGTCCGGCCTTCGCGCGCTCGCGCTCGCCGTCGTCGCATCCGTCGCGCTCACCGGCGCGGCGCGCCGCCCCGCGACCATCTTCGATCTGTCCGACGCGGTCGGAAAGCGCGTGCCCGCACTGACGCTCACCGCGAGCGACGGCAGCGCGTTCGCGCTCGGCGCGGCAAACGGCAAGCCGACATACGTGTTCCTGTTCGCCGGCTGGTGCGCCCCGTGCCAGGAAGCGCTGCCGTTCGTGCGCAGCGCGTACGCGAAGTACGGCGACCGGGTGCGGTTCGTCGGCGTCGACGTGCTCGAAGACGCGACCGCCGCGCGCACGGCCATTGCGAACGCCGCACTGCCGTTTCCCGTCGCGATCTATCCGATCGAGCAGCTCGACGCGATCGTCGCGCCCGACGTGCAGCTGCGTGCGGGCACGAAGTACCGCATCCCGGCGGATTTTCTGCTCGACGCGAACGGGGTGGTGCGCTACGCGTGGCACGGCTTGTCGGTGGACTACGGCGGCGATCCGGTCGACGTGCTGCCGGGATACCTCGCCAAGCTCGGGATCGAATAACGTGACGCAGCCGTCGTGGACGATTCGCCCGAAGGGCGAACGCGACGCCGACGCCGTGGTAGCGCTGCTGGCGGAGATCGCGCAAGAAGGCAATTACTTCGCGACCGAGTGGCCGTTCGACGTGCCTGAGCGCGCGCGCCTCATGCGCGACGCGCTGTTGTCGCGCCGAAGCGTCGGATGGGTCGCGGTGGACGGGCGCGCGCTCGTCGGCGACCTCAGCGTGATCGACGTCTTGCAGGCAGAGCCGGAGATCGGCATGATGGTCGGCGCCGCGCACCGCGGGCGCGGGATCGGCCGCGCGCTGCTCGCGTACGCCGTCGCGTGGGCGCGCGCGAACGGCAAGCCGGCGCTGACGCTGCGCGTGTTCCCCGACAACGAGCGCGCGCACGCGCTCTACCGCGCGAACGGTTTTGTCGAAGTGGAAGTGCAAGCGGCTGCGATTCGCCGGCGCGACGGTTCCGCGCGCGACGCGATCGTCATGCGCCGGCCGATCGCGCCGTCATGATAGCGTAAGGCCCCGCGCCTGGGGCAGGCGGTGCGCTCCGCGCCGCCCGAAGCACCCTCTGCCCGGCGAGGAGGCCGACACATGCGACGTGCGCGCTCGACGCCGCGGCCGACAAGCTAGAGACGAGCGCCTGGGGCAAGCTCGAGCTGAAGCTGTCATGGTCGTCGGAGCACACGCAGGCCGGCGCGGCGCCTTAGCCGCGCGGGCCGAACCCGCGGTACGGCGATAGCGGCACGACGGCATCGACGAACAGCATTCCGCGCTGCCTGAGCGGGAGCGATTCCAGCGCTGCCTGGGCGTCGTCGAGCGATGCCGCTTCGATGAGCAGCACCGCGCCGGGATGGTCCTTGCGGCTCCACACCTCGCGAAAGACGCCGTCGGCATAGAGCTCCCGCGCGCGCTCCGCCTCGGCCTCGAGGGACTCGCCGGTGAACTCCGCTTCGGCGTGGTCGTCGTAGTTGCGGCGCGCGAGCGCGATGAATTGTGCCATGGCGGCTCGCTTTCTTGAGCCGCAGCCGAAGTCACTCGTTCGCACGTGTCCTTGCCTAGGTTACCTGAGCGGCGTATGCTCACGACCTGGCGGCCGCATCCTCGCCATCGGCGCGGCGCGCCGCCGGCACAGGAGGGACCATGACAATCCGCTTCATCGCCGCGTCGACCCTGACGCTCGCTCTCGTCGCCGCCTTCACGCTGGGCCGTTTGACCGGGCCGCAAGCCGTCGCCACGGCGCAGGTGCCGCCGTCCACCGGGCACTTCATGTGCTACATGACCAAGGTCGCCACGTCGGTCGTCGCGTCGGCCCAGGTCAAGGACCAGTTCAGTTCCCAGACTATCAAGTTCTACCGGCCCGACATGTTCTGCGCGCCCGCGACGAAGATTCCCGAGAGCTTCAAACCCCTCAAGCCAATGGGCAAGCAGGACCACTTGCTGTGCTACCGCACGCAGGCCCCGGCGATAAAGGCGTCGCGCAAGATCGCCAACCAGCTCGAGCAGACGTCCTTCACGGACCTGACGCCGTCGTATTTCTGCATGCCGACGTACAAAGCGGGCTGACCGCGGCGTGACGGAGCGCTCGCGAGCTCCGTCTAAGTATCGTCGGATGGCCTATGAATCGCTGGGCGCGTTCGTGCGCGCCCTGCGCGGTGCCGGCGAGCTCGCGACGATCGAGGCCTCCGTCGACCCGCGTCTCGAGATCGCCGAGATCACCGACCGCGTCGTGAAGGCGGGTGGCCCGGCACTGCTGTTCACCAACGTTCGCGGCTCGCGCTTCCCCGTGCTGACCAACCAGTTCGGCACGGAGCGGCGCGCCGCGCTCGCGGTCGGCGCGAGGTCGCTGGCCGAGGCCGAGGACCGGCTGCGCCGCACGATCGATCTCGCGCTGCCGCCGACGCTCGGCGGAAAGCTCGGCCGGCTGGCGTCGCTCGCCGCAGCTGGCGCGTCGGCGATCCCACGCCGCGTCGCCGCAGGCAAAGCGCCCTCGCAAGAGATCGTGATGGACCCGCCCGATCTCACGCAGCTGCCGGTGCTCACCACCTGGCCGCTCGACGGCGGGCCTTTCATCACGCTGCCGCTCGTGTTCACGGTCGATCCGGACACGCGCCGGCCGAACGTCGGGATGTACCGCGTGCAGGTGTACGACGCGCGCACGACCGGCATGCACTGGCAGCGCCACAAGCACGGCCGCGCGCACGCCGACAAATGGGGGCGCAAGATCCCGGTCGCGATCGCCATCGGCGGCGATCCCGCGCTGACGTACGCCGCCACCGCGCCGCTGCCGCCGGTCGTCGACGAGCTCGCGTTCGCGGGCTACCTGCGCGGCGCGCCGGTGCGGCTGGTCAAAGCGCTCACCGTCGACCTCGACGTCCCGGCGGACGCCGATTTCATCATCGAAGGCTGGGTCGACAACGAGGACATGCGCGTGGAGGGACCGTTCGGCGACCACACCGGCGTGTATTCCGCGGCCGACCTCTACCCGACGCTGCACGTCAGCGCGATCACGCACCGCCGCGACGCGATCTACGGCGCAACCGTCGTCGGTAAGCCGCCGATGGAAGACGCGTGGCTCGGCAAGACCACCGAACGGCTCTTCCTGCCGCTGTTACAGGCCGTCGTCCCAGAGATCGTCGACTACAATCTGCCGGTGGAAGGCGGGTTTCACAACCTTGCGATCGTCGCGGTGCGCAAGTCGTACCCCGGCCAGGCGAAAAAGGTGATGAACGCGCTGTGGGGCTTGGGACACATGATGATGCTCACGCGTTGTCTGGTGGTGGTCGATCACGACGTCGACGTCCACGACGTGCGCGGCGTCGTGTGGTACGCGCTCAACAATATCGACGCTTCGCGCGATCTGGTGATCATGCCGGGGCCGGTCGACGATCTCGACCACGCGGGGTCGTACGATCTCGCGCTGGGACACAAGCTGGGCATCGACGCGACGCGCAAAGGCGCCGGTGAAGGCTATCACCGCGACTGGCCGCCGGAGATCCGCATGGACGCCGCGACGCGCGAGCGCGTGACCGCCCGCTGGAACGAGTACGGGATCGGCGATCTCGCACGGCGCGGCACGGCGGATGAATGGTCCGGGCAAGGCCCGGCTCGCCTGGCGCGTTTGCTGGCGTCGTCGCCCGCGTCGCCGGACGATATCGCGCCAAGGACGGCTGCCGCCCGGTTGGTCGAGTAATTGTCTTTATGTCGAAGCTTCGCGAGCTAGTGGACAATAATGTGAACGCGATCAAGCTCTTTCTGCGCGACATTCGCGTCGAGCACACGCTGTTCGCGCTGCCGTTCGCGTACGTTGGGGCCGTGATGGCGGCGCGCGGGCTGCCGTCGTGGTGGCAGCTCGCATGGATTACGCTCGCGGTGATCGGGGCGCGGACCGCGGCGATGGCGGCGAACCGCTATTTCGACAAGGACATGGACGCGGCGAACCCGCGCACGGCAAAGCGCGCGCTCGCGAGCGGGAAGCTCGCGCCCGCGGTGATGATTTGGGCGATTATCGCCGGGCTCGCGCTGCTCGTGCTCAGCGCAGCGATGCTCAACCCGCTGTGCGTGAAATTGCTGCCGCTCGCCGCGCTCGGCGCGGTGGGCTATCCGCTCTGCAAGCGCTTCACCTGGATGGTGCACTTCGTGCTGGGCGCGGTCGATGCGTGCGCGCCGCTGGGTGCGTACGTTGCCGTCGCGGGCCGGATCGACGCGCCCGCGCTGCTGCTGTTCGTCGCCGTCACCGTGTGGGTCGCCGGGTTCGACATCCTGTACGCGCTGATGGATCTGCGCTTTGACGTAGCGAACAACGTGCGGTCGTTTCCGCAGGCGTTCGGCGAGCGCAGTGCGCGCTTGTGGCCGGTGCTGCTGCACGCCGTGATGGTGTTCGCGCTGCTCGGCGCGGGGATCCTCGCGCACGCGAGTTGGATCTACTACGCGGGCGTCGTCCTCGCGACCGGCGTGACGATCTACGAAGAGCGGCTGATCGCGCTCGCCAAGGACGTGTTCGCGCTCAACGACCGCGTGTTTCTCACCAACATGGCGTTCTCCGTGGGATTCCTCGGGACGACGCTCGCGTCGTACGCGCTGCGGTGATCCGCTCGCAGTTCCTCGCGGGCGTGGGCGGCGCGGCGGGCGCGACGGTTGTCGACAAGCTGAGTGCAGCCCAAGTCGCGCAGATCGCGCCGTATACCGCGACGCTGCGCTTTGCGGTCGTGTGCCCGCAGAGCGGGCCGGACGCGCGCGTCGGGCGGCAGCTGCTCGAAGGCGTGCGCGCCGCCGTCGACGAGATCAACCGCCAGATCACCTCGTTCGAGCGCGCGCTGGTGTTCGACGCGTACGACGACCACAACACCGCGGCCGACGCCACCGTGCAGGCCAGCTTCGCGACGGGAAATCCCACCACGCAAGCGGTCATCGGCCACATCAGCACCGGCACGACGCTCGCCACGCAGCCCGCGTACGCGAACGCGCAGATCGCGCTGATCGTCCCGACGGTCACCGACGACCGCATCACCGCGCGCGGCTACCGCAACGTGTTCCGGCTCCCCACCAAAGACTCCGACGAGGGCGGCCTGGTCGCCGCGTACGTCATCACCACCGGCGCGAAGGCGCCGCACGTCGTGACGCAGGACGGCGACTACGGGCCCGACGTCGCGGCCGGCTTCGTCCGCCGCGCCGCCGCGCAGCACGTGGTCGCCGGCGCGACGCAGTTCTCGCTCGACAAGCCCGATTTCGCCAAGACCGCCGCCGACGTGCTCGCGAAGACGCCGGACTGCGTGGTGCTCGCCGGCAACGTCGCCGACATGGGCCCGCTGCTGCGGGCGCTGCGCGCGAAGGGCTACACCGGCCGCTTCGTCGCGACGCAAGGCTTCTTCGACGCGCAGACGGTCAAGGAGTACGCGAAAGAAGCGGAGGGGCTCGTCGTCTCCTCGAGCGTGCCGTACTATCCGCTCGCGCCGACCGCGCTGCGCGACGTGCAGTTCTACGAGCAGCGCTACGGCGCGCTGACGCCGCTCGCCGCGTACGGCTACTCGGCGGTGCAGCTGATTCGCCTCGCCGCGCGGCGCACGGGTGCGACGAACCGGCTCACGATGATCCGCGCGCTCGCGAGCGGCGGCAACTACGACACGGTCACCGGCTCGTACACCTTCGGCCCCACCGGCGACGTGCTCGACCCGAACTGCTATTTCTACCGCGTCAAGGACGGGAAGTTCGCCTACGAGCGCCAAGCCCACCCCAGCGGTTTCATGCTGAAGTAGGAGGGCACCGTGACGACGCTCTTCTCGGGAAAGGAATCGCTGCGCGTTCGCGGTGAGCGCCGGACGTTCGTTTTGACGCTGTGCTCGCTGCCGCTCACGGTGGTCGTCCTCGGCGTGGTGCTGCAGCACCAGGTCAGCTGGCAGGAGATCGCGCTGCTGGTCGTCGTCGCGATGGTGTACGTCGCGTTCGCGCGCGGGCGGCTGCTGGGCGGCGGATTGCGCATCCACGCCGGTCAGTTCGCGCACGTCCACGCGGTCGTCGAGGAATGCGCGCGAATGCTGCGCATGCCGACGCCGCACGTGTTCGTGCGCGACGACCCGTTCGTCCCCGTCGTCGGGATCGGAATCGGCGACCCGTACGCGATCGTGATCTCCGCGCAGATGGTCGAGCACTTCCGTGACGACGAGCTGCGCTTCCTGATCGGGCGCGAGCTCGGTCACATCGCGTCCGGGCACACGCGCTTCACCTCGCTGATGAGCTCGAACGGGCGCGAGAACGGCATCATAACGGTCGCGGTCGGCGCGTGGCTCCGCACGATCGACTACACGGCGGACCGCGTCGGCCTGCTGTGCTGCGGCTCGCTCGACGCCGCGGTGCGCGCGATCGCGGTGTCGTCGTTCAGCGAGGTGGGGCGCAAGATCGACCTCGGCGCGTTCGCGGAGCAGCTCAAAGAGCTTCACGCGGAGCCGTCGCTGCGGATGGCGGAATGGACCGCATCGACGCCGTACGCGACGAACCGCATCGCCGCGCTGCACCGGTTCGCGCGCGATCCGCTGTACCTCGCGTGGGCGCCGCGCTTCGCGCGCAACGCCGGTGAAGCCGAGGTGACGGGCACGCGTGAGACGGTGTACGCGAGCTTCTGGCGCCGCGCGTGGGCGTTCACGATCGACGTGCTCGTGATCCAGGCGCTCGTTCCCGCCGCGCACGCCGTACAGACCCGCGTCGCGCCGAGCCCCGCGGTCGTGAAAGCCGTGTCCGGCGCTCCCAGCGTGCCGGGCTGGGTGGGCGACGTCGTGAAGGAGTCCGCGAAACCGAACGGCCATGTCAGCTTCACCGTCGGCAACGACTCGCTGCTGTGGCTTGCGATGTTCGTCTACGTCGTCGTCCTCGTCGCGCTCGTCGGCCAGACGTTCGGCATGATGGTCTCCGATCTGCGCGTGGTCGGGGCCAACCACAGCGCGCGCGTCGGTTTGTGGCGCGCGCTCGGGCGCTATCTCTCGCTCCTCGCGAGCCTGCTCGCGATCGTCGGCTGGTTCTCGATCTTTCGCCGCGTACAACCGTTCGAGAAGTGGTCGCGCACCCGGCTCGTCAGCGGCAGCGCGCCCGTTCGCGGCTAGAGCGGACGCCCGCTCGTGCGCGGCAGCGGCGCCGTCGGCTGCTGCGGCTGCACGTCGCCGCGCGCGGTCGGCACGCGCGCCGGTTCACGTGCGGGCTCGCGCTCGCGCGCACCGTCCGGTGCTTCGCTCGCGACGGGCTTGCCGTCGTGGCCTGCGATCTTCGGATCCGGCGTCGTCTTCGCGTTGGGGTCGACGTCTTGCGGTTCCACGCCGATGCGCGAGCCGTGCTTCTCCGCGTAGACGCGCGTGAACTCCGCGCCGAACAGCAGGATCATCGACGAGTAGTTCACCCACAGCAGCAGCACGATCAGCGCACCCGCGGCGCCGTACGCCGACGCGGTACCGGCTTTGCCGAGATAGAACGCGATCAGCGCCTGCCCGATGACGAACAGCACCGCCGTAACGACACCGCCGGTCCACACGTCGCGCCACTCGACCTTCGCGTCGGGCAAGTACTTGAACATCACCGCGAACAGCACGGTGATCAACGCGACTGACACGATCCAGTTGAGCAGCGAGAACACGAGCCCCGCGCCGGGGAACGGCAGCGCGTGCGAGACGTACGTCGACACGAACGCGATCGCCGCGTTCAGTGCCGTGGTGACCAGCAGCAGGAAGCCGATCGCGATCAGCATCCCGATCGACGCGACGCGGTCGCGGATCGTCGCCCAGATTCCCTTCTTCGGCGGTTCGACGTGCCAGACGGTGTTCAGCGAGTCTTGCAATGCCGCGAACAGGCCCGCCGCGCCGAGCACGAGCGTCACCCAGCCGACGATTTGCGCGATCAGCGACTGGCGCGGTTTGTCGAACGCCGTCTGCACCATCGCGCGCACCGCGTCGGCCGCTCCCTTGCCGGCGGACGCCTGAATCGAACCGAGCAGCTGGTCGCGCACCGCACTGTGGCCGTGGCCGTGGCCGACGGTCGCCGCAATGATGCCGCCCACGATCGCGATCACGATGATCAGCACCGGCGCGATCGCGAAGATCGTCGTGAACGACAACGCGGCCGCGAGCCGCGGCGCCTTGTCCGCGTTGAACCGTTGGAACGATTCCTTGATCATCCCGAAATCGAGGTGCAGCGTCATAGCCGCGCTATCGTACCCGTGTTGGGCCGATTCGAGCGCAGGGTACGCTGCAATGTACGATCGCAGAGAGGGGATTCGCATGGCGGAGCACAGCGCATCGGTCACGGTCAACGCGCCGCTGCATCAGGTCTACCAGCTCTACAGCCACTTCAACGACTATCCGAAGTTCATGACGTTCGTGAAGGAGGTCACGTACCTGGACGACCAGCACAGCCACTGGGTGGTCGACGTCGTCGGCAAGCACGAGTGGGATGCCGTGAACGAGAACTGGGTTCCGGACGGGCAAATCGGCTGGCGCTCGGTCGACGGCATCGACAACAGCGGGCTCGTCACGTTCGAACCGGTGGGCGCCGCGCAAACGCGCGTCACGGTCGACGTGCGATACGAGCCGCCCGCCGGCTTGCTGGGCGCGCTCGGCGAGGCGCTGGGAGCGGGCGGCCAGTTCGAGCGCCGCTTGCAGCACGACCTCGAGCACTTCGCGGAGATGGTCGCGCAGGCGCCGCCCGGCGCGCTCGACCCGACCTCGTCGTCGTACCTGTTCCACGCGGAAAGCGCGGTGTCCAAAGGCCAGGCGACGCGCGCGCAAGAGGAATCGATGGGGATGACCGGCGACGCGCCCTAGCGCGCCGCCCGCTCAGTCGTCGTCGTCGTCGTCTTCGTCGTCCTCATCGTCCTCGTCGTCGTCCTCGGTTTCCGGGTCGCCGGCCGACGCGTCGGGGTCGAGGACTTGCGTGGCCGCTTCGTCGTCACGGCGCGCGGGCGACGGATACCGCTCCTCCGTGAGGTCGTCCTGATAGAGATCTCGGCGTTCCATGGGGTCAGCGTACCATCGCGGCGCGGGCTGGAAACCGCCCCGCCGCTTTCGCGGTCCGTACCAGCGTGAAAGCGATTCGCGTCGGCCGCACCGGCGGTCCCGAAGTTCTCGAGCTCGCCGACGTTCCGGTGCCGTCGCCCGGCGCGGGCGAGGCGCTCGTGCGACAGAGCGTCGCCGGCATCAACTACATCGACGTGTACGTTCGCACGGGACTCTACAAGCGCGATCTGCCGTTCATCGAGGGGCGCGAAGGCGCGGGCGTCGTCGAGGCGGTCGGCGAGGGCGTCACCGAGGTGAAGATCGGCGACCGCGTCGCGTACGCGCAGACGCCGAACCTGGGCGGCTACGCCGAGGCGAACGCCGTGCCGGTGCGCGAGCTCGTGCCGATCCCCGACGGCGTGGACGACCGCGACGCGTGCGCGGTGATGCTGCAGGGCATGACGGCGCACTATCTTGCGAACGACACGTTCCCGCTGCGGCCCGGCCACGTCGCGCTCGTGCACGCTGCGGCCGGCGGCGTCTGCTCGACGCTGGTACAGCTCGCGAAGGCGCGCGGCGCGACGGTGATCGCGACCGTCGGAACGGAAGAGAAGGCGGAGCTCGCGCGCGGATTGGGCGCCGACCACGTGATCGTCTACGCGAACGAAGACTTCGCCGACGCGACGCGTGCAATCGTCGGCGAGCACGCGGTCGACGTCGCGTACGACTCGGTCGGCAAGGACACGTGGGAGCGCAGCCTGAGCCTGCTGCGCCCGCGCGGCATGCTGGTCGTCTACGGCAACTCGAGCGGACCCGTGCCGCCCGTCGAGCCGCAGAAGCTCGCGAGCGCGGGCTCGGTGTTCTTCACGCGCCCGACGCTGGTTGACTACATCCGCACGCGCGACGAGCTGCTCGGCCGCGCCCACGACCTGTTCGACACGATCCGCAACGGCAAGCTGCACGTGCGCATCGGCGCGACGTACCCGCTCGCCGACGCCGCGCAAGCGCATCGCGATCTCGAAGCGCGCAAGACGACGGGCAAGCTGCTGCTGATTCCGTAACACCGGAAGATACGCGCGCGGAACGCGCGCAAGGAGGGGTGCGATGTCGAACGAGAGCGTCAACCGGGTGCTGTGGTGGCTCTGCTTGTTCGCCGCACCGCTCGTGCTGCTCGGGATCGAGCTCTTCCATCCCGCCGGTTTCACGGAAAAGCCCGGCATGTTCGAGTACCTGCGCCAACCGCAACCCGCGCCGTACCTCAACGGCCACGACGCGCTGGGCTACTTCGGACCGGACTGGTGGTTCGCGCTGCACGCGATCCAGACGCCGCTCGTCGGGCTTGTCGCAGTCGGATTATGGCTCGCCGTCGCACGCATCGACGCCGCGCGCGACGGTATCCCCGCCACGGTGTTCGCGTGGCTGTCGCGCGCCGCCGCGTTCGTGTTCTTGATCTTCTACACCACGCTCGACTCCATCGGCGGCACCGGGATGGCGCGCGCGATCGTCACGGCGAACTCGATGATCGCCGCCGGCACGATCACGGTGACTCAAGCGGGGCAGTTCTTGAACACGGTGTGGACGGATCCGCTGGTCGGCGGCGTCGGCTCCGTCGTCAGCCTCACCGGTTCGTGGGCGGTGTTCTTCGCCGCGGGGTTCGCCGCGGTCGCGCTGTTCCTGACGCGCCGCGTGCCGTGGCCGCCGCTGGTGCTGCTGATCCTGTTCGGCTGGCAGCTCGAGATCAGCCACACCGCCATGCACGGCCCGGTCGCGTTCGGTTTGCTGACGATCGCCGGCGTGTGGCTGTGGATCGCTCAGCGGCGCGCGCCGCGCAGCGCAGGCGCGGCGACGCTGCCCGCGGTCGACGCGTCGGGCTGAGGCTCGCCGAAACCGCACACGAGCGGTATCACGCCGCCCCAGAGGTCGGGCCGCACGTCCTCCGGCGCGTCTTTGGGGCCGCCGCTGCGCACCTTCGCCGACACCGCGTCGATGCGGATCGCGACGACCTGCGTCGCGTCGAGCTCGCCTTGCGTCGATGCGCGCAGCTCCGCGCGCCGCCCCGGCAGCAAGTGATCGACGAGCGCGTCGAGCAGACGGATTTTTTCCTGCTGATCGTCCACGACGCGCGCGGCGCCCTGCAGCACCACCGAGCGATAGTTCATCGAGGAATGGAACGCGCTTCGTGCGAGCACGAGCCCGTCGAGGTGCGTCACCGTCGCACAGACCGGCGTGCCGCTCGCGATCGCCGACAGAATTCCCGCGCGCGTCGAGCCGTGCAGCACCAGCTCGTCGCCCACGCGCGCGCATGCATACGGCAGCACGACGGGCAAGCCGTCGACGATCGCGCCGACGTGCGCCACGTACGCTTCGTCGAGGATCGCGTGGACCGTCGCCGCGTCGTAGTGCGCGCGCTCGGCGAGGCGGCGCACGCGCGTGTTGGGGCTCGAGGGCGCGGTGCTCATCCGGCGATGCTAGGCGTTCGGCGTAACCGCGGTCGAGGTCCGATTCGCGTGCTCCGCCGGGTGCCGCGCCGCGAACGCGCGTTCCAGCCGTTCGGCTGCGCGGGCGATCGCGCGCGGATCGCCGGCGGCGAAACCGAGCACGAGCCCCGTAGGCCCATGCCCGTCGAGCGCGTAGCGCGACAGCGCGGGCGCGACGACGTCGTGCTTGGCGGCGTCCGCGGCCACCGCGACGTCGTCGCCGTCGAAGCGCGCGACGACGTGCAAGCCCGTCGCGGCGCCTTGCACGCGCACCGCGCCGCCGAGCCGCCGTTCCAGTGCGCCCACCAGCGCGTCGCGCCGCTCGCGATAGCGCTGCGCGGCGCGGCGCACGTGCAGCGCGAAGTGGCCCTCCGCGACGAACGCGGCGAGCGCCGCCTGCAGCGGAAACGACGGGCCGCCCGACGCGATCGCGCGCGCGGCGCCGAACGCATCGGCGAGCGCGTCGGGAACGACGATCCAGCCGACGCGCAGCCCCGGTGCAAGCGTCTTGCTGAAGGTGCCGACGTACAGCACGCGCGCTGAATCGAGCCCCTGCAGCGCGGGCAGCGGCGGCCCGTCGTACCGGAACTCCGCGTCGTAATCGTCCTCCACAACGTACGCGCCGGCGGCGCGCGCCCAGTCGAGCAGGTCCAGCCGCCGGCGCAGCCCCATCACGACGCCGGTCGGGTACTGGTGCGACGGCGTGACGTACGCCACGCGCGCGTGCGACGGCGCGCGCGCGACGTCGAAGCCTTCGTCGTCCAGCGGAACCGGGACGTTGATCGCGCCCGCCGCGGACGCGGCGTCGCGCATCGCCGCGTAGCCCGGATCTTCGACGGCGATCGTGTCGCCGGGATCGAGCAGCACGTCCGCGATCAGCGCGAGCGCTGCGCGCGTGCCCTCGACGACGATGACGTTGTCGGCGCCGAGCGTCACGCCGCGCGTTTGGCGCAGATGTGTCGCGATCGCCTCGCGCAACGGCCGGTAGCCGCGCGGGTCGCCGTAGCCGCGCGTCTCCGCGCTGTCGAGCCAGCGGTTCGCGACGCGCCGCCACACCGCGTCGGGAAACAGCGCGAGATCGGGGACGCCCGGGCGGAACAGCGTGGGCTCGCTGCCGCCGTCGGGATCGTGCAGGTGCGGCGCGAAGCGCCGTGCGCGTACGGAGATGCGCGGCGCGACCGGCTCGGGCGCGCTCGTGCCGCGCGTGCGCAGCGT
>JAQBPK010000291.1 GCA_028287565.1 Vulcanimicrobiota bacterium
GGTGCGGCAGCGAGCGGAAGCGGATCGCGATCTCGGAGTTCTTGTGCGCGAGACGTTTGCCGGTGCGCAGGTAGAACGGCACGTCGGCCCAGCGCCAGTTGTCGATCCACAGCTTCACGGCGGCGTACGTCTCGGTGTTCGAGTCGGGCCGCACGTCGGGCTCCTCGCGGTAGCCCGGCACGGGCTTCCCCGCGATCGACCCTGCGTCGTACTGGCCGCGAGCCGTATCGAGCGTCACGCGCAGGCGGTCGATTGGGCGGACCGCGCGCAGCACCTTGAACTTCTCGTCGCGAATCGAGTCGGCGTCGGCCGCGACCGGCGGTTCCATCGCGACGAGCGCCAGCAGGTTCATCACGTGGTTCTGGATCATGTCGCGCAGCGCGCCCGCGTTGTCGTAATAGCCGCCGCGCAGCTCCACGCCCACCGTCTCCGCCGCCGTGATCTGCACCGAGTCGACGTAGCGCCGGTTCCAGATCGGTTCGAAGATGATGTTGGCGAACCGCAGCGCCATGATGTCCTGCACCGGCTCTTTGCCCAGATAGTGGTCGATGCGGTAGATCAGCTTCTCGTCGAAGACTTTCGACACTTCGGCTTGCAGCGCGCGCGCCGAGTCGAGATCGGTACCGAAGGGCTTCTCGATGATGATGCGCGTCCAGCCCTTCGCGTTGTCACGGGGGCCTAAGCCGGCGGCATCGAGCTGGTCGACGATCTGCGCGAACACCGACGGCGGCGTGCTCAGATAGAAGAGACGGTTGCCGGCGGTGCCGAGCTCCTCGTCGTTCTTCTCGAGATGCTCGCGCAGCTTGTGAAAACCGCTGGTGTCGTCGAACGTCCCCGACACGTACGAGAGGTGCTTCGTGAAGTCACTCCAGAGCGGGTCCTTCGCGGGTCCCGTGCGTGAGAACTCGTCGACCGATTTCTTCATCTCGTCGCGGAACTTATCGTCGTCGTCGTCCGAGCGCGAGAAGCCGACGATACCGTAGTTTGCGGGCAAGATGTCCGCGAGGCGCAGGTTCCACATCGCCGGCATCAGCATGCGCTTCATGAGGTCGCCGGTGGCACCGAAGAAGACGACGTTGCACGGGTCCGCGATGCGGTCGACCGCGAGGCCTTTGCGCAGCGGGTTCGCGGTGACGCTGCCGGGCGTCGTGGTCGTGCCGGCCACGCTCAGTCGCCGCCTTTGGGCTTTGCGGAGTCGCCGACGATCTCGCCGCTCTCCGCCTTGATCGCGTGGCCGCCGAACTGATTGCGCAGCGCGGCGATCACCTTGGCGCTGTACGACTCGTCCTGGCGCGACACAAAGCGTGACAGCAGCGACATCGTGATCACCGGCGCCGGAACGTTCTCGTCGATCGCGGCCTGCACGGTCCAGCGGCCCTCGCCGGAATCGGCGACCCAGCCCTTGACGTCCGCGAGCTTGGGATCGTCCTTAAGCGCGAGCTCCAGCAATTCGAGGAGCCACGAGCGCACCACCGAGCCGTAGCGCCAAATCGACGCGAGCTGGTGCAGGTCGTACGTGTACTCGGATTTCTCGAGAATCTCGAAGCCTTCGCCGTACGCGGCGAGCATGCCGTACTCGATCCCGTTGTGCACCATCTTCGAGAAGTGGCCCGCGCCGCTGGGCCCGACGTGCGCGTAGCCGTCCTTCGGGGCGAGCGTGAGGAAGATCGGCTCGACGCGCTTCACCGCGTCGTCGTCGCCGCCCACCATCAGGCAGTAGCCGTTCGCGAGGCCCCAGACGCCGCCGGACGTGCCCGCGTCGATGAACGACACGTTCTTCGCCCTGCAGCGCTGGTAGCGATCTTTCGACTCCGTCCAGCGCGAGTTGCCGCCGTCGATGATCGCGTCGCCGGGCTGCAGCAGGCCGAGGAGATCGTCGACCGTCGAATCCGTCGGCGGCCCGGCCGGCACCATGATCCACACCGCGCGCGGCGGCTGGAGCTTCGACACGAGGTCCGCCAGCGACGAAGCAGCGGTGGCACCGTCGCCCACGCTGCGCTGAATCGCCGCCGCATCCCGGTCGTACGCGACGACGGCGTGTCCACCGCGCTGCAGGCGCGTCGTCATGTTCGCGCCCATCTTGCCGAGACCGATCATGCCCAGCTGCATTATGCTCGCGCGCTCACGGCGGCCTCGAGCGCGGATGCGAGTGCCGCGAGACCCGCTTTCGGGTCGCCCGGGAAGTGCACGCGGATGCCGCGCCGGTCGCGTTTGTCGAGCGACTCGAAATCGCCCAGCGCTTGCGAGCGCTGGAGCGTGCGGAACCCGACCATCCCTGGGATCGCCAGATCGAACGGCGGGTCGTACGTGATCTGGAAGAACACGCCTTCGTTCGGGCCACCCTTGTGGAGCTGGCCGGTGGAGTGCAGGAAGCGCGGCCCGAATCCGACCGTCGTCGCGACGTGCAGCGCGTCGCGCACGGTCGTGCGGATGCGCAGCAGCGCGGCTTCGTCGTCCTCGTCCATCGGAACGTACGCGTTGAACGCGACGTAGTCGCCGGCTTTGATCTGCTCGGCGATCGCCGCGACCGCGGACTGCAGGCCGGCACCGAGCGCCGCGCCGTGCGAGCCGCTCAGCGGGAACACGAGCGCGCCGTCGGTGCGCACGCGCGGCTCGGGTTCGGTGAACTTTCCTTCGGACGCGAACTCCGCCAGCAGCCGCTTCGTGTTGTCTTTGGACTCCTGGACGTTGGGCTGGTCGAACGCGTCGATGCCGAGTACCGCGCCGGCGGCGGCCGTCGCGATCTCCCAGGTGTAGAACTGCTCGCCGATGTCGAGCGTGTCGTTCATCACCAGGCGAATGACGGGGTGCCCCGCGCTCTCGAGCTCGCCGAGCTTCGCCAGCGCCGGATCCTCGCCGGGCAGGCACTCGCCGACGTACACGAACACGCGGTCGTTGCCGTAGACGTTCGCCGCGCCGAGCGGCTCGCCGTCGACGGGAACGATACCCGTCCCCGACTTGCCGGTCGACTCCGCGATGAGCTGCTCCGCCCACGCGCCGAACGCTTTGATGGCCGGGTGCGCGATGATCGTCAGCTTGTCGCGGCCGTTCTTCGCGAGCGCTCCGAGCGCGGCGCCGAAGCGCACGCCGGGCGCATCGTACGCCGCGAGTGTCGCCGCATTGGCGTGCATCGCGTTGATCGCGCGGTCGAGGATGGCGGAGATGTCGTAGCCCGCAAGTGCGGCCGGCACCATCCCGAAATACGACAGCGCGGAGTAGCGCCCGCCGATGTTGGGATCGTTGGTGAAGACGCGCAGGAACTTGTCGTCTTTCGCTTCCTGCTCGAGCTTGGTGCCGGGATCGGTGATCGCGATGAAGTGGTCCGCCGCGTTGCTCGCGCCGACCGTCTGCTGCACGCGCTGGAAGAAGTAGCGGAAGAACGCGTCGGGTTCGGTGGTCGTGCCCGACTTCGACGACACGATGAACAGCGACTTCGCGATGTCCAGGCTGTCGTCGAGCGCTTTGATCTGCTGCGGGTCGGTGGAGTCGAGGACGTGCAGCGCCGGATAGCCCGGCGTCTTGCCGAACGTCGCGCGCAGGATGTCGGGCGCCAGCGAGCTGCCGCCCATCCCGAGCACGACGACGTGCTCGAAGCGCTTCGCGCACGCGTGCGCGAAGTCGCGCAGCTCGCCGCTTTGCGCGTGCGTCTGCTGCGCGATCTCCACCCACCCGAGCGCGTGCTTGATGATCTCGACGTGCGGCGGATCGGCCGACCACGGGGACGGGTCGTGCGTCCAGAGCTTGCGCAGAAAGTCGCTCTGCGAGAGCCTGTCGAGCGCCGCGTCCACCGCACCCGCCAGGTCACCCGGCGCGCCGACCCCGACACGCGGCGGCGCGCCTTCGCGCAATTTGTCGAGCTTGCCCTTGATGGCGTCGAGCATCGCGTTGAACGAGTCCGCGAACGACTTCACGCCGTCGGCGACGAGCGTCTCGGTGACGTCGTAGAGCGAGATCTGCGCTTTCGCGAGCGCCTCGATCACCGCGCGCGCGCCGTCGAGGTCTTCCAAGATCGCGTCAGGGCGCACGGTACCATGGTCCAGCAGCGCTTCGAGCGTGTTCGGCGGGACGGTGTTCACCGTGTCGCGCGCGATGAGGTTCTCGACGTACATCAAATCGGGGTACGCCGGGTTCTTCGTCGAGGTGGATGCCCACAGCGGGCGCTGCACATGCGCGCCTTTCGCCTTGAGCGCGCCGAAGCGGTCGCCGCCGAACAGCTTGAGGAAACGCTGGTAGGCCAGCTTGGTGTTCGCGATCGCGGCTTTGCCGAGCAGCGGCTCCAGCTGATGCTCGCCCTTGTCGATGCGCGCTTGCACCAGCTTGTCGACGTTGTTGTCGATGCGCGAGACGAAGAACGACGCGACCGATGCTATGCGGTCGATCGGCTCGCCCTTGGCGGCGCGCTCTTCGAGCCCTTCGATGTACGCGTTCGCCGCCGCCTCGTAGCGGTCGACCGAGAACAGCAGCGTCACGTTGACGTTGATGCCGGCCGCGATAGTCGCCTTGATCGCCGGAACGCCCTCGGCTGTGCCAGGGATCTTGATCATGAGGTTCGGGCGGTTGACTTCGTGCCATAGGCGCCGCGCGGCTTCGATCGTCCCTTGGGAGTCGTGCGCGAGCGTCGGCGATACTTCGAGCGACACGTAGCCGTCCAGACCGTTCGTCTCTTCCCACACCGGATGGAAGAGGTCGCACGCGCTGCGAATGTCGCGGATTGCGATCGCCTCGAACACCTTCACCGGATCGGTCTCGTCGACCAGCGTGCGCAGCTGCTCGTCGTAATCTGAGCCGCTGCCGGTCGCCTTCTCGAAGATCGTCGGGTTCGACGTCATCCCGCGCAGGCCCAGATCGATGAGCCGCTGCAGCTCGCCCGAGGCAAACATGCTGCGCCGGATGTTGTCGAGCCAAATGCTCTGCCCGACGTTCGCGAGCTCGCGGAGCTGATCTCCCATGATGCTGATTCTCTCTTCTTTCTCAGACGTTCGCGAGGAGGCCGGCGGCCACGTCGGCGATGTGCTCGGGCGTGAAGCCGTATTCTTGTGCGATCGCGGGCGCGGGCGCCGACGTTCCGAAGTGGTCGAGCCCGTACGCGATGCCGCGGTCGCCGACGTATTTGTGCCAGCCGATCGTCGCCCCGGCTTCGATCGACATGCGCGCCTTCACGTCGGCCGGAAGGACGCTCGCGCGATAAGCGTCGTCCTGCGCGTCGAACAGCTTCCACGACGGCATCGACACCACGCGCGCCTTGGTACCCTTCGCCGCGAGCAGCTTCGCCGCATCGACCGCGAGGTGCACTTCCGAGCCCGTCGCGATAAGGATCAAATCGACGCCGCCGTCTGGCTCGTGCAGCACGTACGCCCCGCGCGTTACAGCGGCATCGCGCGCGCCAAGGAACGGGACTTTCTGGCGCGTCAGCACGATGACCGACGGGCCCGTCTTCGGCTGGATCGCGTACGTCCACGCCTCCAGCGTCTCGAGCGCGTCGGCGGGGCGCAGGTCGATCACGTTCGGCGTCGCGCGCAGCATCGCGAGCTGCTCGATGGGCTGGTGCGTCGGACCGTCTTCGCCCAGGAACACCGAGTCGTGCGTGAACACGAAAATCTCGCGAATCTGGTTGAGCGCGGCCAGACGCAACGCGGGTTTGAGATAGTCGAGGAAGTTGAAGAACGTCGCGCTGAACGGCAAAAGCCCGCCGTGGATCGCGATCCCGTTCGACGCCGCCGCCATCCCGTGCTCGCGCACGCCGTAGTGGATGTTGCGGCCCGCGTAGTTCCCCGGCTGGAGATCGCCTTGTCCTTTGAGATACGTCTTCGTCGACGGGTCAAGGTCCGCCGAACCACCGAGCAGCTCAGGAAGCGCCGCGGCGATCGCGTTCATCACGGTGCCGCCCGCATCACGCGTCGCGACACTGCCGTTCTCTTCGGTGAACGTGGGCCACGGCAGATCGGCGGGCAGCTTGCCGTCGCGCGCGCGCTCGAACTGCGCTGCGAGCTCCGGATTCGCCGCTTTCCACGCGTCGTAGCGCGCGTTCCACTCCGCTTGCAGGCCGGCGCCCTTCGCGCCGGTTTCCTTGAAGAACGCCGCCGGTTCGTCGGGAATGGTGAACGGCGGGTAGTCCCAGTGCAGCGCCTTGCGCGTGGCTTCCATGTTCTTGCCGAGCGGCTCGCCGTGCGTCTTGTACGTGCCGGCTTCCGGTGAGCCGTAGCCGATCGTCGTGCGGATCGCGATGAGCGTTGGGCGCAGCGTGTCGGCCTTCGCCTGCGCGATCGCGCGGTCGAGCGCTTCGACGTCGTTGGACGACTCCGGTCCGACCTCCAGCGTGCTCCAGCCGTACGCTTCGAACCGCTCGCGGACGTCTTCGGTGAACGTGACGTCGGTCGCCGCGGCGAGCGAGACTTTGTTGTCGTCGTAGAGCACGATCAGCTTGCCGAGCTGCAGGTGGCCGGCGAGCGAGGCCGCTTCGGACGCGACGCCTTCCATCAAGTCGCCGTCGCCGGCGAGCACGTAGGTGTGATGGTCGACGATCGTCTGATCCCGGTTGTAGATCGCCGCGAGGTGCGCTTCGGCGATCGCCATGCCGACCGCGTTCGCGAAGCCCTGGCCGAGCGGCCCGGTCGTGACCTCGACGCCCTTGGTGTGGTGGTACTCCGGGTGGCCGGGCGTGCGGCTTCCCAGCTGGCGGAACGCCTTGAGGTCGTCGAGCGTGAGGTCGTAGCCCGTGAGGTGCAGGAGCGCGTACAGCAGCGCCGAGCCGTGCCCGGCGCTCAGCACGAAGCGGTCGCGGTCGAACCAGGCGGTGTCGGCCGGGTTGAAGCGCAGGTGGCGCGTCCAGAGCGCGAACGCCGCGGCCGCCGCGCCGAGCGGCAGTCCGGGATGGCCGGAATTGGCTTGCTGGACCGCGTCGACCGCGAGAAAACGGATTGCGTTGATGCGTAGGTCGTCGGCTGGGGTGTTCACGTCGTCTCCTGGAGACCGGGGAAAGCGCGTTCATCGCTGACGGCTCCGGCCCCCGCCCCGGCCGGGCGAGGGGAGGACCGTGTGCTTGGGAAACGCCCCGGGCGATGGATGGAAGTCTGGAAGCGCGGGTCGTCGAGCTCGAGGAGCGCCTCGCCACCGAGCCCGGCGCGGTCAAGAAAAAGGCGGGTCGCGTGATCGAAGAGGTCCTCGATCTGCTCGACACCGGCAAGCTGCGCGTGTGCGAGCCGGTCGACGGCGAGTGGATCGTGCACCCGTGGGTCAAGCGAGCGATCCTGCTCTCGTTCGCGCGTTTCGACAATGCGCGCATCGTCGAGGATGCGTTCGCCAAGACGGCCGGGTCGCTCGATCCGGTGAAGTTTCGCTATCGTCTCCCTTCGTACTACGACAAGTTACCCACGAAACGGAATTGGAAGAAGCTCGGCGCGCGGTGCGTTCCGCCGGGGGTCGCACGCTACGGCTCGTATCTGGGCAAGGGAGCGATCCTCATGCCGGGCTACGTGAACGTCGGCGCGTACGTCGACGACGGTTCCATGGTCGACACGTGGGCGACCGTCGGCTCGTGCGCGCAGATCGGCAAGAACGTGCACTTGAGCGGCGGTGTCGGCATCGGCGGCGTGCTCGAGCCGCCGCAAGCGATGCCGGTAATCGTGGAGGACGGCGCGTTCGTCGGCTCGCGCTGCATCGTGGTGGAAGGCGTACGCGTCGGCATCGAGGCGGTGCTCGGCGCGGGCGTCGTGCTGACGGCGTCGACGCCGATCGTCGACGTGCGCGGGAGCGAAGCCGTGACGACCAAAGGCTACGTGCCGCCGCGCGCCGTCGTCATCCCGGGCACGCTGCCGAAGCGTTTTCCCGCCGGCGAGTTCGGCACGCCGTGCGCGCTGATCATCGGCGAGCGCAGCGAATCGACGGATCAGAAAACGTCGCTCAATGCTGCACTGCGCGAGTACGAGGTCGCGGTGTAGCGTTGCGCGACGCATCGGCGGCTCCGGCGTCGGGCGCGGCGTTGTCGAGCTTCGAGCTCGAGGCGCTGACCGCCGGGTTGGGACGCGGCGTCGCGACGACCTCCGAGACCGCGGGCGCGGCGGCCACCGACACGGCGCTCGCGGAGGCGCCGTTCGACACGAAGATCGCGTACCGCGTGTCGGGCAATGCGCTGGTCTTTCGGATTCCGCCCACGCTCAAAGGCATCGGCATCTCGCTCTTCCTGGCCTTCTGGCTGACCGGATGGACTGCCGGGATCGTTGCGGCCGCGACGATGCTCGTCACGACGCTCCCCAAAGAAAATGAGACGCTCGCGCCGACGCTGTCGATCGGCGCCTGGCTGATTTTCGCGCTCGTGGGCGAGATCGTCGTGCTGCGCGTTCTTGCGACGCGCCTGGCGATGACGATCGGCGAGCGCTTCATCATATGCACCGGCGAGACGCTGTTCGTCGTCACGCGCCTGTGGTTCTTCACGCGCGTATCGCCGTACGAGCTGCGGTACGTGCGCAGGATGACGGCGAGCGACGCGATCAAGAGGCCGATGCAGATCCCGGACGAGGGTTTGCAGTTCGAATACGGCAAGCGGACCATTGGCGTCACCGGATTGACGAAAGCGGAAGCGAACTGGGTCGCCGCCTCGATCGCAGAGCACCGGCCCGCGTCGTGAACCCGCGTGTCGCTGCGATCGAGCCGTCGCTGATCCGCGCGATCGCGGCGAAGAAGAAGCCCGGGTCGATTGATCTCGGGCTCGGCGAGCCGACGCTGCTGCCGCAGCAGCGCTTCATCGACGCGGCGGCGCGCTGGGCCGCGGAGCACGGCGTGAAGTACACGGTGAACGCCGGCGATCTCGGTCTGCGCGAGCGCATCGCCGCGCACTACGCGTATCCTGGGATGTCGGACGCGCGCAACGTCTGCGTGACGACCGGCTCGCAAGAAGCGGTGTACGTCGCGATCAAGACGCTGCTCGATCCGGCGAAAGACGAGCTGCTGATCGCCGACCCGTCGTTCCCGGCGTACGCGAAGATGGCGCAGCTCGAAGGCGTCGCGTACCGCCACGTGCACATGCGCGCGGACGAAGACTTCCGCTACGACGCGGACGCGATCCTCGACGCGGTCGACCGAGCGACGCGCGTCATCGTGATCGCCTCGCCGGCAAACCCGACGGGCCGCGTGCTGCACGACGCGGGCGCGCGCCGCCTGGCGGAGGGATTGCTCGCGCGCGGCGGCCCGCCGGTGTGGGTGCTGCAGGACGAGATCTACCGTGAGCTGACGTACGTGGACGACCCGGGCTACGTCGCGCAATACTACCCACACACGGTGGTGGCGAACTCGCTCTCGAAATCGAACGCGCTGACCGGGATGCGGATCGGCTGGCTCCTCGCCCCCGACGGCGCAATCGAAGCGTTGAACAAGACGCATTCGTACGTGACGTCCACGGCAAGCGCGTTCGGCCAGCGCGTGGCATACGAGATCTTCGGCGAGCCCGGCGCGCTGAAGGAGCAGTCCGCGTGGTACCGCGAGCAGCTCGCGCGCGTGATCGCGGCCCTGGACGCAAGCGGCCTGCGATACGTGCCGGTGGACGGTGCGTTCTACGCATGCGTGAAGCTTCCACGCGGCCACGATTCACTGGCGGCTGCGATGGAGCTGGTCGAGAACCGCGGTGTCGTTGCGATCCCCGGGCGCATCTTCGGCGACTCGCTGGAAGGCTGGCTTCGCCTGAGCTGGGTTGCACCGATCGAGGATTTCGAAGAAGGCCTGCGCCGCATCGCTGCGTTCTAAGCGGCGTCGGTCCGCGGGGATCGTGGGTCCTGCGGGTACAAGGCGGCGGTGCGGTTCATGTTCGCGACCGGGATCGAGGGCAGCTATCCGGTGATCCACTTGCCGGATGGCTCGCGGCGGCGCATCGACGAGTTCGCCAAGTGCGGGCACTACGAGCGCTGGCGGGAGGACTTCGCGCTCGTCAAGGAACTCGGGATCGACTTCCTGCGTTACGGTCCGCCGCTCTACCGCACGCACGCTGGTCCGGCGCGGTACGACTGGGCATTCGCCGACGAGACGTTCGCGGAGCTCCAGCGGCTCGGGATCACGCCGATCGTGGACCTCTGCCACTTCGGCGTCCCCGACTGGATCGGCGACTTTCAGAACGACGACTGGCCGGCATACTTCGCCGAGTATGCGCGCGCGTTCGCGAAGCGCTTTCCGTGGGTGCGGTTCTACACGCCGGTCAACGAGATCTACATCGCCGCGACGTTCTCCGCGCAGTACGGCTGGTGGAATGAGTGCCGCTCCGACGACCGGTCCTTCGTCACTGCACTGCGAAATCTATGCAAGGCTAACATGCTGGCGATGCACGCGATCCTCGCCGAGCGCGACGACGCCGTGTTCATTCAGAGCGAGTCGTCGGAGTACTTTCACGCCGAGAACCCCGATGCGCGCACCCCGGCCGGCCTGCTCAACGAAAAGCGGTTCCTGGCGCTCGACTTCACCTATGGGCACTCGATCGACGTCACGATGTACGACTACATCCTCGACAACGGGATGACGCGCGACCAGTTCCACTGGTTCCGCAACAACCACCTCGTGAGCCGGTGCATCATGGGCAACGACTATTACATCACCAACGAGCACCTCGTGCACGCGGACGGCCGCATCGAACCGTCGGGCGAGATCTTCGGCTACTACGTGATCACGCACCAGTACTACGAGCGGTACCGCATCCCGGTGATGCACACCGAGACGAACCTTCCCGACGCTAAGCTCGCCACGAGCTGGCTGCACAAGCAATGGGCGAACGTGCACCGCCTCAACCAGGACGGAGTCCCGGTGCTCGGGTTCACCTGGTACAGTGTGACCGATCAGGTGGACTGGGACACGACATTGCGCGAGGACGCGGGCCGCGTGAACCCGCTCGGACTCGCGGATCTGGACCGCAAGCTGCGCCCTGTCGGCACGGCATACCGTGAGCTGATCGCGCAGTGGCGCGACGTCTTGCCATCGGAGGCGCACGGCCTGGACCTGCGCTTGTCGTGATGCCCCGTAGCGCGCTCAGCGGCGCGCCGGGCTGACCGGGCCTTCGTACACCGTTATGAATCCGTCCGGGCGAAGATAGCGCTTCGCCACCGTGAGCAGGCGTGCTGCGTCCAGGCCGGCGTAGCGCTGCGTGAGCGTTGCGTAGTAGTTCGCCGGGAGGCGGTTGCGCGCGATGTTGTCGACGCGCTCGACGATCGCTTGGGTGGATTCCTCACCGACCAGCGTGCTCGCGATCAGCTTCTGCTTCGTGCGCGCCAGTTCGCTCGCCGTTACCGGCTCGCGCGTCAGGCGGCGCACTTCCGCGCGCGCGAGGGCGACCGCGGCCGCGAGGTTCTGCGGGCTTGCGCTCAGGTCGACTTCGAAGATGCCGCGCTCGCGTGATGCCGCGAGGCTGCTCGAGACGCCGTAGACCAGCCCGCGCCGTTCGCGGATCTCGTGCATCAGGCGGGTGTCGAACGAGCCGCCCGCGCCCAGCACGCCGTTGAGCAGGTTGAACGCGTAGAAGTCCGGCGACGTGCGCGCGATCGCGGGCTGACCCATCCGCACGCTGACCGAGTCACGCTCGGCCGCGACGTAGCGGGCCGCGCTGCGCGCTTTCGGAAGCGGCGGCGCGTGGACGGTCGGCCGCGGACCGGCGTTCGCCCAGTCGCCGAACGCGCGGTCGATCGCGGCGCGCACGGAATCCGGGTCGACGTCGCCGGCGACCACGATCGTCGTGCGGTCCGGGCGGAAGTAGCGCGCCGCGTACGCGCGCAGCGCCGGTGCGTCGATCGAACTCACTGATGCGATCGTCGCCTGGCGCAACGCGGGGTCGCCCGGCGCATAGAGCAGCGAGGCGAACGCGCGGTCCGCGCGGTAATCCGGGTTCGCGTCGCGCTGCGAGATGGACGCTATCTCCTGCGCTTTGACCAGCGCGACGTACTTGTCAGGGAACGCCGGACGGCGCACGCCGTCGGCCAGCAGGTCCAGCAACTGGTCGAGGTTGCGCGTGAGGCCGTGCGCGCTGAACGTCGCGCCGAGCTGGACGTCCGCGCCGAGCGCATCGGTGAGCTTGCGCTGCGCCTCGAAGTCGTACTTCGCGCTGCCGTACGCGACCAAGGACGACGCGAGTCCGCCCAGACCGCTGCGATTCGGCGGATCGAACGACGGTGACAGCTCGATGTTTCCGCTCACGAACACCGTCGGGTTCGTGCGCACGGGCTGCACGTACAGGCGCAAGCCGTTCGGCAGCGTGAACGTGCGCGGGTCGACGTGGCTCGCAATGCGCGGCGGTTCGCGCAGCGCGTCGCGCACCCACGGTGCGACGACGATCGGGCCGGCCGGCGCGCGCTTGGAGAAGTCGTCGCTCACGCCGCTGCTCGGCGCCGCGCCCGGAGCCGCGCCCGGTTTGGTCGCGCGCGGGCGCAGCACGCCCGCGACTTGCGGCGCGCCGAACCACTTCGCGACGGCGGCGTTCATCACGGCCGGATCGATCGACGCCATGAGCGCGTCGTCCACCGCCGGGTCGTGGCCTTCGACGCCGTACGCGTACCCGAACCGGTCGCCCAGGCCCGCGATCGAGTCGCGTGCGTACACGCCCTGGCGCGCGAACGCGGTCTTCGCCGCGGCGAGCAAGTCGGGATCGACGCCGTTCGAGCGCACCTGCGCGAGCGTCGACTCGAACGCGGCTCGCGCGTTCTCCGGCTTCACGCCCGGCGTGACGTACAGCAGCACGTGGAAGATGCCCGCGTGCAGCGCCGTGTCGGGATACGCGGTGTATCCGACCGTGCGCTTCGACACGACCAGCGCTTTGTAGAACGCGGAGCGCTCGTTGTTGATCAAGTTCGCGAAGAGCTGCGTCGGGCCGGCGTCGGGGTCGAGATCGCCCGGAATGCGGTACGCGAGATCGACGACCGCGTACGGATATTCGCCGGTGAGCGCGAGGTTCGGTTTGGGCGAGGCGACCGGGACCGGCGGCGCCGTCTGCGGGCGCGGCGGCGTCGCTGCTATCGGCCCGAAGAACCTCTCCGCCGCGGCGAAGATCGCGTCGGGAACGACGTCCCCCGTCACGACGAGCGTCGCGTTGCGCGGCTCGTACCACGCGTCGTAGTAGCGGCGCAGGTCCGCGGCGGTCGAGCGGACCACGTCGGCGCGTTCACCGAGCGCGCTGTGCGCGTACGGCGAGCCGGACCACAGCTGCGCGCGCACCGCGCTCGTCAGGCGGAACACCGGTTGCGAGAAGTCGTTGTCGTACTCCGAGAGCACCGCGCCTTTCTCGACGGCCCAGTCGGACTCGCGCAGCAGCAAGCCGCGCATGCGATCCGCTTCCAGCCGGATCGCGAGCTCCGCTTTGTCCGCGGGGAGCACGGTGTAGTAGTGCGTGTAGTCTTCAGCGGTGTTGGCGTTCACGGCGGCGCCGAGCCGCGCGGCGACGTCGTCCAGCCCGCCGCCCGAGACGGCGTGCGTCCCGCGGAACATCATGTGCTCCAGGCCGTGCGCGAGCCCCGTCTTTCCGCGCATCTCGTCGAGCGACCCGAAACGGTACCACATCGCGGTTTGCACGACCGCTGCCGCATGGTCCTCGACGACCACGACGCGCAGGCCGTTCGCGAGCGTGCGCTGCGCGACCGGAGGCGCCGCCGCGGTCGGCGCGGCGGCGGGAGATGAAGAGACCGTCGCTGGCAACGGAGACTGCGCCGCGCCCGCGACGGGAAGTACGGCCAGCATGCCGGCCAGGATCGTGCGGATCACGTCTTCGGTCCGGTGCGGACCTCCACCAGATTATCCGGGTGGAAGTACGTCTTCGCGGCGCGCTGAACGTCGGCGGCCGTGATGCGCTGGTAGCGCTTCGCGAGGTCGGCGTAGTACGACGGCGGCAGCTCGTTGAGCCCGATCGACAAGAGATCGCCGGCGATCGTGGACGTCGCCTGCTC
>JAQBPK010000316.1 GCA_028287565.1 Vulcanimicrobiota bacterium
GCGGGCGCCGAGCGCGCGGGCGACGGACCCGGCGGGGCGGCCGTCTTGTTCGCGGGCTGCGTCATCACGGCGGGTCCGCCGTGCACTTCGGCGTCCTTGGTGTTGAGGTTGTAGTCGACGGAGTTCGCGGTGAGCGTCGAGCCGTTGTCGCTCAGGTGCACGCTGCCTTCGAGATGGAGCTTCCCGCTGGCGCGGTCGAGAACCGCGCGCTCGGACGTGCCGGTGCGCGAACCTTGCGAGAAATGCACGTTGCCGGTCGCGACGTAGAGCTTCTGCTTCGAGTCGATCTCGAGCTTGTCGCACGTGAGCGTCGCGGGCCCGCTGCCGCTGTACGCGCCGCCTCCGGCCGACTCGGCAGCATTCCCGCTGTCGTGCACGACGACGCTGCCGATCAGCGTCGCGGTCCCCTGCTTCGAGTTGCCGGTCGCCTTGTCGCTCACCGCGTCGGTGCCCGGGCGGAAGAAGCGCACGCGGTGCGGCATCGTGAAGTCGCCGCTGTTGAAGTTCCAGTGCGTCTCGTCGGTCTCGATGCGGTAGTCCGGCGTCGCGAGCCCGCCCGCACCCGCGTTCGGCGCGGGGGCAGTGGCGGCGAATGCCGCCGCACCGCATGCGAGCGCAAGGCCGAGCGGAAGCACGAGACGCAAAAGCGTGGAGCGACGGGTCATCACAGCGTTAGAACGATCTCGCGGCAGCGGAGGTGTCGCGATCGGCGTTAGAAGCGCATCGATCCGGTGTACCCGACGCGCTGGCCGGTGCCGATCGCGACGCACGACATCGGGTCCTCCGCGACGATAACCGGGATCCCTGTGACTTCTCCCAGCAGCGTGTCGAGCCCGCGCAGCAGCGCGCCGCCGCCGGTCAGGATCACGCCGCGGTCGATGATGTCCGCCGCCAGCTCGGGCGGCGTCTTCTCGAGCACGGCCTTGACCGCTTCGACGATCGCCTGCACCGGCTCGGACAGCGCCTCGCGCACCTCTTCGGACGTGATCTTCACGGTCTTCGGCAGCCCGTTGATCAGGTCGCGGCCACGAATCTCCATCGCGAGCTCTTGCTCCAGGCGGTAGGCGGACCCGATCTTGATCTTGATCTCCTCGGACGTCCGCTCGCCGATCATCAGGTTGTACACGCGCCGGATGTGGCGAATGATCGCCTCGTCGAGCTTGTTGCCGGCCACCCGGATCGACTGCGACACGACGATTCCGCCCAGCGAGATCACGGCGACGTCGGTCGTGCCGCCGCCGATGTCGACGACCATGTTGCCCGACGGGCCGTCGATCGGCAGCCCGGCGCCGATCGCCGCGGCCATCGGCTCCTCGATGATGTCGACCGACTTCGCGCCGGCGAGCTTGGCCGCGTCGCGCACCGCGCGCTCCTCGACCGAGGTGATCTCGGCGGGGACGCAGATGACGACCGACGGCTTTGGCCGAAAGAGCGTGCTCCAGAACGAGCGCTGCCGGGTGACCTTCTTGATGAAGTAGCCGAGCATCGCTTCGGTGACTTCGAAGTCCGCGATCACGCCGTCGCGCAGAGGGCGTATCGCCTGAATGTTGCTCGGCGTCTTGCCGAGCATCAACCGCGCCTCTTCGCCGACGGCCAGCGTGCGGTTCGTGCGAACGTCCTTGGCGACCACGGACGGCTCGCGCAGCACGATACCTTTGCCCCTGACGTAGACGAGGACGTTGGCGGTACCCAGATCGATCCCGATGTCGATGACACTGACTCCCGGACTGGCGCCGTCCTGCACCAGCGTTTGCGCGCATGGCGACGGCGCCGTTGTTGAAAACGGCTCTTGGACGTTCGGCTCCCGGGCCGCGATTCCTCAGCAGGTGTGACGGTAGGCGGAGTCGAGGGGCGCCCGCTCGGTGTGCGCGCTTACACGTAGTCTTTGAGCGTGAGGGTGACGGTGCGCGCGGTACCGTCCTTCGCCGTGACGCCCAGCGGCACCGTGGTTTCCGGCGCGGCGCGGAGCTGATCGCGGATCGCGGCCAGCCCGAGCACGGCGGTTTTCTTGCCGGCGACAGTCGTGATGACGTCGCCGCGCGCCAATCCGGCTTGCGCGGCGGGCGTCCCGGGGCGCACGTCCGCGACGACGATCTTGCCGCTTTGCGTGATGAGAAACATGCCGGACCGGTCGTAGGTCTCGCGCTCGGCGAACGCCGCGTTCGGCACGAACGTGACCGTCTGGTTCGCGTAGTCGAACGTCACCGCGAACCGCTTGAGCACGCCGGCGCCGACGTTTCCGCCGTAGAACGGATCGGAGAACGAGCCGCGCGTCTGCGCGCTCAGATCGGTGATGATGTCGGGGACGGTATAGCCCGCGATCTGCAGCGTCGTGCGGCCGAGGCGCCCGAGCGACGCGCCGCCCAAGCCGAACCCGTTCGCGCCGACCGCGGTCGCGTTTGCCGGCGCGATCGACGAATGCGCGGCGAGAAACGGAGACAAAACGCTCAGCGACAGCCGGCTGCCGGTGTCGAGCACGCACGACGTCGGAAATCCGGCGATGACGCACTCGATCATCGGATGCTGTCCGTTGAACGTGAACGGAACCACGGCTCCCGCAGGCGAGGTTGCTGCAAGCGGCGATGGCGGCACCGTCGCCGGCGTGCGCAGCACGACCTGGTTCTTGCCGTAGTCGAACGTCGTGAGAAAGCGCGCGAGCACCTCGAACCCGATGAGGCCGTCGACCGGCTTGCCGCTCGAGACGCCGAAGCCCGCGTGCACCGGCGCGACCGCGAACACTTGGTTGCGCAACGTCGCCTCGCCGACGCCGAGCGCGTCCACCGTCGCGAACTGCAGCGCTTCGGTCGCCGCGCCGACGCCGCTGCCCGTTGCAGTTCCGGATGCTCCGAGATGCAGCTGCTTCGCGATGTCGGCGTCCACGATGTTCGAACCGCCGGTGTCGAAGATGAACCGGAACGGTCCCTTTCCGTTGAGCGAGACGTTCAGCGCAACGTGGTTGTCGACGAGCTCGAAGGGGATCACCGTCGCCGCGGACGGCATGACCACGTCGGTGACGTGCTGAACGGGGCGGCGCAGCGCAACGTCGGCGCCGGGATCGTCGACGTCCGCGCGCGATGCGAGGAACGTGGACGCGTTGCCGTCGGCGTCGATCTGCTGCGCGAACGGAACGCGCAAGCCGAGCACGGGGCGGTAGTCGGAGAATGCGGTGGTGGTCGTCGAGTTGCCCAGAACGACGATCGTGCGCGCGAGCAGATGCGAGACGGCCTCGATCCAGACTTCGAACGGAAGACTACCCTTCGGCGTGACGCGCAGCACGTCGTAACGGCGGCCGCCGACCACTTTCTGACCGCTCGACGTTACCGCGGCGCCGCCGCGACCCGGCGTCCATAGCAGATAGCGGCCGAGGTACGCCTGGTCGAGCGCGCCGTAACGCGCTTGCGCGCTCGCATCGTCCCACACGACGCCGCTCGTGTCGCGGTTCCACGCGCGCATTCCGTCATATCCTTGCGCACCGCCGACGGGTCCGGCATCCACGTACTGCGCGAACCGCCCGTCGCGCACATCCTGCCAACCGTCGGCCGTCCCGTTCACGCCCGCGAGCCTGATGCTCCCGCGCAGCCGCAGCGTGTGGATCTTCGGCGCCGCGTCGACCCGCATCGCGGCCCCGGACGCGCGCAAGATCGCATCGACGTCGCCGCCCGCCGCGGCGGCGGGCACGCGCGGCGAGAAGACGGCCGCCACGGCGACGGCCGCGGCCAAGGCGAACAGGCGCATCGCGAACGATCCGTTCATGCGGCTACGTACGCCGGCCCCCGCCCGCTGTTTCAGACGCTGGGATAGACGCTGGTCTCGAACGTTCCCGTCGGCTCGCTGAACGGGATGATGCCGCTGGAGCGCTGCACCTGGCCGCCGAGGGATGAGAGGGTCTCTTCCAGCCGCTCGTAGCCGCGGTCGATGTACTCCAGGCCGATGATCTCCGTCTCGCCGACCGCCGCCAGACCGGCCAGTACGAGCGCCGCGCCCGCGCGGATGTCGGGTGCTTCGACCGGCGCGCCCGAGAGCTGCGCGACGCCTTTGACCAGCGCCGTGTTGTTGTCCATCGCGACGCGCACGTCGGCGCCCATGCGCACCAGCTCGTTGACGTACGAGAAGCGCGCGTTGAAGATCGACTCCTCGACGACGCTCACGCCGGGCGCCGTGCATAGGAACGAGAGCATCTGCGGCTGCAGGTCGGTGGGGAAGCCGGGATGCGGCGCGGTGACGACGTCGGTGCCGCCTTTGACCGTGTCCGCTTGGACGCGGATCCAGTCCTCGCCGTTGGTCACCTTCACGCCGCACTCGCCGAGCGACAGCTGCAGCGCGAGCACGTCGTCGGGACGCGTCTTGCGCACCGTGACGTCGCCGCGCGTGATCGCGCCGGCGAGCAGCAGCGTGCCGGTCGCGATGCGGTCCGGGATGATCTCGTACTCGACGCCGTGCAGCTCCGGCACGCCCGTCACGCGGATCGTGTCGCCGCCTTGGCCCGCGATCTTCGCGCCCATCGCGACCAGGAAGTTCGCGAGGTCGACCACTTCGGGTTCCATTGCCGCATTGTGGATGATCGTGTCGCCCTCGGCCGTCACCGACGCGAGCATCGCGTTCTTGGTCGCGCCGACCGACGGCATGCGGAACTCGATCTCGCCGCCGTGCAGGCGCGAATTGCGCGCGCTCGCGATCAAATAGCCGTGCGCCACCGAGACGTCGGCGTCGAGCGCGCGGAACGCCGCTTCGTGCAGGTCGGTCGCGCGCGTGCCCAGCACGCAGCCGCCGGGCAGCGGCACCTCGGCGCGGCCGAAGCGGCCCAGCAGCGGGCCGCACAGGTCGAACGACGCGGCGAGCTTGCGCACGAGCGTGTACGGCGCGCGCGCTTTGTTGACGTTGGCGGCGTCGATCGTGATCGTGTTGCGCCCGTGCAGCGACAGCCGCGCGCCGAGCGCTTCGAGCAGCGACCACATCACCGACACGTCGGTGATGCGCGGAACGCGGTGCAGCGTCACTTTCCCGCGCGCGAGCAGCGCGGCCGCCATGATCGGCAGCGCCGCGTTCTTCGCGCCCTGCACTTCGACGCTGCCTTCCAGGCGGGCGCCGCCCACGACGCGCAGCGTCGTGTCGAGACGGTCCAGGACGTTCATGCGGCGCTCCATCCGGCGAGCGGTTCCAAAGGAAAGGTTCGCGCGTCGTGCGGCCCGCCCGTGAACGTGGCCTGCAGGCGGCCGTCCGCGGCGACGCCGATCTGCACGGTGAAGGCGCGCGTTCCACCGTCCTCGCGCATCCGCGCGCGAGCGCTTTCCGCCTTACCGGCGTACCGGCCGCCGTCGACGTCCACGAAGCGAATGTTCCCGTCGGGATAGAATCCGAAGGCGAACTGCCCCTCGTCCGTTCTGCCGCGCACCACCTGCGTCGCTGCGTCGGCCGTCTCGGCGATGTAGCGCGGGACGGCGTCCGGGTCGGACGGCAGCTCCGGCGGGCGGTCGGGCGGCGGGCCGAACAGCGGCGCGGGCGCGGCCGGCGGTTGAACGGAGCGAATCACGACCCGGCGCGGCGCCGGGTAGGGCTTGGGGTCCGGCAGTCCGGCGCGCGGGCGCGGGGTCTCGCGCACGTCTTCCGCCTCGACGATCTCGGGCTCCGCGACCGGCCGCGGCGGCGGCTCCACCGCCGGAACCGGGCGGACGATCTCCGGCTCCGGCTCCCGTATCGCTTCGGGCTCGAACACCGGCAAGGGCTCCGGCTCGCGCGCGGAGAGGGGCTCCGGCTCGCGCGCAGTCACGGTTTCGGGCTCGCGCTGCGGCGCCGGCGTGGCACGGCCGCGCGCGAAGAAGCGGTCGAGCTCGCTCAGCGGCGGGGCGGGCGGCAGCGCCGACGTGCCTTCGTCGTCGGTGCCGATCTCGAGACGCCGCCCGCGCTCCATCACCCATAGGCAAAGCCCAAGTGCCGCGAGTTGAACCCCAACCGCGGCCACGAAGACCCAGAGCGGCGTGCGTCTCATACCGCCCTCCCGCTTCGTCACGGAGCGCGATGTATCTTAGCGCGGCCGGCCGTATCTGGGGTACGAGCGGACCGTAGCCGGAGGAACATCGTGGAACGCAAGATCATCGCACCCGCCGAACGAGTCACCAACCTGCGCTGGGGGATCGCGCTGATCCTCGGCTTCGGCGTCTTGATCAACTACATCGACCGCGGCGCGCTGTCGGTCGCGGCCAAGCCGCTTCACGACGAGCTGGGTCTGGGGCCGGCGGAGTTCGGCATCCTCAGCAGCGCGTTCTTCGCGGTCTACGCGTTCTCGCAGATTCCCATCGGCTACATCCTCGATCGTTACGGCGTCACCGTGATCTCGCGGATCGCGGCGTTCCTGTGGAGCGTCGCATCCGTGTGCACGGCGATCGCGCCGAACTTCGCGACCATCTACGCGGCGCGGCTGTTCCTCGGCCTCGCCGAAGCGCCCACGTTCCCCGCCAACGCGAAAGCGGTGGGCTACTGGTTCCCCAAGCACGAGCGTGGCCGCGCGACGTCGCTGTTCGACGCGGCGGCGAAGCTGTCGAACGCGGTCGGCGTCGCGTTCACCGCGTATTTGCTCGTGATGTTCGGCTGGCGCGGGATGTTCTGGTGGACGGCCGGCCTAAGCCTGATCTTCTTCGTGCTGTTCTACATCTTCTATCGCAACCCGAGCGAGGACAAGCGGCTCACGCACGCCGAGGCGCAGTACATTCGCGAAGGGGGCGGCGAGCCGGAGACGCCGGAAGGCCAGCGGACGCGCGGCGCGAGCCTGCTGTACCTGATCTCGCAGCCGAAAATCTGGGGGCTCACGATCGGCTTCGCGGCGTACGGCTATCTGTTCGCGTTCCTGCTCACGTGGCTGCCAACGTACTTGCAGAGCACGTTCGGCGTCAACATCCTTAAAGCGGGCGGCTACGTGTTCTTGATCTGGGGCGTCGGTACGCTTACCGATTTGATCGTCGGCGGCTGGCTCGTCGACTACCTCATCAAGCGCGGCGCCGATCCCAATCGCGTGCGCAAGACGGTGCTGATCGTCGGGCTCATCATGGGCTTCGCGGTGATCGGCGCCGCGTACACGAAGGACATCAACGTCGCGGTCGCCTGGATCACGATCGCGGTCGCGGGCATCTCGTTCCACGCGCCGGTGGGCTGGTCGATCCCCGCGCTGATCGCGCCGCGCAACAGCACGGGCCAAGTCGGCGGCATCATGAACTTCCTCAACAACGTGGCAGGCTTCTTCGCGCCGACGATCACCGGCATCATCGTCGCGCGCACCGGCTCGTTCAACAACGCGCTGATCACCGCGGCCGTCGTGCTCATCGTCGGCATCTTCTCGTACACGTTCGTGTTGGGCCGCATCGACAAGATCC
>JAQBPK010000350.1 GCA_028287565.1 Vulcanimicrobiota bacterium
TGGCGTCCATGCGCGAGCTCTCGAGCTTCGCGTTGAGCGGCTCGACCGCTGCCGGATCGATCCGCTCGCGCAGCCACGTTTCGACTTCCGCCTCGTCGGCCGCGCGCGCGACGACCGCACGCATCTCGTCGACGTCGATGCGCAGCTTGTGCAGCACGTACGCGCTCATGCTGCTCTCGCCGGTCACGATGTAGTCGCCGGGCTTCCCGCCGGGCAGCTCGCCCCGCATCTTGTCGATCGTGCGCGGCAGAAAATAGACCCCGGCCAGCTTCTCGCGCGGCCCGCGCGGCGGTCGTGATTCGAGATCGAGCGGTTCCATGAAACCTCCGTTCGCCGCTGCCGCGGACTAGTCGTTCAGACGCTCACCCAGCCGGCGGCCGTTGCGATTGCCACCGCTTCGCGGCGGCCGCTGCAGTTTAGTTTGCGGCAGATCGAGCGGATGTGCGTGTCGACGGTTTGCGGGCTGCGGCCTGTTTTTGCCGCGACGTCCTTCGTGCTTGCGCCTTTTGCCAGCAGTTGCAGAATCTCGCGTTCGGACGGCGTCAGCTGCGCGTAGCCTGCTTCTTCCGCGCGCGCGACGGGGAGCGCCGCGAGCAGGCGCGCGATGCCGCCGAAGTGCTCGCCGCGCAAGCGTTCGAGCGCCGCCGTGAGCGTGGCGGGATCGGCTTGCTCCAGCTGCACGCGCACCATCGCTTTCACCGCCCCGGCGAGCGCGCGCAAACGGCGCATCTGCGGTGCGAGCTTGCGCTCCGCTTCGGCGAGATGGCGGTGCGCCGAGGACGAGCGCCCGCGCACCAGTTCCGTTAGCGCTAGCGTGAGCTCCGCTCGTACGGCGCGCGGCGATATCTTGCAGCGTTCCAGCGCGGCCACCGCGTAGCGCAGCGACTCCTCGCCTTCAGTGCTCAGGCCGGCTGCGAACGCGTACAGCGCCGTCTCCGCGGCGCGCAGCGCGCGGCGTTCGTCGACCTCTTGGCGTTCCGCAGTTCCCGCGAGCAGCTCGTACGCGCGGCGGAAGTCGCCTTCCCACGACGCGCGCAGCGCGTGCGCCGGCAGCAGTGCGCCGTGGCTGCGCGCAGTGGCATCATCATCGAGCAGCTCGCGTTCCAGCCGTTCGATCGCCGCTTCGTCGTCGCGGTCTACCTCGATCGCGTATGACTCAACCACGCCGAACAAGCGCACTTGGCGGCTCGCACCCTTGCGCGCGCACTCTTCGAGCTTGTCGAGCGCCGCGAGCGCGCCGATCGGGTCGTCGTCGTCGCCGCTCACCAGCGCGTACATCACGCTGTACGCGCGCGCCGCGACTTCGAAGAGGCCGCGCTCCGTTGCGAGCTCGACGGCAAGTGTCGCGTACGTGCGCGCGCGTGTGTGCGACGGCGCGAACTGGTGCACGTACGCCGCCTGCTGGTAGATGCGCGCGCGCTGCTCGTCGCCGAGCGGTTCCAGCGAGTCGAGCGCGCGCTGCACGGTCACGATTGCATCGTCCATGCGCCCCGCGCGAACGTAGCCCGTCGCGAGCGTGCCCAGAATCGGCGTGCGAAGCGCCGGCGGAAGCGCTTTGTCGGCCGCGTACGATTCGAGCAGCGCGATGCAGTCGCGACCCTGGCGCACCAGCTCGATCGCGTAGCGGTGCACCAGCGCGACGCGCAGCTCGACGTCGCTGGCGCGCTCGATCGCCGCGACGAAACCGTTTTCAGCGATGTCGAAGCGCCCGCGGTTCGCGTCGAGCATCGCGCGCACGCCGATCACTGCGGCGTGCTGCCGGCGCACCGCTTCGGGCACGGCATCCAGCGCCGTCGCGAGCAGCTCGCTCTCGCCGCGCTCGAGCAGCACGATCCCGTGCGCTTCGACGACGCGCACGATGTGATCCACCGCGCCCACGCGCGCGAACAGCCCGAGCGCCGAAGCTTCCGCGCCGCGGCGGCGTTCGAGCAGCTCGCCCGCTTCGATGTGCGCGCCGTACCATTCGCTCGCGCCGCTGCGCCGCAGCTCGTGCTCGAGGAACTCGCGGAACAGATCGTGGTAGCGGTATTCGGCATCGGACGACGTGCTCAGAAACGTCACCGAGCGGCGTAGCTCCTCAAGGAACTCAGGCGTTGCGCCGAGCTCCTCCGCCATGCCGACGTCGAACGTCGGGAACACGCACGTCCGCAGCAAAAAAAGCTGCTGGCCGCGTTTGAGCCCGGCGAACACCTGCTCGGCGAGATAGCGGTACACCATCTCGCGCGTTCCGCTCGCCGCTGCGCGCAAGTCCGATGCGTGCGTCCTCGTGCGCAGCGCGATCGAGAGCGCGATCGGCCACCCGGCGGTGAGCTCGCGCAGCGCTTCGACCTCCGCGGGATCGGCGGCCGCTTCCGTGTCGTCGGCGGTCGCGAGCGCTTCGTCGGCGGTAAAGCGCAGATCGTCCTCGCCGATCGGCAGGTCCATGCGCCCGTAGCCGATCCACGACGCGATCGGCAGCCCGGCGTCGCTGCGCGTCGCGACGATCCAGCGGATGCGCTCGCCGCTGCGCTCCACCAGATCGACGAGCAGCGCGACGGTGTCCGCGTCCGCCGCGGCGTAGTGCAGGTCGTCGATCACGATCGTGCACACCGTGCGTTTCAAATGCTCCGCGAACCAGTCGCCGAGCTCGCGCACCGGGGCGGTGGCGCCCATCATCCGCTGCTGCATCGACGCAAACGCAGCGAGCGCGCTCGGCGCAACGGGCTCGAGCGCGGCGCTGAGCCCGTGCACGAACGCCATCAGCGTGCGGTCTTCGCGCGCGACGTCGTACCGCACCGCGTCGAGCCGCGCCGTCTGCACGAAATCGCGCAGCGCCACGCTCTTTCCGAAGCCGGCGGGCGCGACGATCAGCGTGAACGGAAAGCGCGCCGCCCGCACGAGACGGTCGTTGATGCGCGCGCTGAGCAAACGAGTGACGGCGATCACGCCGTCTTCGCCGGTGCGCGCGTGTCCATCCCCCGGTCGTGGGGTATACCTCGCCCGAAGCAGCCGTGCCCCTGAAGGAGCTACCTGCAAAGCCAATGCCCCGACCCCTCGGACTCTCGGATTTCGCGACGCGCGCGCTGGCGCTGATCCTGCTGGCGGCGCTGTCGGCGTGCTCGGGCGCAGGCTCGCTGCTCCCCGGCCACCGCGCC
>JAQBPK010000360.1 GCA_028287565.1 Vulcanimicrobiota bacterium
GTCGGAACGGCGCTCGCCCGCGGCCTCGAACGCCTGCGCGACGTAGTCGAACCGGTCGACGCGCTGCGGCCGCTGGCCGACTTCGCGCCGGAAAGCCGCCCGGACCGCCTCTACAAGGCCGCCCAGCGCGGACGCCTGCGCGTCGTCCGCCGCGAAGGCCGCCTCTACACCACCGCCGCCTGGGTGGCCGCGTACGCCGCCCGCCCCTCGTCCGAAACCGCCTGACGGCCGAACCGATTAGGAGAGTATGACCGAGCCGCTCGTCGCGTATGTCTCGATGGAAATTGCCGTTGCCTCCGGGGTCGCCACCTACAGCGGCGGCCTCGGCGTGCTCGCCGGCGACGTCGTGCGCGCCGCGGCCGACGCCGGATACCCGATGGCCGGCGTGACGCTGCTCTACCGGGACGGCTACTTCCGCCAGCACCTCGACGCGTCGGGCGACCAGCACGAAGAGCCGCAGACGTGGCGCCCCGACTCCGCGCTCGAACAGCTCGCGCCCGTCGTGACGCTGCGCATCGCCGGCCGCCCGGTCACCGCCGGCGTATGGCGCTATCCGGTCGTAGGCGCGGACGGCCACGTGATACCGGTGTACTTCCTCGACACCGACCGCCCGGAAAACGACGAAGCCGCGCGCGGCCTCACGCGCGCGCTCTACGGCGGCGACGCGCGCTACCGCCTCGAGCAAGAGGCGCTGCTGGGCCTGGGCACCGTGGCCGTGCTGCACGCGCTCGGCCACGAACGCGTCGGCACGTACCACATGAACGAAGGCCACTCGGCACTGCTGGTGCTCGCGCTGCTCGAAGAGGCGCGCACGAACGCGCACGGCGTTCCGACGCTCGACGATCTCGCGCGCGTGCGCGAGCGCTGCGTCTTCACCACGCACACGCCGGTGCCGGCGGGCCACGACTGCTTCGGTCTCGACCTCGTGCACGAAGTCCTCGACGCCGACCACGTCGCGACGCTGCGCGCGCTGGACCTCGCGGACGACGGCGTGCTCAACATGACGCACCTCGCGCTGCGCGCGTCGCGCTTCACCAACGCGGTCGCGATGAAGCACGGCGAGGTGTCGCGCGCGATGTTCCCGGGCGCGAGCATCTCGGCGATCACGAACGGCGTGCACGCCGGCACGTGGACGTCGCAGCCGTTCCAAGATCTGTTCGACCGCCGCCTCCCCGGCTGGCGCCGCGACAACTGGCAGCTGCGCCAAGCCATCGGCATCCCGCTGGCGGAGATCGGCGAAGCGCACGCGGCCGCGAAGCACGCGCTCATCGACCGCATCGCGCACACCACCGGCAAGCTGCTCGACCCGAACCGCTTCACGATCGGCATCGCGCGCCGCGCGACCGCGTACAAGCGCAACGACCTGATCCTGCGCGACACGGAGCGCCTCGCCGCGATCGCGCGCATCTTCGGCGGCATCCAGATCGTCTTCGGCGGCAAAGCGCACCCGCGCGACTGGGACGGCAAAGCGATGATCCAGCACATCGTCGGCAGCGCGGACGCGCTCGCGGGCAACGTCGACATCGTGTACGTGGAAAACTACGACATGAGCTGGGGCGCATCGCTGACGTCCGGCACCGACATCTGGCTGAACACCCCACGCCCACCGAACGAAGCCTCCGGCACAAGCGGCATGAAAGCAGCCCTAAACGGCGTCCCAAGCCTATCAGTAATGGACGGCTGGTGGATCGAAGGCGCCCTAGACGGAACGACGGGCTGGTCGATCGACGCCCAAACGGGCACCAACGACGAACGCACGGCAGACGCAATCTACACGCTGCTCCAACACACGATCCTACCGTCCTACACCCACAACCGCGACAACTACCTAACAACGATGCGCGGAGCAATCGCCTTCAACGCCTCCCACTTCAACGCCCAACGCATGCTAGCTGAATACGCAATCGAAGCCTACACCAATCAACCCGATCCAAAAGCGATTTCCGAAGAACGCCGCCTGGCAGGCTGATCTCGCACCCACCGCGCCGGAGGCGTCGGTGCGATGACGCTGCGCGGGGGCGTTGCGGAGTCGCGGAGGCCCGGAAGGCCGAGAGCGACGGAGCACCGAGCGACCGAAGCGCAGGATGCGCGCAGGGAGCGTCCCCGGCGCAGCGTCGTCGCACCGACGCCGCGCCACGATCTCGTTTAGCTAGACGCGCACCGGGCGCGATGCAGGCGGCGTTTCCGCTATGTCCTTGCTCGTGCCGTTTCCGCCGGACGGCGGCTTGCGGCGGCCGCCGCGATCGAACCCGAACTGGTGCTCCAGCTGCGCGATGAACACGTACAGCACCGGCGTGATGAACAGGTTGAGGATCGTCGACAGGATCATGCCGCCGAACACCGCCGTGCCGAGCGAGTTGCGCGCGCCGCTGCCCGCGCCCGTCGCGAACACCAGCGGCGTCACGCCGAGGACGAACGCGATCGACGTCATGAGGATCGGACGCAGCCGCGTCTCCGCCGCGCGCGTCACCGCGGTCACCGTATCGATGCCTTGTTCTCGGAGCTGGTTAGCGAACTCCACGATAAGAATTGCGTTCTTGGACGCCAACCCGATCAGCATGACGTAGCCCACCTGCGCGAACACGTCCGAGAAGAACCCCCGCACCCACAGCCCGCCGATCGCGCCGAGCAGCGCCAGAGGCACCGCCAGCAGGATGATGAGCGGGTCGGCGAACGACTCGTACTGCGCCGACAGCACCAAGAACACGAACACGATGCCCAGGCCGAAGATGATCGCGGCGGTCGCGCCGCCCTCGATCTGCTCGCGCGAGATCCCGCTCCATTCGGTGGCGAAGCCCGGCGGCAAGTTCGCCGCAAGCTTGTCCATGAATCCCAGCGCTTCGCCCGAGCCGTGGCCGGCCTTCGGCCCGCCGCTGATCTCGATCGAGCGGTAGAGGTTGAAGTGCGTGATCACCGGCGGCGCCTTGATCTCTTTGATGTTCACCAGCGCGGTGATCGGCATCGCCGGCGCCTGCTGGAGCTGGCCGTTCACGAAGAGCGGGTTCGCGCTGCGCACGTAGATCTGCTCGAGATCCGCGACGCGCGAGCGGTATGGCGTGTCGGCCTGGACGTACACGCGGAACGACTTCCCGTTGAGGTCGAAGTCGTTGACGTACACCGAGCCGAGGTACACCTGCATCGTGTTGAACAGCGACGGCAGCGACACGCCGAGCGCGGACGCCTTGTCGCGGTTCACGTCGGTGAGGATCGTCGGCTTGTCGCTGCGGAACGTCGTGTACACGCTGGTGACCGGCGAGTTCGGCGCGTACGCCGGGTAGATCAGCCCCTTCGACGCCCCTTCCAGCGCCGGCAGGCCCCGGTTCGCGCGATCCTCGAGCTCGTACGAGAACCCGCCCTGGAAGCCGAGCCCCGGGATCGACGGCGGCTGGATCGCAAACGCCAGCACGTCCGGGTGCTTGGCCTTGAAATCCGTGAACAGCCGGTAGTTCACGCGGTCCTTGACCGCGCTGAGCACGTGCTCTTTCCCGGGCCGCTCGCCCCACGGCTTGAGCCGGATGAACATCGTGATCTTGTTCGAGCCCGAGCCGGTGAAGCTGAAGCCCGCGACGTCGAAGACGTCGGAGACCTCGGGCTGATCCTTCAGCACGGCTTCGATGTCTTTTTGCACCTTGTGCGTCACGTCGATCGCGGTGCCTTCGGGAAGCTGTGCGCTCACCAGCGCGAAGCCCTGGTCCTCGTCCGGGATGAACGCGGTCGGCGTCGTGGTGTAGACCCAGCCCGTCGCGGCCAGCAGCAGCGCGAACACGACCAGCGTGAAGACGCGCCGGCGCATCACCCAGGGCAGCGCGTTGTGGTAGCCGCGGCGCAGCGCGTTGATGACCACGTTCACCGGCCGGAAGAACCGGCTCTCGCGCTGGACGTTGCGCCCGAGCAGCAGCGACGACAGCACCGGCGTCAGCGTGAGCGCGCAGAACAGCGAGATCGTGATCGAGCACGCGATCGTGAGCGCGAACTGCTTGTAGAGCTGGCCCGTCGTGCCCGGGAAGAACGCGACCGGGACGAACACTGCGAGCAGCACCAGCGACGACGCGAGCACGGCGCCCGTGATCTCGCTCATCGCCTCGCGCGCGCCCTCGAGCGGCGGCATGCCCTTCTCCTGGATGAAGCGCGCGATGTTCTCGATGACGACGATCGCGTCGTCGACCACGAGACCGGTCGCGAGCGTCAGGCCGAACAGCGTCAGCGTGTTGATCGAGAAGCCGAGCACCTTCATCAGGAAGAACGTGCCGATCAGCGA
>JAQBPK010000395.1 GCA_028287565.1 Vulcanimicrobiota bacterium
GGTCGTCGCGCATCTTGAAGACGGGCCCGTCCGCTTCGTTGAAGCGCCGCAGCTCGGGCAGCATCGCGTGCGCGCCGCGGACCATCGTGCGCAGCTTGAACATGCGGAAGCGCCGGCCGCCGAGGCCGACCCGATCCTGGCGGTAGAACGGGTTGCCGCCGCTCACCAGGATTATCCCGACCGTTGCCGCGAGAATCGCCGGCGAGCTCACCAGCAGGATCGCCAGCGCGAGCCCGACGTCGATCGTGCGCTTGGCCGGCGCGTACCAGCCGGGCCGGGCGGGGGCGGCAGGGAACGGCACCCCCACGGGCAGGTCGGCGAGATCGCGGTGCGGCGCCTGCCTGACCTCGACGGCGCTCACCTGCCGCCGGTCCCCAGCAGCGCCTCGATGCGCTCGCCGACGTACCCGAGGCCCTCGATGACGCCCAGCTCGCGGCCCGGGCCCGGGCCGTACTCCAGGTACGGGACGTACTCGCGCGTGTGGTCCGTCCCCGGCTGGGTGGGATCGCAGCCGTGGTCGGCGGTGAAGATCAGCGCGTCGCCGGGCCGGACTCGCGCGATGAGCTCCGGCAGCCGCGCGTCCAGTCGCGCGAGCGCGTCGCCGTAGCCGCGGACGTCGCGGCGATGGCCGAACTTCGTGTCGAAGTCGTTCAGGTTTACGAACACCAGACCGTGATCCGTAGCCTCGGCCAAATCGAGAGCGCGATCCACCGCCTCGCCGTTGTCGGCGACGCGGACGGACGACGCGATCCCGTGACCGCTGTAGATGTCACAAATCTTCCCGACTGCGTGCACGGGCACACCCGATCGCTCGAGCCGGTCGAGCACCGTCGGCGGAGGCGGGATCGCGTAGTCTCTACGGTTGGCCGTTCGAGCGTAGTTCCCCGGTGTTCCGGTGAACGGCCGCGCGATGACCCGGTTGACCTCGTGCGGCGGCACCAGCATCGCGCGCGCCCGCTCGCACCAGCCGTACAGCGTCGGGAGCGGAACGGTGGCTTCGTGCGCGGCGACCTGGAACACCGAGTCCGCCGACGTGTAGAGGATGGGCCGCCCCGTGCGCTGGTGCTCCTCGCCCAGTTCCGCGATGATGTCCGTTCCGGACGCCGGCACGTTGCCCAGCGGCGGCTTCCCGCAAATGGCGGTGAAGCGCTCCACCACCTCGGGTGGAAAGCCGTCCGGGTACGTCGGGAACGGCACCTCGGTGATGACGCCCGCCATCTCCCAATGGCCGGTGATGGTGTCCTTGCCCTTCGACCGTTCCCGAAGGCGGCCGACCGATGCGGCCGGCGCGTTCGAAGGCGACAAGCCGCGCATGCCGGTGACGTGTCCCAGCCCGAGCCGCTCGAAATTCGGAAGCGCTAGCCCGCCGAGCCGCTCCGCGACGTTTCCGAGCGTGTTGGCGTTCGACGAATCGTGATAGGCGTTCGCATCAGGAAGGGCACCGACGCCGGCGGAGTCCATGACGAAGGCGAGAATGCGCGGCATGCCGTCCGACGCGGTTCCATCCGGCGCAGGACCGCGCCTCCCGCACCGCTGAACGCGTGACGCCGTACATGCGTGCTCTGGTACTCCTCGCGCTCGCCGCGGCTCTCTTCGGGAGCGTCGTGTCGGTCGCTTCGGCCACCCCGCCGGCCAGCCTCGACGTCACCGCCGGTGCGGTCGACTTCTATTACAACCGGTTCATCGTGACCGCCGACGGCGGCGTGAAGGTGCGGCTGTCGGACGGCACCGTCGTGACCGGCCAGACGTTCACGATGGATCTGAAGCTCAACCGCTACTTGATCGCCGGCGACGTGCACCTGGACGGGCCGACGATTCACGCAGCCGGCGCGGCGTTCGCCGGCTACCCGGATCTCGACCGCTCGTACTTTCTGCCCGCCGCCGGCACGCCGAACCGCACCACGTTCACGGGCCTGGACTGGACGCATCCCGACACGCAGCGCGAGCAGCCCGGCGACGCGTATTACTTCCCCGACCTCACCGGCGAGCGCGCGTACATCAAGGCGGTCGGCGCGCGCATCGTTCCGCGCACCAACGTGCTCTTCAACACGCCGCGCGTCTACACGGCCGGCGTGTACGTCCCGCTGCCGCGCTACGTGGTGACGTTCGGCTCCAACTCGCACTTCTACGAGAACGCGTTTCCCGGCGCGCGCGCCGACATCGGCCTGCCCTTCAACGGCTCGGCGCACAGCCTGAGCGCGCTGCACGTTCGCAACGACGCGTTCAACGGCACGTATCTCGCGTTCGACCAGCACTTCGTGTGGGCGCAGGACTGGATCGCGTTCGGCGTCGACCCGCTCACGCAGGGCGAGCGCCAGTACAACTTGATCGCGTACAAGCGCTGGTCGCCGAAGTTCGAGAGCCGGCTGTTCCTGCAGGAGTCGGCCGGTCAGCCCGGGATCTTCACGCGGCCCGACAACGCGGCGGGCTTCGGCCAGCTGCAGCTCAGCGCCGGCTTGCGCGGCTCGAACCTGACGTACACGCAGGACAACTACTACCAGTACCTGCTCGGGATCCCCAAGGGCCTCACCGATCTGAACACGCCGACGTTCACGTTCGACCCGCGCTGGAAAGAGCACCCGACGGACGGGCTGCTGACGTTCACCGGCGGCCAGACCACGCTGGTGCGCGGCACGACGCCGCTCTACATCCGCCCGCGCGCCGGCGTCGGCTACGCGCACGACATTTACGGCGAAGGCGGCTATCCCAACGAGCAGCCCGGGCCGCCGACGCTGTGGTACCACTATGCCGGCGGTTCGCTCTACACGCCGCCGGTGAAGCTCCCCGCCGGACTGTCGCTCACCGGGCTGTACGACCGCCAGCGCACGTGGTTCAGCTTGCCGCACCACGTCGACCTCGGCGACCTGCGCTTCACCGTCGCCGGCGCGCGCGAGCAGCAGCACCTGCGCTACTTTCTCGCGTACGAGGTGAAGACCACGCAGGACTACTGGGGCTCCCAGCAGCTCGCCGCGTACACGCCCTATCCCGACACGGTCACGACGCAGTTCGGGACCTTCTCGGGCCAAGCGGCGTTCCGCGGGCTCGCAACCTCCCGCGGCTACAACGCCTCGCTCGTCTACACGCCGACGCAGAGCTTCGAGCTCAACCTGCTGCTGTCGCGCTACTACGACACGCCCGCGCCGGTGCCGGGCTTGTACGGCCAGCCGCCGTGGCAGCTGGTGGCCGACGTGCGCGTGCGGCTCTCGCGCCAGGTGCTGCTCGACCTGACGCGGTCCTACTACTTCAACTTCGCCAACGAGCGGTGGACGCCGCAGTTCGGGATCCAGTTCTCACCATGAAACGCCGTCTCGCCGCGCTGCTCGCGGCCCTCGTTCTCGCCGCGCTCGCGGTCCCGTCGCTCGCGCAACAGGCCCAGCCCGTGCGCGTCACGGGCCAGCTGCTCGACGTGCGCAACGGCTACGTCTACTTCACGAGCGGCGACGCGTTCAAGCTCGCCGCGGCGCCGAAGATCGCCGACTACGACACGGGCGGGCCGACGGCGCTGCAGCCGCGCGCGAAGCTGTTCGCGCGCGCGATTCTCGACCCCGCGACCAAGCAAGTCGTCGAGCTCGACCTCACCACGAAGCGGCTCGCGTTCGACGCGGCGTACGGGGTCGTGCCCAACGCGCTGTCGGTGACGCAGCCGACGTCGGTGAAGGCGCCGGAGATCGTCGGGATTCCGGTGACCGGCAAGGAGGTGGCGGTCGCGTTCGTCGTCACCGTTCCGC
>JAQBPK010000398.1 GCA_028287565.1 Vulcanimicrobiota bacterium
AGGCCATCGTCGATCGCCTGAACGAAGCCGTCTCGAAGATCGCGCTCGATCGCGAGACGTACGCTCGGTTCATCGACGACTTGCGCACGCTGCCCAAGCACCAGCCCAAAGGCTTCGAGACCGACGAGGCGACGGGAGATGTGCCCTATTTCGAAGGCTGTCTGCCGATCGAAGAGATGGCCGTGCGCGGCGAGGACGCGCTGCGCTTTGGGCCGCTCAAGCCGGTCGGGTTGCGCGATCCGCGCACCGGCAGGACGCCGCATGCGGTAGTGCAGCTGCGGAACGAGAACGCTGCGGGCACCGCGCTCAACCTGGTGGGCTTTCAAACGCGTCTGACGTGGCCCGCGCAGAAAGAGGCGTTCGCGAAGCTGCCCGGGCTCGCGAACGCGGAATGGCTGCGGCTCGGCGTGATGCACCGCAACACGTTCATCGACTCGCCGCGGCTGCTCACCGCCGATCTGCGCTTGCGTGCGAACCCGCGCGTGTTCTTCGCCGGGCAGATCACCGGGGCCGAGGGTTACGTCGAAGCGGCCGCTTGCGGTACGATCGCCGGCATTGCCGCGGCGCGCGAACGGCTCGGGCTGCCGGCCGTCGCGATTCCCGCGGACACCGCGCTCGGCGCGGTCGTCGCGCACCTGCAGAACACGCAGACGGCCGACTTCCAGCCGGCGAACGTCACGTGGACGTTCTTCTCTCCGCTCGACGAGACCATCCGCGAGAAGCGTTTGCGCCGCACGAAGATGGCCGAGCGCGCGCTCGCGAAGATCGACGCGTTCGCGGGCGACGTTGCGCCGGAGCGGCGCGCGATTTCGGTCGGGGCCTAGCCCCCGCCTCAGCGTTTCAACGTTCTTGGTCCGACGCCGTGCCGGTGCTGATCGGGTCTGCCGTCCCCGTTCCGGCGTACGATCTGTCCGCTCGCCGGACCGACCAGTGCAGGCGCTCGGCGTGTAACCGTCGCGTCCGGCGGTGAGTATCAAGCCTGGATGAAGATTCGGTCGACGACGATTTGTGCGGTTCGCAGGGACGGCAAGATCGCCATGGCGGGCGACGGGCAGGTAACCGTCGACAAGACCGTCATGAAGCACGGTGCGCGCAAAGTGCGTACCATTGCGGGGGGCAAAGTGCTCGCCGGCTTTGCCGGCAGCGCCGCCGACGGCATCACGCTGCTCGAGAAGTTCGAGGGCAAGATGAGCGCGTACAAGGACAACGTCTTGCGCGCCGCCGTCGAGCTTGCCAAGGACTGGCGCCAGGACCGTGCGCTGCGCCGGCTCGAAGCGCTGCTGATCGTCGGCACCGCCGAGCACCTGTTCGTGCTCAGCGGCACCGGTGACGTGATCGAGCCCGACGAAGGCGTTGCGGCGATCGGTAGTGGCGGACCGTACGCGCAAGCCGCCGCGATGGCGTTGCTGGCGCACTCCTCGCTCGAGGCGCCCGAGATCGCGCGCGAGGCATTGCGCATCGCCGGGCGCATCGACATCTACACCAACGACGACGTTCAGGTACTGACACTCCCGTGACCAAGCTTGCACAAGACCTCACGCCCCGCGAGATCGTCGCGGAGCTCGACCGCTACATCGTCGGACAGGGCGACGCCAAGCGCGCCGTTGCCGTCGCGATGCGCAACCGTTATCGCCGCGAGCGCCTGCCCGAGGCCGTTCGTAAGGAGGTCGCGCCGAAGAATATCCTGATGATCGGGCCGACGGGTGTGGGCAAGACCGAGATCGCGCGGCGGCTCGCCACGCTCGCCGGCGCGCCGTTCATCAAGGTCGAGGCGACGAAGTACACCGAGGTGGGCTACGTGGGGCGCGACGTGGAGTCCATGGTGCGCGATCTCGCCGAGGCGGCGGTGCGCATGGTGTCCGACGAGCGGCGCAGCGACGTCAAAGACGCGGCCGACGATGCCGCGGTCGAGCGGATCGTCGACATCCTGCACCCCGAGACGCGCGCTCCGCAGGCGCAGCAGTCCAACCCGTTCGCGGCGTCGTTCGGCTCGATCTTCGGGAACTTCGGCCAGCCGCAGCAGCCGCAGCAGGCGGCGACGCAGACCGCGACGCGCACGCTGCCCGACGATGAGGCCGCGCGCGTTCGCGCCGGGGCGAAGGCGGACGTGGAGCGCGGTTTTTACGACGTGCGCGTCATCGACATCGAGGTCGAGGAATCGGCGCAGCTTCCGATCGGCATGCTGGGCGGCGGCGAGCAAGGCGGGATGGGCGGCGACATGAGCGAGATGCTCGGCGGCCTCCTTCCGAAGAAGCGCGTGCAGAAGAAGGTTACGGTCGCCGACGCGCGGCGTATCTTCGCGCAGCAGGAAGCCGACAAGCTCATCGACATCGACGCCGTGAAGCGCGAGGCGCTGCGCCGCGCGGGCGATCACGGGATCGTGTTCATCGACGAGATCGACAAAGTTGCGGGGCGCGAGGGACAGCGCGGGCCCGACGTCTCGCGCGAAGGCGTGCAGCGCGACATCCTGCCGATCGTCGAGGGCAGCACGGTGCAGACGAAGCACGGGCCGCTCTCCACCGACCACGTGCTCTTCATCGCGGCGGGAGCGTTCCACGTGTCCAAGCCGTCCGATCTGATTCCCGAGCTGCAGGGGCGGTTTCCGGTGCGCGTCGAGCTCGAGTCGCTGACGGCCGCGGACTTCGAGATCATTCTCACGCAGCCCGAGAACGCGCTGATCGGCCAGTACAAGGCGCTGCTCGGCGCCGACGGCGTCGATCTCGACGTGACCGTCGACGCGATCGCCGCGATCGCGGAGATCGCGATGCGCGTGAACGAGCAGACCGAGAACATCGGCGCCCGGCGGCTGCACACCGTGCTCGAGCGCGTGCTCGACGAGATCGCGTTCCGCGCGCCCGAGGAGGGTGGCAAGATCGTGATCGACGCCGCCTACGTTCGCGAGCGGCTGGAGTCAATCGCCGGGAACTCCGACCTGTCGAGCTACATCCTCTAGCCGCTGGTCAGCGGGATCACCTTACCGGCGCGTAAGTCGGCCCAGCTCACTTCGGTGACGAAAGACGTGCCCGTCGTGAAGTCGGAGAAGAGCACCGGGTCATCGGCCGACCGGCGTGGCCGGAACACATGGCGGACCGCATTGGGAAACTCGGTTGTTGATAGCTTGCCATCCGGCGTCTGCACGATGCCCGGATAGTGAACGCCACGGTCGATCATGAGCGCGATTCCTTCGCGAAACCAGTCCCAGTCGACGGAACGCGGCTTCACCGGCTTTTGCTTCACGAAGTGAGGGAGGAAGATCCCGTCGTATGCGCGTGCCACCTCCGGAAGCGCGCTAGCGAATGTATGCATGTCCTCCAGCTCCATCATCGCGACCTCCGCGTCCTGACGTGCGGCCGCCGTCAACCCGAGCAGGCTCCATGCGGCGTCCGCAGCAGCGATCGCGCTACTCGAGCGATCCTCCAGGTACGATTTCGACGTTTCTACGTTCACGAACATGCGCACAAACGTACGATATGCCTCGGCGAGCGTCTGGTCGCCCGTATCCCCGTTCGCGAGTCCCATTATGCGGCCGATATCGAAGCAATCGACGTACGGCGGTAAGCCGCCCAGGAACTCACGGCGCACCCATTCGGCGAAGATATCGTCGGCGCCGGCCTCCCATCGAACGCCTCGCCCGATCGGGACACGGACCGGCGGATCTGGAATACCAACCGCGGCGGTCGCGAGATACTGGACCTCCTTGATCGTACCGATCATCTCGATGTCGTTCCAGACGGTCTCGCAGGTCTCTGAAGCGGTCGGTGCTCCGTTCCGGACCCGGCTTGAGGTGCCCAGCATGCGTCCCAGTTCGAATGCGTCTCCGCACGCGATGAATCCGTCACGGAAGATGCGGCGACCGTCGAGCTCGTCAATGACGTTCAACGCAATGGACGGTGCCCGCCAATCGGGAAGGATCGGGTCTTTGGGTGGCCTCGGATGGCGCGATACAAGACCGGCATGCGTCACCTCCCGCCTGATGAATTCGCCGATGACGCCCCACGACTCGACGTATTGCGGCGTCGCATAGGATATCATCTCGTTTCTGGTAGACCACCAGCAGCGCTGTCCAAGTCGGTCGACATCGAAGTTGCCGGCGAGGATGGTCCGAAGCCGCCGTACCGCGTCGTCGACGTCCGCCGATTGCCAGGTTGAACCGAACAGCGCGCCGCCGTTGCGGTCAAGGAATTCCGCCAGCGCGGAACTGCGGTTCGTCAAACCGAATCGCTTCGCGTGCTCGTAGAAACGATACGAGTTCGGATGAGCGATCGTGATGCCGAACTTAGGCGTACCCGGCTCCCGCATCCTAACGTCCTGCCACAGGAGCCCCGCTCCGTGCGCCCCGATGCGGTCGAGCTCCCGAGCCAACAATTCGAGCCCTTGCGTGGCGACAAAAGAAAATTTCTTATCGTCCTTGGCGACGGCTTGCGGCGTCGGCGTAAGGATCAGGGTAGTTGCGAGCAGCGATCGGATCGGGAAACCCGTTCCACCCAGAAGCGACCATGCCGACGGCATCCGGACGGTCCACGAGACCGCGTCCAGACCTTTGCTCGTGTCAACCTCCAGACATAAGACGCGGCGTTTTCCAAAAATGATAGCGGCGGCCGCGGCGTGGTCCAACAGTGTAGACCATTCGGTCGACATCAGCACGAAGACGACATCGTTCCCGCCCGTAAGCGGAAGGTGATTACGCATCTCCTGCTCGTATGCGAGCAGTTCCGTGAGCGCTTGGCGTGCCGCCTCCGCGGACCGCTTGAACTCAAAACAGACAAGGCGGTTCCGCTGCCGGTCGAGAGCGAGCACGTCGGGGCGAAGGGTCCCGGCCGCTCCCGAGATATTGCGGTCGCGTGAAATCAGTTCAAGCGTGGACAGGCTCTCCACCGCATCGATAGCCGCCGCGGCGATGGACTCGCGAATCCAGTGGTCGATGGACGGGACCGGCATCGCGTCCTCGTCGGAGTCGTCCTGCAGGATGCCCGCGAGGCCTTCGCGACCCCGCATGCGCGCAAGAAACGAACCGCGTACGATGTGGTCCACAATCGCCCCGGCTAGGGCCGATTCCAACGGCACGCCGGTCCGGTTCTTGCGGTGTTTTTTCGAAATTTTGGAGATGACGAGTTTCCTTGCGACTGTGTCGAGCGATGACGATTTTACTGGTGGTGCTGCAGCGACGTGCCGACCAGGAAGACCGCGCCTAGCGTGTTGTTCAGCGCGTGCAGCGTGATCGGGACCCACAGGTTGCCCGTTGCCGCGTAGGCCAGCGCGGCGACGAACCCGAGTGCGGCGAGGGTGGGGAACAGGATCGGGTCGCCGTGGATCGCCCCGAAGATCACCGCGGTGATCAGCGCGCTTGCAAGGACGCCCATGCGTTGGACGAGCGCACCGAACAGCAGGCCGCGGAAGATCATCTCTTCCACGAGCGGGGCGACGAGCACCATGGTGAGGACGCCCAGCGTGACGCCGATCGCGGTGAACGCCGGCGCGTGCGTGACCACGTCGAAGTGCTCGAAGCCGGCTTGGACGTGTTTCGTTTGGTGCGTCAGGACGAGCTGGATGCCGGTGCCGACGCGCAGGACGACGAGCGCCGACACGCCTAGCATGATGGTGCGGATGTCGTGCGCGCGCAGCGGACCGAACGGGTTGCGGCGGGCTTTGCGCAGGCGCCACCATGCGAACGCCCCTGCGCCTGCGTACATCGTGAGCTCGATCGCGGCCGCGTACGGGTGCCCCGGTTTGACGGACGGCGCGTTGCCGGTGGTCAGGACGATGGCGATCGTCAGTACGATTCCAACGGCGAAAGCCACGGCGAAGCCGATGGCCACCGCGGCGACCGCGGACAGGAGGCCGTTCCAGAACGGCACGGCGACGCGGTCGCGGCCGTCCTCGCGCGTGAAGACGCGTGGCAGCGACGCGATGCGAACGGACATGCGGAGGTGTTCTAGCGCGTGGTCGCCGCGACCCGGCGCGGGCAGCGCGGTGCGACGGCGATGCGCTGCGAGCGAACGTGGTGCGGGGCGATGATCTCCAGCTCGGTCCACGGCGAGGCGCCGTGCGGCTTCCACGTGTCGGCGACGGACTGCGCGACCACGCCATCGCCCGCGAACGCGAGGCGTCCGGTCGGCGACACGGTGCCGTCGCTGCGGACGAAGCGGTAGGCGATCTCGCGCGGCGCGCTCGCGTCGTACGCGGTGATGGTCGCCGTGCTCGCGACGGCGCACGAGCCGGTGAGCGGCCGCGCGGCGATGGTCACGGCGAGGCCGCCGGAGCCCGGAAGATTCGGACCGGTGGCCAGTACCGCGAGGAGGGCGCCCGCGAAAACGCGCATCGTATCCGCATCGTAGAGGTCTCCGATTACGAGACGCTTACGCAAGGAGCGTTCGGACATGAAATCATCCGTCTCGCGCGGTCGCGCGCTCAAAGGTCTTGCCGCACTGCCCTTCGCGGCGCTGGCGGTGAGCGCCACGCTGTCCACGGCCCAGGGTGCGACCGATAACAAGAAGCAGTTCAAGTACCAGGACAAGCCGGGTCCGAAGGGCCAGATCTGCGCGGGGTGCCGGTTCTTCCGCAAGCCCAACGCGTGCACCATCGTTCACGGCAAGATCAGCCCGAACGGTTGGTGCATCGCTTGGGCGAAGTGAGGCGCTCGGCGTAAGGAAGCCCTCTCTTCCTGACGGTTCCGCCGGCGGGCGGGAACCAGAAGCTTCGCCCGCCGGTTATACTAGGAGCACCGCCATGGCGTACATCCGCGAAATCATCACCGACGGCCACCCCACCCTGCGCAAGGTCGCGAAGAAGGTCGATCCGGCCGACATCGCCGACCCGATGTTCCAGCAGCTGCTCGACGACATGTTCGAGACGATGTACGCGGCGCCGGGGATCGGTTTGGCCGCGCCGCAGATCGGCGTCTCCAAGCGGATATTCACCGTGGACCTGCAGGACGACGACGACAAGCACGGTCCGTTCGTCGTGATCAACCCGAAGTTCACGGTGACCGAAGGCGAGATCGAGTCGGTCGAGGGGTGTCTGTCGGTACCCGGGATGGTCGGCGACCTGACGCGCTTCGAGCGCGTGGTGTGCACCGGGCTCGACCGCCACGGCAAGAAGATCACGCTGGAGGGCACCGCGCTCTTCGGGCGCTGCCTGCAGCACGAGGTCGACCATCTCGACGGCGTGCTCTACATCGACAAGGCGAAGAACATCCGTCCGGCCGAGACGGACGAAGAAGTGGCGGAGGCCGATGCGGTCGCCGCCGGCGCTCGCTGAAGGTCGCCGTCTTCGGGACGAGCGAGTTCGCCGTCCCGGTGCTCGAAGCGGTCGCGGACGAGCACGAGGTCGTGTCCGTCGTGACGCAGCCCGATCGCCCCGCCGGGCGCGGCCACAAGCTCGTCGCGACGCCGGTGAAGCGCGCGGCGCAAGCGCGCGGGCTGCGCGTGCTCACCCCGGAGAAGCTGCGGCCGTTCGCGGATGAGGCGCGCGCGCTCCGCGCGGGCGCGTTCGTCGTCGCGTCGTACGGCAAGATCGTTCCGCAGACGCTGCTGGACGCCGTGCCGGTCGCGTTCAACGTGCACCCGTCGCTGCTGCCGCTCTACCGCGGCGCGACCCCGCTGCAATCCGCCATCCGCGACGGCCGCGACGAGACGGGCGTGACGATCATCGCGATGGACGCGGGGATGGACACGGGCGACGTGCTGCTGCAGGAGCGCACGCCGATCGGCCCCACGGAAACGTACGGCGAGCTGCACGACCGGCTGGCAAAGCGCGGCGCGGAGCTGGTCGTTGAAGCGCTGCGGCAGCATGCGGACGGAACGCTGAAGCGCAAGCCGCAGAGCGAAGTCGCGCGCGAGCTCGGCATCACGGAAGACGAGATCGCGCGCACGCTGACGCGGCCGCTGCGCAAAGAAGATCTCGAGATCGCGTGGTCGCAGCCGGCGCGGCGCATCGTCGATCAGGTTCGGTCGCTCGCACCGGCGCCGGCTGCGCGAACAACAGCTCCCGTGCCTGCGACGCCGAGCGCAGCCCTGACCGGCGGTGAGGTTGCTCCCGAGAGCATCAAAGTTCTCGCGGCGCATGTCGGAGGCGACAGCGATGCCGGCGGTTGGACGATGACGCCCGGCGGAGTGAACATCGCGAGCGGTCGCGTTCCGACGACGTTCGGGCGGGCGGGAGACGGCGGCGTCGTTGTCCTCGATCTCGTTGTGCCGCCGGGAAGGCCGGCGATGAGCGGAGAGGCGTACGCGCGCAGCGTCAGCCAGCGGCTCGCGAGGATGTTCGGTTGAGCGCGCCCACCGCAACCACCGCGCGCGAGGTCGCACTGCAGGTTTGCCGTGACGTCTTTTCGCCGACTCCGCGCGGGGCACGTGAGGCGCTCGACTATCGTTTGCGCAAGACCGAGCTGTCGCCCCGCGATCGCGGGTTTGCGACGGAGCTTGCCTACGGCGCGAT
>JAQBPK010000005.1 GCA_028287565.1 Vulcanimicrobiota bacterium
CGCGCGCGGCAACCCCAGCGTCAGCGGACCGCGCGCCTTGTCGCCCTGACGCGGCTGTGGTAGACTCCGTTGCGTCGCGCGGGTCTGATCCAGGCCCGGCGTTCTCGTTCCTCGGCGCCTCGCCGACGAGCGGCCCCGGCAGCCTCGCCGGTCCGGCCCCGTCGCGCGGATCGCCCGTCTCCCCGAGGGAGCACTTCGCTGCAGTTCGACAACCGACCCCAGCATAACGGCAAGCCGGAAGGCGGAGGCCGCCGTCGCCGTTCGCGGCGCAATCGCCAACGCTTCAACGACAACGGCGCGCCGCAACAGCAGCACGACGTCTTCACCCAGCCGGAGTTCCCGCAGCCGGTCGGGCCGCCGCTGCTCTCCGCCGAGCAGCTCGGCGAGATGAGCAAAGCCGAGCTCAACGAGCTGGCGAAGACGTTCGAGATCGAAAACCCGACCAAGATCAAGAAGGACGATCTCGTCGCGCACATCCTGGAGATCCAGGCGCAGCGCAGCGGCCTCGAAAAGGCGAACGGCGTGCTCGACGTCCTGCCGGAGGGCTACGGCTTCCTCCGCCGCGAGGGCTACCTGGTCGGCAACGACGACATCTACATCTCTCAGTCGCAGATCCGGCGCTTCGAGCTGCGCCGCGGCGATCTCGTCGCGGGCCAGGTCCGCAAGCCCAAAGAGAACGAGAAGTACTACGGGATCGTCAAGGTCGAGACCGTCAACGGCTACGCGCCCGAGGCGATCGCGAACCGGCGCGTGTTCGAAGAGCTCGGCGCGGAGCCGCCCACGCAGCGCTTCGTGCTGGAGACGCGGGGCGACCTCACGACGCGGGCGCTCGATCTGTTCGCGCCGCTCGGCAAGGGCTCGCGCACGCTGCTCACGTCGCCGCCGCGCGCCAACGACGCAGCGCTGCTCGTGCGCATCGCGCGCGCGATCGAGGCCAACGACAAAGAAGCGCACGTGATCGTGCTGCTCGTCGACGAGCGACCCGAAGCGGTCACCCACTTGCAGCGCGCGCTCGACGTCGAAGTCGTCGCGACCACGTTCGAAGAGCATCCCGACAACCACGTCACCACGGCGGAGCTCGTGTTCGAGCGCGCGAAGCGTCTGGCCGAGCTCGGCCGCGACGCCGTCGTGCTGGTGTCGTCGTTCACGCGCCTGGTGCGCGCGTACGCGGCGATCTCACATCACAAAGGCAATCCCGCGCTGATCGACGGCGCGATCCTGCAGCGCCCGAAGCGCTTGTTCGGCGCGGCGCGCGCGGTCGAAGGCGGCGGTTCGCTGACCGTGCTCGCGACCGTGAACGCGGGCGCGTCCGCGCTCGACAGCCTGGTGATGGAAGAGTTCGCGCCCGCCGCCAACGCCGATCTCGTGCTCGCGCGCGAGCTCGCCGAGGCGCGCGCGTACCCGCCGGTCGATCTGATTCGCAGCGGCAACTGGTACGAGGAGCAACTGCTCAGCGAGATCGCGCTGCACAAGGTCACGGACTTGCGGCGCGCGCTCGCCGGCGTACCGACGGTCGAGGCATCCGAGCGCATCTACGCGGCGCTCGCACGAACGAAGACGAACGACGAGTTCGTGACCGCGTTCGACCTCAAGAAAGTCTAGGCCGTCTGAGGCTGCAAAAGTACATTGCGGCGGCCGGCATTGCGTCGCGCCGGCGTGCGGAGGAGCTGATCGTCGCCGGGCGCGTGCGCGTGGGCGGGCGCGTCGTGCGCGAGCTCGGCACGAGCGTCGACGACGGGGCGCGCGTGGAGGTCGACGGCCGGATCGTGCGGCCCGCCGAGACGCGCACGTACGTCGTGCTGAACAAACCGGTCGGCGTGATGACGACGATGCGCGATCCGGAGGGACGGCGCACCGTCGCCGATCTGGTGCGCCGCGCCGGCGTCGAAGCGCGCGTCGTTCCGGTCGGCCGGCTCGACTACGACACGAGCGGCGTGCTGCTGCTCACCGACGACGGCGACACGGCCAACGTGCTCACGCACCCGCGCTTCGGCGTCGAGAAGACGTACCGCGCGACGCTGCGCGGACGGCTGGAGCCGGCTGCGGTCGAGAAGATCTTGCGCGGCGTGCGGCTCGACGAAGGCCGTGCCGCGCCGGCGCAGCTGCGCGTCGTCGCCGTGCGGCGCGACGTCTCGCAGGTCGACATCACGATCCACGAAGGCCGCAACCGCCAGGTGCGCCGCATGTTCGAGGTCGTCGACCATCCCGTGCTCGCGCTGGTGCGCCTGCGCTTCGGCCCGATCTCGCTGGGCGATCTCGCTCCGGGCGCCGTCCGCCCGGCCACGGACCGCGAACGCGCCGCGCTCCACCGCATCGCGGCGGAAGCGCGCGACGAACCCGGCCCCGGACCGTCGTGAGAGAAACCACCATGGTGTTGCGCGCGCCCTCGGGGAACGTCGCTTCATGAACATGATGAGCGCGCGCGAAACGTGGGGGCCCCGCGCCGCAGGCGGGGGGGGCGCGGAGCCTGGGGCGGAGCGCCGATAGAATGGTCCGCGGGATTCGCGGTGCGACCACGGTC
>JAQBPK010000009.1 GCA_028287565.1 Vulcanimicrobiota bacterium
CGGCTACCGGCTTGCTCATCTCGAGCACAAGATCGCGGTGTATCTTGCGGGCGGAGCATCGCTGATCGTCGTCGTCGATCCGCCGAAACGCCGGGTCACGTTGCACGATCGGGAATGCGTGCGCGTATTGAGCGACGAGGACGTTCTCGAGCACGCGGCGCTCCCGGGGTTTCGGCTGTCGCTTGCGGACTTGTTCTCGGCGCTCGATCGGCCGCGCTAGTGCCCCATTTCCTCCGTGCGGCGTCCGCAGGCGGGGGCCTTGCCCGTCCGCGGCGTACCGCGCCGTAGGAGGTTCGACCATGATCGTTGCCGGCGATGCGCTCACCAGCAAGCACGCGCGTTACGTGCTCACGCCGTGGATGGCGCAAGGGAACCTCAAGCCGCCCGTTATCGTCCGTGGCGAGGGCATCTACCTCTATGACGCCGACGGCAACCGGTATGCCGATCTGACGTCAGGGCTGATCGCCGTGAACCTCGGCCACGGGCATCCCGCCGTGCGCGCGGCGATGCACGAGCAGGTCGACCGGCTGTGCTTCAGCCCGCCGAGCTGGTTCAACGATGCGCGGGCCGAGCTCGGCGAGGCGCTCGTTCGGCTGGCGCCGTGGGGCGACGAAGGCGGCCGGGTGTTCTTCAGCACGTCCGGCGCGGCGGCGAACGAGGACGCGATCAAGTTCGCGCGCGCGGTGACCGGGCGGTCCAAGGTGCTGACGGGATATCGCTCGTTCCACGGATCCGGCGCGGGCTCGGCGACGCTCACCGGCGAGAACCGCCGCTGGTACAACGAGCCGAACAACGTGATGCCCGGAGTCGTGCACTTCTGGGCGCCGTACCCGTACCGCAGCCCGTTCTTCACGCAGGATCCCGCCGAAGAAACGCGGCGCGCGCTGCAGCACGCCGCCGACACCGTCGCCGCGGAGAATCCCGACCACGTTGCCGCCATTTTGATCGAGCCGGTGATCGGGTCGAACGGCGTGATCGTGTTCCCGCCGGGCTATCTTGCGGGCTTGCGCGTGCTGTGCGACGCGCACGGTATCGTGCTGATCTTCGATGAGGTGATGACGGGCTTCGGCCGCACCGGCGCGGCGTTCGGCGGCGAGCGCTTCGGCGTCGTACCCGACATGCTCACGTTCGCGAAAGGCGTCACGTCGGGCTACGTGCCGCTCGGCGGCGTGCTGCTGCGCGAAAAATACGCGCGCGCGTTTGACGAGAAGCCGCTACCGGCCGGCCACACGTACTCCGGCCACCCGCTGGCGATGGCAACGGGAATCGCGACGCTGCAAGCATACCGCGACGCCGGACTCTACGAGCGCGCCGCAGACGGCATCGAGCCCCGCCTGCGCGCGGGCTTAGAGCGCGTGCGCGACAAGCATGAGATCGTCGGCGAAGTGCGCGGCGTGGGTGCGTTCTTCGCGCTCGAGTTCGTGAGCGACCGCGCGACGCGCGAGCCGCTCGTTCCGTGGCAAGGCAAGTCGCTGGGCGTGATGCCGACGCTGTTCGCGGGGTTGAAGAAGCGCGGTGCATACGCGTTCGGCCGCTACAACGTCCTGCACGTCGCCCCGCCGCTGATCATCACCGACGAACAGATCGACGAAGCCGTCGCGACGATCGACGCCGCGGTCGGGGAGCTCGAAGAAGCGTACGCTACCGCGCGCGGCTGAAATTTCGCCGCTTCAGTCAGGTTGGGCAGATGACCGCATCTGAGCGAGCACCGAGCCGCTGTCCCAGTATGCGCGGAATTCCGCGACCTTGCCGTCGCGCAGCCGGAAGAACTCCGCGAAACGGATTTGGATCCGGCGGTCTGAAGGCGGCAGCTCTTCGCGGTTCGGCGCGGTGAACGTGCCGGTGTGCGTTCCTTCGCCGACGTGTTCCGTCGCTACCCAGTCGCCGTTCGCGACGATCAGGCCCGGCGTCGCGGTCGAGTCCGGCAATGCGGCCGCGAACGGGCCGACCCACTCCATGAAGCCGTCGAAGCCGTTGTACGTCCGGCCGGACCCCATGTCGGTCGTGACGGCGTCGGGTGCGAAGAGCGACGCCAGCTTCGGAATGTCGCGCGCGTTGAACGCGTCGTAGATCGAGCGGACGATCCGCTCGTTCGTGCCGAGCTCTGCTTGCATCGAAGCCTCCTTCGCGGGCGCGGTGTGTGTGTTAGGCGGGCGTCACCTCGGCGGTGGCGACGGCGCGCGCCGGTGCAGCGTCGCCGATTCCGGTGATCGTCTCGTACGCAGCTTCACTGATGCGTGACGGCGACGTGCGCATGAACCACGCGTACGCGGCGCCCGCGACGATGATGCTGAAGAACCAGCCGCCCGACCACAGGAAGTGCAGCGGCGCGAACCAGAGCCCGATCAGCGGCGGGATCCACCCGACGATCAGCGCGCCGATCGCGCGCAGGTTCCAGCCGCCCGCGTAGTCGTAGCGGCCGCTGCGCGAGTACAGCTGGAACAAGTCCAGGCGCAGCTCGCGAACGAGCCAGTAGTCGGCGATCGCGATGCCGTCGAACGGGCCGAGCAGCGTGCCGTACGTCCCCAGCCACGTGAAGACGTACGTCGCGAACGTCGACAGCACGTACCACGGCTGCATCAGCAGCGCGAGCAGTCCGGTGAGAATGGCGCCGCCCGCGAACGTGATCCGGCTTGGCCAGAGGTTCTCGAACGCGCGCGCCGGCGCCATGACGTTCGCGCCCACGTTGATCGTGATCGATGAGAGAATCACGACGATCCCGCCGATCAGCACCACGATCGTCGGGAACTTCACGATCAGCTCGACCGGGTTCCACAGCGCCTTGCCGTACACCGCGAGCGTGGCGGACGTGACCGCGATGCCGATGAACGAGAACACCGCCATCACGACGGGCATCACGAGCTGGCCGCGAAGTTGCGCGCGCTGGGAGACCGCGTAGCGCGAGTAGTCGGGGATGTTGAGCGCGAGCGTGGCCCAGAACGCGACGACGCCGATCACCGACGGAAAGAACTTCTCCCAGAACTCGGCGCCGTGGATCGTCGCGGGTGCGGCGAGCATTGGACCCATGCCGCCCGCGGCGGTGATGCCCCACGCGAACAGTGCGAGCGCAGCGACGGCGAGCGTCGGCGCGGCGAACGCCGCGAGCCGTCCGATCGCCTGCGGGCCGCGCATCGCGATCCCGACGTTGAGCAGCCAGAACAAACCGAATGCGATGAACACGTGCGGACCGAACGCTGCCCACGGGGGAAGCACGCGCGACACGATCGCGTCGAGCGCCTGTCCGCCGAACCACGAGTTGATCCCGAACCAGCCGGCACCAATCACCGCTCGGGCGAGCGCGGGGACGTGCGCGCCGCGCGTCCCGAACCATAGGCGCGCGAACACGGGATACGGGAAGCCGTAGCGCGTGCCGGCGTGCGCGACGAGCAGGATCGGGACGAGCACGACGCAGCTGCCCACGAAGATGGTAAGAACCGACTCCCACCAGTTCATCCCGAGCGTGATCATGCCGCTGGCGAGCGAGTACGTCGGGATGCACAAGCACATCCCGATCCACAAGCTCGCAAAGCGCGACGCGCCCCACGAGTGCTCGGGGCGCGTGCACGGCCGCAAATCGTCATTCCACAGATCGGTGTTAGCGGACGCCGCGCGCGAAGCGTCCGGCGTGAGCGTGACGATCCCGTCCTGCTCGACCTGCGTCTTCATCGCCTGCAACGATTAAACTTCGACCATCGCGCCGTATGTCTCCGGGCGGCGGTCGCGGTAGAACTGCCAGGTGTTGCGCACCTCTTCGATCAGGCGGCGGTCCATGTCGCCGATCACGACCTCGTCCTTGTCGCGCGAGCCCGTCGCGACGAACTGTCCGCGCGGGTCGACGAGGTACGACTGGCCGTAGAACTCACCCATGTTCCACGGCGTCTCGAAGCCGACGCGGTTGATCGCGCCGACGTAATACCCGTTCGCGACCGCGTGCGCGGGCTGCTCGAGCTTCCAGAGATATTCCGACAGGCCCGCGACGGTCGCCGACGGGTTGAACACGATCTCCGCGCCGTTGAGGCCCAGCAGCCGCGCGCCTTCGGGGAAGTGGCGGTCGTAGCAGATGTACACGCCGATCCGGGCGAACTTCGTCTGGAACGTCGGGTAGCCGCTGTTGCCCGGTTTGAAGTAGTACTTCTCCCAGAAGCCGCAGCCGGCCGGGCCCGCAGCGACCTGCGGCAGATGGTGCTTGCGGTAGAACCCGAGGAACGAACCATCAGCATCAATGACGGCGGCCGTGTTGTAGTACACGCCGCTGATCGTGCGCTCGTACATCGGCACGACGAGCGCGATGCCGAGCTCGCGCGCGAGGTCTTGCATCAAGCGCGTCGTGGGCCCATCCGGAATGTGCTCCGTCGCCTCGTACCACTTCGGCGTCTGCTCGGTGCAGAAGTACGGCCCGTAGAAGAGCTCCTGCAGGCACACGATCTGCGCGCCGCGCTGCGCGGCCTCGCGAATCATCCGCTCGTGCTTCTTGACCGCCTCGCGCTTGTGCACTTCAACCGGCTGCGCGCCGTCGGTGTCGTGATGCGCCTGAACCAGACCGATCCGAACGATGTTGCTGCTGTCGCTGTTGTCGCTCACGACGTTACCTCTTCTCGATGATGCGGCCGAAGACTCACAATTGCACGGGGCGGAAGGGCGACGACTTCTGGTGGATGCCGAAGCCCGGCTCGCCGACGAACGTGTCGCCGTCGGCGACCTTGCGCCCGCGCGAGAACACGTACCGCGGCCGGCCGCGCACGGTCATTCCTTCGAAGATGTTGTTGTCGGCCTTCATGTGGTGCGTCTTGGCCGAGATCGTGCGCTCGGCGTTCGGGTCCCACACGACGATGTCGGCATCGCTGCCGACGGCGATCGTGCCCTTGCGAGGGAACAGCCCGAACAGCTTCGCCGGGTTGGTCGACGCGAGCGCGACGAACTGGTTGAGCCCGATGACGCCCTTGTTCACGCCGTGCTCGTACAGGATCGCGACGCGGTCCTCGATCGTCGGCGCGCCATTGGGGATCTTCGAGAAGTCGTCCTTGCCGAGCTCTTTCTGGCCGCAGTTGTTGAACGAGCAGTGGTCGGAGCCGAAAGCGTGCAGCTCGCCGTTCTTGAGCTTCTGCAAGAGCACTTGCTGGTCGCGCTTCTCGCGCAGCGGCGGCGACATCACGTAGTTCGCGCCCGTGAATCCGGGGCGGTCGTAGTCGCTCACGTCGCAGACGAGATATTGCGGGCAGGTCTCGCCGTAGATGTGGAGGCCGCGCTTGCGGCCGTCGCTGATCGCGTCGGCGGCCATCGCGCTCGACACGTGCACGACGTACAGCGGTGCGCCGGCGACCTCCGCGAGCCGGATCGCGCGCGACGTCGCTTCCGCTTCGAGCTCCACCGGGCGCGTCAACCCGTGATACTTCGGCGCGGTCTGACCCGCCGCGAGCGCTTCTTTGACGGTGACCTCGATGACGTCGCCGTTCTCGGCGTGCACCTGCACGAGCCCGCCCGCTTTCGCCGCCGCCTTGAGCACCTTGAAGATCGTCTCGTCGTCCACTTGCAGCACGTGCTTGTAGGCCATGAACACCTTGAACGAGTTCACGCCCTCCCGCACGATCATCTGCGGGATCTCCTCGATCGTCTCGGGCCGCCCGTCGGCGATCGTCAGGTGGAACGCGTAGTCGATCGCGGCTTTGCCGTCCGCTTTGCCGTGCCACGTCTTCACCGCGTTGGCGAGCGTGTCGCCCTTCTGGTGCAGCGCGAAGTCGACGATCGTCGTCGTGCCGCCGAGCGCGGCGGCTACGGTGCCGCTGGCGAAATCGTCGATCGTCGTCGTGCCGCCGAACGGCATGTCGAGGTGCGTGTGCGGGTCGATGAACCCCGGAAACACGTACGCGCCCGAGGCGTCGATGATCTCCTGGCCCAACTCCATGATGCTGCGCGCGATCGTCGTGACGATCCCGTTCTCGATGAGGACGTCGGCCGGAAAGACGTCGGTCGCCGTGACGACCGTGCCGCCTCTTATGATGGTACCGATTGTAGTTTCTCTCTCCAAGTGTGGACGGTGTCGCCGGCGTCGACGCGCACCATCTCGATGCAGTC
>JAQBPK010000043.1 GCA_028287565.1 Vulcanimicrobiota bacterium
GCGCACCTCGACGACTTCCTCACCAAGATCAAGCGCGTCCCCGGCGTCGCGCGCACGCGCACGACCATCGTGCTGTCGACGCCGTTCGAGCGCGGCGGCCTGCCCGTCGAGGCGCTCGCGACGTGACGCAAATCCTCGACGACGCGCATCTGGTCGTGCCGCTCGGCAGCGGCTGCCGGCTGGGCTCGCACCGCGTCATCGAGCCCAAAGGCGCGCTGCCGCAAGCAGCGTGGAAGCTCGACAACACGCCGCGCGCGTACGCGAACGAGATCCTCTGCGACGTCGAGACGCTGAACGTCGACTCCGCGTCGTTCAAGCAGATCAGCGACGCGTGCGCCGGCGACGCGCTCGCGATCGCCGCGCAGATCCTCGCGACGGTCAACGAGCGCGGCAAGCAGCACAATCCGGTGACCGGCAGCGGCGGGATGTTCATCGGCCGCGTCGCGCACGTCGGTCCCGCGCTCGCCGCGCGCGACGACGTCGCGCCGGGCGACCGCATCGCATCGCTGGTGTCCCTGACGCTCACGCCGCTGCGGCTCGACGCGATCGACGCGGTCGACCTCGTCACCGGCCAAGTCCGCGTCCGCGGCACCGCGATCTTGTTCGAGAGCGGCATCTACGCGCGTCTTCCCGACGATTTGCCGACCGATGTCGCGCTGGCCGTGCTCGACGTCGCGGGCGCCCCGGCGCAGGTGCGGCGGCTCGCGAAACCCGGGCAAACGGTGTGCGTGATCGGTGCGGACGGCAAGTCGGGGATGCTCGCGTGCGCGCAGGCTCGCGAACGCGTCGGGCCGAGCGGGCGCGTGGTGGGAATCATTCCGTTCGCGGGCACGCCGGCCGCGGAGCTGCTGCTCGCGCACGGCTACGTCGATTACCTCGCCGTTGCCGACGCGCGCGACACGCTGGCGATCCTCGAAGCCCTGCCCGAGGCGCTGCCGATGCTGGCCGACGTGGTCGTCAACTGCGTCAACGTCAGCGGCACGGAGCTCGCGTCGATCCTGTGCTGCAAGGACGACGGCACCGTGTACTTCTTCTCGATGTCCACCTCGTTCACGGCCGCCGCGCTCGGTGCCGAAGGCGTGGGCAAAGACGTCAACATGATGGTCGGCAACGGCTACGCGAAGGGCCATGCGGCAGTCGCCCTGCAGACGCTGCGCGATCATCCGCCGATTAAAGACTACTTCACCGCTCGTTATTCGGCCCGTACCGAGGCCGCGAACCGCCAGGAGCCGACACCCTCGTGAACCACCATGTCAAACCCCCGGTCGATCCGGCGCTGCTCGAGCACCGCAACTTGCGAGCGGGGGAGTTCTGGCGCGCGGTCCCAGCGTACGAGCACGTCGATGAGAAGACGTTCCTCGACCACATCTGGCAGGGCCGCAAGTCCGTGAAGACGCCCGAGGAGCTGTTCGAGACGATTGGCGGGATCGTCGACCCGACGTTCCTCGAAGACGCGAAGGAAGGTTTTCGCCGCGCGCCGATGGCGGTGCGGGTGTCGCCGTACATGATCGCGTCGATCGACTGGACGCAGCCGTACGAAGATCCCATTCGCCGACAGTTCATCCCCGTCGCGTCGAAGCTGCTGCCCGATCATCCGCGCCTGACGCTGGACTCGCTGCACGAGCAGGACGATGCGCCGGTGCAGGGCCTCACACACCGCTACGTGGACAAAGCGCTGTTCCTGCCGCTGCAGACGTGTCCGGTGTACTGCCGCTTCTGCACGCGCTCCTACGCGATCGGACCGGATACGGAGAGCGTCGACAAAGCGTCCGTCGCAAAGACGCCGGACATGTGGAAGGACGCGTTCGCGTACATCGCATCGCGCCCGGAGATCGAGGACATCGTGATCTCGGGCGGCGACACGTATCAACTCGCCGCCAAGAACATAACGTTGATCGGCGAGTCGCTGCTGGCGATTCCGCACGTGCGCCGCATGCGCTTCGCGACCAAAGGCCCGGCCGTGATGCCGATGAAGATCCTCACCGACCACGCCTGGACCGACGCGCTGACCGGCGTCGTAGAACACGGCCGCAAGCTCGGCAAGGACGTGGTGCTGCACACGCACTTCAACACGCCGAACGAGATCACGGAGATCACGAAACAGGCGATGGACCTGCTGTTCGCGCGCGGCATCACCGTGCGAAACCAGAGCGTGCTGATCCGCGGCGTGAACGACGACGTGCACCGCATGACGCTGCTGGTGAAGCGCCTGTCGTGGATCAACGTGCACCCGTACTACGTCTACATGCACGACCTGGTGAAGGGCGTCGAGGAGATGCGCACGCGCGTGCAGACGTCGATCGACCTCGAGAAAGCCGTGCGCGGCACGACCGCCGGCTTCAACACGCCGCTGTTCATCTGCGACGCGCCGGGCGGCGGCGGCAAGCGCGACATCCACAGCTTCGACTACTACGACCGCGAGAACGGCATCGTGGTCTACAGCGCGCCGTCGGTGAAGCCGGGACAGTCGTTCCTGTACTTCGACCCGATCGACACGCTGGCACCCGACGCGCAAGCGCGCTGGGCCGTCCCGGCGCTCCAGGAAGAGATGATCCGCGAAGCGGTCGCCCGCGCAGGCGGAAAGGTCGCAGCGCTGGCGTAAAGGGCTCACCGCATGCTCATCAATGCGGTGACGTACACCTTCCCCGAGGACAAAGCCGACGAGGTGGCCCGCTTGCTGCATGAGCTTCGCGCCGCTTCGCTGCGCGAAGACGGATGCCTCGGGTTCGACGTGTGCCGCGGTGACGCGGACTCGCCTGGAACGTTCGCGCTGTTTGAGAAGTGGCGCGACCAAGCGGCGCTCGACGCCCATTACGCGAGCGAACATTTTGTGCGGCTCGGCGCGAACGGCATCCGGCCCCTCGCGACGAGCCGTCATGCGCTAAAAGGAACGCCGGTCGAGTAACCGTGCGGGTTTGCGTCTACTGCGGATCGTCCGCCGGGGATGATCCGCGCTTCGCTGCGACCGCGCGCGCCTTCGGCGCGGCCCTTGCGCGCGCCGGGATCGGCGTGGTGTACGGGGGCGGGCGCATCGGACTGATGGGCGCCGTCGCGGACGCGGCGCTCGAAGCGGGCGGCGAGGTGATCGGGATCATTCCGCGATTCCTCGAGGAGCGCGAGGTCGCGCACAGCGGCGTCGATCTGCGCGTGGTCGAGTCGATGCACGACCGCAAGCAGCTAATGGCCGATCTATCGGATGCGTTCGTGGCGCTGCCGGGCGGCTTCGGGACGTTCGAAGAGTTCTTCGAGATCGTCACCTGGGTGCAGCTGTCGCTGATCGACGCGCCCTGCATCCTCGCAAACGTGGACGGTTACTACGACGCGCTCATCGCGCTGATCGACGGCGCGACGGAACGCCGTTTCATCAGCGCACGCAACCGCGCAATCGTCGAATCATACGCAAGCCTCGACGAAGTGGTGCTGCGTCTGACGGACATGACTATAGTCTGAGGCGTAGCTCGTTTCCCGCGAGGTCGATGACGTTCCAGAGCTCCGCGAGGTGATTGCCCGGGAGATCCTCGATGCAGGACGGATTCCAGCGCGGCGTGCGGTCCTTGTCGATCACCATCGCGCGGACGCCCTCCAGAAAATCTCGTGAGCGCGCCACGCGCACCGCGAGCTGGTACTCCATCTCCAAGCACTGTGCGAGTGACAGCGTGCTGCCGCGGTGAAACAGCTCGCACGTCATCGCCAGGCTCGTCGGCGAGGCTGCGCGCATTGTCGCGAGCGTCTGCTCCGCCCATTCGCCCCGTTCCCGCTCCAGCGCTTCGATGATGTCCGTCAGTGACGGCTGGTCGAAGCAGCGGGCGATGGTCGAGCGAACGGCATCGACCGCGGACGGCTGCGGTGCGACCGCTACCGCGTCGAACCGGCGTGCGATAGCGGCGCGCGCGGGATCGTCGGCGACGATCGCTTCGACGTGCGCGAACGCCGCGTCGTCGAGCTGGTGCGTCGCCAGGCCGCACGCCAGTGCGTCCGCTGCTGAGAGCCGCGCGCCGGTGAGGCCCATGTACCAGCCGATGCGATCGGGCAGGCGGGGCAGGACGTAGCTCGCGCCGACGTCCGGGAAGAAGCCGATGCCGACCTCCGGCATCGCGAGCAGCGCGCGCTCCGTGACCACGCGGAATGAACCGTACATCGCGACGCCGAGGCCGCCGCCCATGCAGTATCCGTCGATCGCTGCGATATACGGTTTGGGGTACGCGTCGATCAGCGCGTCCAGCGAGTACTCGGCGCGGTACATGCGCGCCAGCGCCGCGTCGTCGCCGGCCAGCGCGGCGTCGCGCACCATGCGAATGTCGCCGCCCGCCGAGAACGTCGTGCCGGCACCGCGCACGACCACCGCTTCGACCGCCGGGTCGTCGCGCCACGCGGTCAGCGTCTCGCCGATCGCCGCGAACATGCGGTCGTCCAGCGCGTTGAGCGCGCGCGGGCGGTCGATCACGATCTGCCCGATGCGGCCGCACCGCGTAGCGACGATCTCCTCGATCTGCGTCACGATCGCGTCGCGTTCGCGCGGCCGACGGTGAAATACTTGCGCTCGCCCCATGGCGGCTCGCATGCAGGACGGCGACCGGCACGAACAGCGTTGACGCGCGTCCGCAGCGGGCATGACGTCGGCGGGGAGGCGGCGTCCGCAGGGCGAGGATTGCGGCGTCCGAAGTTCTGAGGCCCCCGGAGGAGCCGAGATGACGACCACGACCGCGACCGCACCAACCTACGGAACCGAACTGCGCCTGCTCATCGGCGGCGAGTCTATCACCGCCGACCAGCGGAAGACGATTCCGGTGCACGATCCGGCGAGCGGGGCGGAGATCGGCCGCCTGCCCGTTGCCACCGACGAGGACCTCGCGAACGCGCTCGCGTCCGCGCAGCGCGGCTTCGCCCGCTGGCGCAAGACGTCCGCGTACGACCGCGGGGTCGTGCTCCGCAAAGCCGCGCAGCTGATTCGCGAGCGCGCCGAACCGATCGCGCGCACGCTGACTCTCGAGCAAGGGAAACCGCTCGCCGAAGCGCGGCTCGAAATTTTCGCGACGGCGGACATCATCGAGTGGTGCGGTGAGGAAGGCCGCCGCACGTACGGGCGCGTCGTACCGTCGCGCTCGGAGACGGTGCGCCAAACCGTGCTGCGCGAGCCGGTCGGACCCGTTGCGGCGTTCACGCCGTGGAACTTCCCCGCGATCACGCCGGGCCGCAAGCTCGCGGGCGCGCTCGGCGCGGGCTGCTCGATCATCATCAAGCCGTCCGAAGAGACGCCGGGCACGGCGCTCATGCTCGTCGACGCGCTGCGCGACGCCGGTCTGCCGGAAGACGTCGTCAACGTCGTGTTCGGCGATCCACCGCACATCTCCGAGACGCTGATCGCGTCGCCTATCATCCGCAAGATATCGTTCACCGGCTCGACCGCCGTCGGCAAGCATCTCGCACGCCTTGCCGCAAACGGCCTCAAGCGCGCGACGCTCGAGCTCGGCGGACACGCCCCGGTCATCGTCAGCGAGAAAGCCGATCTCGACAAGGCCGTCAAGATGTCGGTGTCGTCGAAGTTCCGCAACGCCGGGCAAGTGTGCGTCTCGCCGAGCCGCTTCATCGTGCACGAGAGCATCGAGAAGCGCTTTACCGAAGCGTTCGCGGCGAAAGCCTCCACGCTGCGCGTCGGGCACGGGCTCGAAGAGACGACGCAGATGGGCTCGCTCGCCAATGAGCGCCGCCACAGCGCGATCCGCGATCTCGTCGAAGATGCGCGCCAGCGCGGCGGCAAGGTGCACACGGGCGGCGACTCGATCGACTCACCCGGCTACTTCTTCTCGCCGACGGTGTTCAGCGACGTCCCCGGCGACGCGCGCGTGCTCACCGAAGAACCGTTCGGGCCGATCGCGGTGATCAGCCAGTATCGCGAGCTCAGCGAAGCGATCGCGATGGCGAACGCGCTGCCGTACGGTCTCGCCGCGTACGCGTTCACGCAAGACCTCGCCGAGTCGATCGCGCTCTCGAACGGCATCGAGTCCGGCATGATCGGCATCAACCACTTCGGCATCGCGTTCGCCGAGATTCCGTTCGGCGGCGTGAAAGACTCCGGCTACGGCTCCGAAGGCGGCACCGAAGGCTTCGAAGGCTACCTCGTGACGAAATCGGTGACGATGGCGTAACGGAACCAAGCGCCGAGTGGATGCACGGTTAGTCAGACCGGCTGACGCATCCGTCGCCGGGTACACGCACACGTATGAACGGACACACGCTCGATGCCGGCGCGGCCGGCACGGTAACGCTCGGCGATCTCACGGTGAACCGGCTCGGGTTCGGCGCGATGCGCCTGGTCGGCAAAGGCGTGTGGGGACCGCCGAAAGACCGGGCGTCCGCGCACGCCGTGCTGCGGCGCGCCGTCGAACTGAATGTGAACCTTATCGATACCGCGGACTCGTACGGCCCGCACGCCGATGAAGAGCTGATCGCCGAAGCGCTGCACCCGTATCCCGCGGGGCTCGTCATCGCGACGAAGGCGGGCTGGCAGCGACCGGGCCCGGATCAATGGGTTCCCGACGGCCGGCCCGAGCATCTGCGCGAGGCGGTTGAAGGCAGCTTGCGGCGGTTGCGCCTCGATCGCATCGACGTGCTGCAATTCCACACGCCCGATCCCAAGGTGCCGTTCGAAGAGTCGGTCGGCACCCTAGCCGAGATGCAGCGCGCCGGAAAGATTCGCCACGTCGGGCTCTCGAATGTCGACGCCGGTCAGATTCTTCGCGCGCAATCCATCACGCCGATCGTCTCGGTGCAGAACCGCCTCGCGGCCGACGGCTCCGATGATTCGGAGGAGCGCGACGTGCTCGCCTACTGCGAGCAAGGCAGAATCGCGTATCTTCCGTGGGCGCCGCTGGGCGGCAGCGGGCGGCAAGCCGCCGCGTTCGAGCGCGTCGCTCGCGCGCGCGGCGCAACGCCGAACCAGATCGCGCTCGCCTATTTGCTGCACCGCTCGCCGGTGATCGCGCCGATTCCGGGGACGTCTTCGATCGCGCATCTCGAAGAGAACGTCGCCGCAGCATCACTCTTGCTGACCGACGAAGATCTCGCGCAACTAGCCCGCGGCTGAACGAGAGTTCGATCAGCACGGCGCGAGAAGGACCACTTCGCACGGCGCTACCATGCCACTTTCGCGAAGTGGCCCGGCAGCCCGATCACGAACGTCTACCGCATGAGGGAGACGACGCGGCCCGAGCGGTTTGCCGCGCTCAGCTCGCTCGACGTCGACGTCGGGCGGCGCGGGACGATCCGCACGCAGCTCCTCGCGCAGCTTCGCTCCGCGATCCTCGACCTACGCCTCCCGGCCGGTTCGCGGCTCCCGTCGACGCGCGCCGTCGCGACGCGCCTCGGCATCTCGCGCAGCACCGTCACCGACGTGTTCGACCAGCTGCTCGCCGAAGGCTATCTCGTCGCGCGCCACGGTTCGGGCACGTACGTCTCGCCCGCACTCCACGCACCGGCGCCGCGCGTCCGCACGGCTGCGGCGACCACGTCCTGGGAACGCGTGTCGCGGCGCGGCAAGCTGTTCGCGGACATCACGACGCGCGCGCGCTACGCCGGCAAGGAGCCGCGCGCGTTCCAGCCCGGCGTGCCTGCGATCGACCTCTTTCCGTTCGCGACGTGGTCGCGCATCGCCGGTGCGCTGCTGCGCAACCCGCCGCGCGAGCTGGTCTCGTACGGCGATCCCGCGGGCTATCGCGCGCTCCGCGAGGCGATCGCGGCGCAGTTCCGCGACCGCAAGCGCGTGACGTGCGACGCGGATCAGGTGATCGTCACGAGCGGCACGCAGCAATCGCTCGACATCATCAACCGGCTGATGCTCGACCTCGACGAAGAGGTGTGGATCGAAGAGCCGGGTTCGCTCGCCGCGCGCGCCACGTTCGTCGGCGCAGGCGTGCGGCTCGTGCCGGTTCCGGTTGACGCCGAAGGCCTGGTCGTCGCGCAGGGCGTCGCGGCGGCACCGCGCGCGCGGCTCGCGTTCGTCACGCCGGCCGTGCAGTCGCCGACCACGGTGACGATGTCGCCCGCGCGCCGGGCGGCGCTCCTCGCGTGGGCGGATGCGGCGGACGCGTGGATCGTCGAAGACGACTACGAAGACATCTTCCGCTACGACGGCCAGGACCCGGCGCCGCTGCACAGCACGGCGACCAACGACCGCGTGATCCTCATCGGCTCGTTCAGCCTGAGCACGTTTCCGGCACTGCGCGTCGGCTACATCAGCGCACCGCGCTCGCTGGTCGACGCGTTCGTCGCCGCGAAAGGCGCGATCGACCGCCAAGGCGCGACGCTCGAGCAAGCCGTGCTCGCCGAGTTCATCCTGAGCGGCCACCACCTGCGTCATCTGCGCCGCATGAGCGCGGAATACGCCGAACGCCGCGACGCGCTCACGCGCTGCTTCGCGCAATATCTGCCGGACCTCCCGTTCGTGCCGCCGCAAGCGGGCCTCCACGCGCTCCTCGCGCTGAGCGGCCGCGACGACGTCGCGCTCACGCGCGCCGCAGCACGGCACGGCATCTCCACCGTGCCGCTGTCGCCGCAGTACCTCGGCCGCGCGCGCGGCAACGGCCTGCTGCTGGGCTTCGCCGTCGCCTCACCAGGCGAGATTCGTCTGGGCGTGCGCAAGCTGCGCGACGCGTTCACCGAAGTCCGCGGGCGTGGGCTCGTCGCGCGCTGAGCTTGCCGTCCTGCGTTCAATCAGCCGTTACTTCAGGACGTCGTTTGTCCAGAACGCGTGTCGCGTGCGGCGGGACCTGGGCTCGTACCACTCGCCAAGCGTGGTACGCGCCGGTTCAGGCACTTCCGACATCTTTCGCTCATGCTGATCTTCTGCGGCTTTATCCGCGCGCGCCAGTTTCGCAGGGTCGATCGTCGTCCACGTGAACCCCGCGGTTACCACGTCGAGCGTTGCGATGTCCGGCCCGGCGTCGATCCAGAACCAGTCGTCGTCGACGTAATCGCTGTGCGTGACGACGTGGAGCCGTAGCGGATTGAACGGACCCCAGCGTTCGCGGTTCATTGCGACGAGCCGGCCAGCGAAGGCTACCTTTTCCTTCTCAGCGCAATTGCGCAGCGTGGCGCGGCGCCCCGGAGCAAGCATCAGGCTTTCGCCCGGACGGATCACCGATCGGTACGAGGAGATTCCATCCGACACGAAGTCCGTGAAGTTCCAGCAATTCAGCCAATAGATCCCGTTTGCCAAATCGTTCCGCGCGGCGAGCACGTTGTGGTTTGCAGTGAAAAGCACGCCGTACAGGTCGTCGCGCCACTCCTGGAACGGCTGTGAAAGCGTCGGGCTCCACACGTTGGTGAAGTACTTCGTCTTCTCGAGTGAGGTGCCGAACGTGACGAAGCCGCGAATCCGCGCCATGTCGTCCTTCTTGACGGCGCCCTCGAGCATGAGCGTATGGAGGTGCAAGATCGCGTCCATCGCGATCGTCGATCCGAGGCTATGCGCGAGCACGTAGACGCGCTCGTACCGAACGGGCTTTGAACCGTCGATCAGCTGGAAGATGCTGCGCATGACGAGCTTGAGGATCGTGTCGCGGAGCGCGAAGAACTCCGAGTTCTCGTCGCGCGTCGTGTATATCTGGACGTCGCCGAAGAAGTTGGCGATGAACCACACGACGAGCGTGCGCCCCGAGCTCAGCGCGAGGAACGTCAGGACGAGCGCGACCGCCGGTTCACTCAGCGCATGCCCGCCTTCGACGGGCGTCACGTAACAATAGAGCAGTCCGCCGAGCGAAAGCGCGAGCAGGATCGCGGTCGCAAGGATACGCGACGTGAACTGGATCGGGTCGCGCAGCAGGTCACGCGCGTTCTTGCCGATCGACCAGGCAGCGCGCACGGCCTGGGCACCCAAAAAAGCGCCCGCGATGCCGAGGACGAGCGCGAAGACGGCGCGGGGCCCGAGCCTCGCCGGAATCGAGGTGGGATGCATGAGCACGTCCCACGCCGCGCCGTAGTCCGCATGAACGAAGGGCCAATGCCACGCGAATCCGGCGTCCGGTATGTTGCGGGACGTTATCTGCAGCGTCGAGCCGAGCGCCCACGTGAATGCCGCGAACGCGCCCGCCAGGAGCGCCGCGCCGAGCACGACCGTCGTCAGGATGAAGGCGATATCCCAGATCACTTTCTCCGGACGCTCGAGGTAGCGCGCCGTCGTGTTGAACGGTAGGAAGATGGTGCGCAGCAGCCACCCGAGCACCGAAGCGGCGGTCGTCTTGCCTTTGTCGATCGGGCTCCAGAACGCTTCATGGACATCGAACGCGTCGATCGCCGTGCTGGCGTTCTCGTTCGCGCGGTGGACGCGCACGACGGTCGGCCGCTCGTTTGCCACGGGATCGGCCGAGGGGCCCGTCGCGGGAAAAATAACGGTCGCCACCCAGGTCCCGCTCTTCGCGAATCGGCTCAGGCGGTCGGCGAGCGCGGTCGCGACGCCGTCCTGAAAACCGTACCGCGTCTGCGGAATGACGCCGTGGACCGCGAGAATGGCAACCCTCATGGATCCCCGATTCGCCGGATGAGACGCTTTCTCTGCTCAGTAGGGGGTCCTTCGCCGCGCTAGTGCATCATCCCGTGCATCGCGCCCATTCCGGTGTGGTCCTCGCCGTGATGGACCGCCCAGATCTTCGCTTGTTCGTGCTCGAGCGGCCAGACGTGGACCATCCAGCCGAATAGCTCGGGCATCCAGCGACCGCCGGCGGCACGGCACGCCATTTCGTCCGTGATCGATCCCGCGAAGCCGAAGCGCGGATCGTCGTTCACGCCGGGCGGCGGCCAGCAGAAGCGAACATGGCGATGCCAGCGCGCGATCCCGAGCGGCACCGCGGCGTCGAGCTGCTGCTCGGTCGCGTTCTTGTTCGCGGTGTACATCACGCCGGCGAGCGTGAGGCTCTCGCCGTGGCGCTCGAAGATCAACGACGTCGGGTGCTCCGGATCGAACGTTCCCCGCCACGCTTCGAGCGCGTAGGTGTCGTTCGTGTAGTGCTCTTCGGGAAGGCGCACGCCGGGCAGGAACTTCTTGAAGCCGGCGCGCTCCGCGTCGGCCACCGTCGGATACTCCGTCATCACGCGCTTCGCCGCGGAAACGATCGTGCCGGCTTTGCGCCGATCGGCCTCACTTTCGGGCCGAACGCGCGTCACGTCCATGTGCCCACCCATCTCCTCGGTCACCGGAGCATCGCCCGCCGCCGCGTGAGCGCGCACGGCGATCCCGGACGCGAGCGCCGCAGCGAGGAGAACGAGCGCGAAGCGATTGCGAGCACGCATGCACTCCGATCCTACCCCGCCGCGGCTGTCCGGTGGCAGCTCGCGGCGCCTTTCTAATGCGAGCCGTGCGCGGCCGGCAGCGGGCGGTTCGCTAGACCGCCACGGCCCGTGACAAGGCCCTTTCGGCGCCGTCGCGGTTCGGCACCGTCTGCTCGCCGCGCACCGCCGAGGCTGTGTAGACCGGGCGCGCATCGACGCCGGGCGGTGTGATTCGCGCGCGCGTCACGTCGTCGTAGTACGCTTGCAGCTTCGCCGCCACCGGGCCGATCTCGCCCGTGCCGATCGTGCGGTGGTCGAGGCTCTTCACCCATGCGACGCCGACGCCCGTGCCGCACACGACGATCTCGTCAGCCGAGTAGAGCTCCGTGCGGTCGATCGCGCGCGACTCGAGCGCGAGCCCGCAGTCCTCGCGCAAGCAGCGCGCGACCAGCGAGCGGGTCACGCCTTCGAGCAGGTTCTGCGAGACGTCGGGCGTCGACACGGTACCGTCGCGCACGACGAACACGTTCGCCGCGGCCATCTCGCTGACGTGGCCGTCGTCGGTCAGCACGATCGCGTCGTCGAACCCGTTGAGGCGCGCCTCGCTCTTGGCGAGCGCGACGTTGACGTAGCTGCCGCTGATCTTCGCGCGCGCCGGCAGCGCGTTGTCGTCGACGCGCCGCCACGAGCTCACGCACAGCTGCAGACCGTCGTCGGTCTCCAGATACTTGCTGTTCGGGAACGCGACGATGCCCAGATCGTGCGCGACGCCGTCGAGCCGCACGCCGAAGAACTCCTCGCTCTTGTACAAGAGCGGCCGGATATAGGCGTCCTCGCGGAAGCCGTTGCGCCGGCAAAGCTCCAGCGCGATCTCGGTGAGCTCTTCATCGCTGTGCGGAAGGTCCATAAGCAGCACGTTGCCCGAGCGCCGCAGGCGTTTGAAGTGCGGCAGCGGCTCGAACACGTACAGCTGCTCTTTGTCCGCGTTCCAGAACGCGCGCATCCCCTCGAAACAACCGGTGCCGTACTGCAGCGCGTGCGTGAGCAGCCCCAGCGTGGCCTCGCGGTACGGCTTGAACGCACCGCGGTGATAAACGACGAGCGATCCGAGATCCACCTGATCTACCTCCTATCACGCATCATCGCGCGGGCGGGCGCCCGGCCGGAGAGCCACTTCGCGCACCAAGTGGCCCACCGGCGGTCAGGGATCACAACGGCCCGTCGTCGCTCGCGTGCTGCGCGTAGGTGCGCGGGTTGAAATACCAGTCGGGCAGCGTCTGCGGGAACTTGATGTCGGTGAACTTGAAGTCGACGTCCTTGCCGTCGTCGTTGTAGCCGCCGCCGATGACGCCGTGGATGTCCGTGACGACCGGCACGCCTTGCACGACGCCCATCGTCACCGTGAACGTCGCCGGATAGACGGGGCCTTTCTCGACGAACAGCTTGTCGGTCGAGATCAGCTTGCGCACCTCGTACGTCTTCTTGTCGGCGAACACTTCGCGCAAGCGGTTGCGCTCGACGTCGCGGATCGGCGAGATGCGCAGGTGCAGCTGATCGCCTTCGACCTCCAGCGAGTCGACACGGTAGTCGGACTCGATGATCGTGCGAACGCCGCCGATCACCGGCAGCGGCGTGTAGCGCGGTTCCGGGGTCGGAACTTCTTCGACCGGATGCGGGCGCGCGGGCGCCGGCTCGAACACGTCGGCGGTCGGCGGTCCGGGGTCGCGCGCCTCGTTGAACGCCGGCCGGTCGAACTGCAGCGGCCCGCGCGCGTCGTCGCGGAACACAAGGCGCGTGAGCGCCGCGCGGTCGGCGTTGCGAACCCACACGTGCTTGACGTAGCTGTTGGCGTAATCGGGATAACCGTTCGTCGCCTTCTGCGTCCGCGTGATCGTGTAGGTTTCGAGCGCGGGCGGCGGCCGGTGCGTCCGGAATTGCGCGCGAATCAAGCCGAGGACGCGCTGCGGTGACGGCGCCGGAACCGGTTCCGGCGTAGGCGCCGCAGTCGCCACGGCTGCGGCGGCAAGCACCGCGGCAAGCATCACGTGAGCCAGCATAGCGCTTCGTACGGCGCCGCCGCGTGCTCGGCCCTCTGACTTCGTTCGGCGAGGCGAAAGCAGCACAATTCCAAGGTTCAGCCCAGAAAACGATGCCAGTCCGCCGGACGCTTCGGCTCCGCGTCGAATCGCACGGTTGGATGGAACTCGTGCGATTCGCCGCGCTGGAGCGGCACTACGGAGCAAAGGAGGTCTTCTCGGGGCTTTCCGGCGTCATTCGGGACGGCGACAAGGTCGGCTTGGTGGGACCGAACGGGGCCGGGAAGTCGTCGCTGGTGCGGCTGCTCGCCGGGCACGACGAAGGGGACGGCGGGACGATCGTGCGGACGCGCGAGCGGCATCTCGGCTACCTCGCGCAGGACGCCGCCGAGAGCGGGCCGCAGACGCTGCGCGCCGCGTTCGACGAAGCGATGGCGCGCGGCAACGCGCAAGAGTGGGAGATGCGCGCCACGCTGAACCGCTTCGACTTCGCGGAAACCGATCTCGACCGGCCGCTGCGCGAGTTCTCCGGCGGGCAGCGCACGCGCGCGCTGCTCGCGCGAACGCTGCTCGAACAGCCGGACTGGCTGGTGCTCGACGAGCCGACGAACCACCTCGATCTGGACACGGTCCGCTGGCTCGAGACGTTCGTCGCGCGCGATCCGCGCGCGTTCCTGATCGTCTCGCACGACCGCTACTTTCTCGAGACCGTCGCGACGCAGATCTGGGAGCTCGACCACGGCGAGCTGTCGGTGTACGAAGTGAAGCCGGGGCGCGCGTACAGCATGTACGCCGAGGCGCGCGACGCGCGGCGCGAGCAGCAGCGGCGGGACTACGAAGCCGCGACGGCGGAACGCAAGCGGCAGCGCGCCGTGATCGACGAGCTGCGCACGCACGGCTCGCACAACTACAGCGCGGTGTGGAGCCGCGAGAAGGCGTTCGCGAAGCTCGACGCACCCGACGCGCCGCGCGCGGAACGGCGGAAGATCGCCGTCGCGCTGCGGTCCGCGCGCCGCGCGACCGGCGGCCCGGCCGTCGAGATCAAGGGCATCACCAAAGCGTACGACAGCACGCTGTTCGCGAACCTCACGGCGACGTTCACGCGCGGTCAGCGCGTCGCGATCGTCGGACCGAACGGCGCGGGCAAGACGACGTTCCTGCGCATCCTCTCGGGCGAGCTCGCGCCGGACCGCGGCAGTATTCGCTACGGCACGGGGCTGCGCACCGCGAGCTACTCGCAGAGCACGGTCGACGATCTTCCCGCCGGCGTGACGGCGGCCGACGCGGTGATGCGCATGGGCGTCAACGACGAAGAGGCGCGCGGGCTGCTGGGCCGGCTCAACCTCGGCGGCGACTCCGGCGACAAGCCGGTCGAGGCGTTCTCCGGCGGCGAGCGCCGGCGCATCATGCTCGCGCGCCTGATGGCGCAGCACGCCGACTGCCTGTTCCTCGACGAGCCGACGAACGATCTCGACATCGCCAGCCGCGAAGCGCTCGAGGACGTGCTCGCGGAGTACGACGGCGCGCTGTTCGTCGTCTCCCACGACCGCTATCTGCTAAAACGCTTAGGCGAACGGGTCGTTGCGATTCGCGACGGCAAGGCGAAGATCATCGACGACGGCTACGAGCGCTGGGAAGCGCAGCAGCACGAAAGCAAGTCGAACAGTGCCGCGGCCAAATCCAACGGCGCCGCAGCTGCAAAGGACGTCATCGCGACGCCGGCAACCGGCAAAGCCGGCCGGCAAGCCACGCACGACGCGAAGCAAGAAGCCTTCCGCCGGAAGCGCGCCGTCACCGACGCGGAGAAGCGCGTCGCGAAGCTCGACGCGCAACGCCGCGAGCTCGAGCTGGAGTTCGCCGCACCGAACCTCTACGACGACCCCGAACGCGTGGTCGACCTGCAGCGCCGCCTCGACCGCAACCGCATCGAGGGCGAAGAGGCGCTAGCAGCATGGGAGAGCGCGGTCGAAGAAATTGAAGCGCGCCCGTAACGGCGCATCAAACTCAGTCTCACATTTGCGTTTACGGATGTCCCGGCGCAGGCGGCGGCGGCGCCGTGCCGCCGTCCGCCCGAGCGATGATGTAGAAGCCGAACCGGTCGCTGAAGCCGAGCGCGCCGGGCCGCCGCGATTCGTCGATGCCGTTCGTCTTGAGATGTTCCAGCGAAACGGCCGCGACGTGTAAGCACTGCATGATCGCCCCCTGCGCGAGCGGGTCCGCCGGCTTGATCTCGAGCCAGCCCTTCGCCGCCGGTCCGCGCGCGACGATCTCCGCCAGCTCCACCGGCGGCACGGGCGCGCCCGCGCGTTGCGCGTCGCGCGCCGCGCGAACCGCCGCGACGATCGCGTTCGCGACCGGCTTCGAGCCGATCGGGCATGCGGGCGAATCCCGCAGCACGAACGGGTTCGGCGGCGGCGCGGACGGTTCGGGATCCGTCGATGCGCGAATCAGCGTCGCGCCGCGGCCCGGTTGCGACGGCGGCGCGAAGTACACGCCGACCGACGGAGAGTACGCGATGAAGAACCGGCCCGCTTCCGTGCCCTCCGGCAGATAGAGGTGGAACTTCTCGCGGTCACCTTCTTGCACGAGTCCGAGATGAGCGCAGTTCATGAACGCCGCGCCCGCACGGATGTCGGGCGCTTTCGCGACCACGACGTAACGCGCGTTGCCGTCGTAGGGCGTGTACGTCAGTGTCACGCCGCTCACCGTAGCATTGCCGTCGGCGAGCGAAGCGGGATAGCGTCCTTGCGCTTTCGCCTTTTCCGCTGACGCCGCGATGCGGCCCATCGCGTCCATCATCGGCTGCGCCAGCTTTGCAGCTGCCGGCGTGCATGCTTCGTTGTCGGGATCGATCTGCAGCGCGTCGGCAACCGCGCCTTCGCGCAGCGGCCGTGCGCGGATGCGCAGCTCCACGCCGCCGTGCGGATCGTCCGCGTCCGCGGCCGGCTCGGCCGCCGCAGCGCCGCTGCCTTGCGAACCCAACCGTCCGACACGCACCGTGTAGGTGAGCGACACCGCGCGCGGCGGCAGCGGCGTTCCGACGAGCGCGAGCGGCGCCGCGCCGGCGCGCGGCAGCGCGAACACCTCGCCGCTCGACACGAACGGTCCCGGATGCGCGTTGCCGAGATTCGTGGCGACGAGCGCCAGCGAGCCTTCGCGCAGCGGCGCCGCGAAGCCGGCGTTGAACACCGTGTACGCCGGCAAACGGTTCGGGTTGTTCGCCGCGGTGTAGCTGACGTTCGCGAGCGCGTCGACGGTCTTGCCGAGCTTCACCGTCGCGACGAGTCCCGCGCGGTGCAGCGGCGTGCCGGGCACTTGCGCACCGGCCGGCGACAGCGCCGCGGTGGCGGCAGTCGCGCCGGTGACGAAGCGCGACTGCACCGTCGCGAACCCGGCAATCAGCGCTTTGCCGAACTCGTACGTTCCCGCTGCAGTGATGCCGCGGTTGAGCTGATCGGCCGGCTGAAACGACGTGAACGCCAGCGAACCGATCGCCGGCGAGCCGCACACCCACGGCGACGAGGCGAAGGCCGCGACCGCGCCGAGGTACGCGGGCGGCACGCCGGCTGCGCTCGCATCGAGCGCGGTCAGCACCGGCGCGCCGAGCAGCCGCGCCGTCCACGCGGTGAGCGCGAAGCGGCCGCGCCGTCCCGAGCGCTCGACCGACGCGCGCAGCGCGGACGAGCGCTGGCGCTGCGCGTTCACCGACGGCACGTTGCCGTACGCGACACCGTTCGCGCAGTCGAACGTCAGCGTGCGCGGATCGGGAAACGCCGTGCCGCTCACGACCACTCCGCCACCGGCGTCGCCGACCGAGCCGGTCAGCGCGTACGCGGTATTGCGATTGGGCAGCCAGCGGATGTCGAGCCCCGTCGCGAAGCCGCTCGTGCCGTTGCCGCCGTTGACGCCGGCGCGCGCGGTGATCGTCAAACGCTGATCGGGATGGTAGCGGTCGACGAGCGACGCGCCGTGGTACGTGGTCGTCTGCGTCAGCGGGAACGTGCCGAGCGTCGTTGTCGTCGTGCCGTCGAAACGCATGCCGTAGCTCTGCGCGTTCAGCGACAGATCGTGGCGGTCGCCGCCCGGCAATTGCACGCCGAGGTTGAACCCGCGCGCGTTCGCGCGAAACTCGCTGCTTTGCGGCGCCGCGATGCCGGCGAGCCGGCGCGCGCCTTCGTCCACGCTGTCACGCGACCCGTTCGCGAACCCGCCGAGCATGACGGTCGTCGCGCCGATCGTCGCGGTATCGGAGAGCGTGATCAACCCGCCGCGCGTGCGGTCGAACGCGCCGGGTCCGTAGCCGCACGGAAAGCGCGCGGTGAGCTGCGCGCACACGAGCCCGTTGTCGCCGCGCGACGAAGTCGCGGTGAGCGTGAGCGTCTGCGAGATCGACGGCGCCCAGCGCAGCTTCGCCAGATCGCCCGACAGCAGACGATCGCCGTCATGACGGTATGCGAGCCCGGTTTCGTCGGTGAAGTCGAGCCCGGTGAACGCGCTCGTGCGCCCGCGCGAGGCGTGCTGGTACACGTAGCCGAGGTTCTTCACCGAACCGCGCGCCACGAACAGCGCCGAAGACGAGTTGTCGCTGCCGTATTGCAGCGTGGCCTGCTGCTGCGCGAAGCGCGTCGGCTGCAGCGTGCGGAACGCGACCTCGCCGCCGAGCGCACCGTGCGAAGCGCCGGACGTGACGCTCGCGCCGCCGAACAGATCCGCGTTGATGCCGCGCGCCGCGAGCGAGCCGCCCGCGCCGGGGATCGAGACGCCGTCCACCGACGTGCCGGTCTGCGAGGGATCGTTGCCGTCGATCTGAAAACCGTCGCCCGCCGCAGTGACGCCGGGCAGATCGCCGATCGCGTCGCGCAGCGAGCCGTCAAGATAGCGCAGCGCGTCGTCCTGGCCCACCTCGCGCGACGCGCGCACCGGCGAGCTCGTCACCGTGATGCTGCCTATTTGTTTCAAGCCCGCGCCGGACTTCTGCATCCGCACGCGCACGCTCGACGTGCGCTTCGCCGCGACGTCGAACAGCGACGAGCGCGCGGCGACGAAACCGCGCTTCACCACCATCGCGCGATACGACCCGGTCGCGACGGACTCGAACCGCGCGTGCCCGTCCGGATCGGTGTAGCCGACCAGACCCACTTCGCCTTGCAGCAGCACGCGCGCGAGCGAGAGCGGCGCACCGGTCGCCGCGTCGACCACGTCGACCACGACGTCGCTCGCCTCGCCGGCGGCACGCGCCGGAATCCCGGCGGACCCGAGCGCGACGGCCGCTGCGATCACCGCGCACGCGGTGCGAAAGGCGTGTTGAAGAGACCGCCGGGCCGGCGGTGGGATCGAACGCGACATCGGAACCTCTACGGAGTGTGCTGAATGAGCTTGCGAATCACGACGCGGTCGGCGTCGCTCGTGTGCTTGTCCGCCTCGAACTGTTGCAGCAGCGCGCGCAGGTGCTTGGGATCGATTGCGCCGCCCGCGTGAACCTCGCCGAACGTGCTCACCTCGCTGCGGTAGAGCATCGTGCCGGACGGGATCTTGAGATTGCGCCGTTTGCCGGTCTGGTCGACGACGAACAGCTGCGCGCGCACGACGTGCCGGAACTCGTCGTTCTGAACCGTGGGCGCGCCGTCGACGCCGATGCCGGGCACGAGCGGCGCCGCGAGCGCGACGATGCCGAGCGAAGCCGCGAGCGCGACTGCGGCCGGGGCGATCGCGACACGGCGTGCCACCGCACCGCGGCGGGTCAGGAGCTCCTCGACGCGCACCGAGAGCTGGCGCCGCGTCACGAAGATCGCCGGCGCCGCGATGCCGCGGTGCGGCCATGCGGTCGACTCGGCCATGCGCGTGAGGCCGACGGCGTACGAGCGCACGTCGGACGTCGCGGTCACGACGCGGTCGTCGCAGGCGATCTCGCGCTCGAGATCCAGCCGCCGCGCGATCACGTGCACCGCGGGGTTGAAGAACATCGCGATCTGGATCAGCCGCTGCACCACCGCGGTCCAGTCGTCGCGCCGCTCGAGATGCGCGAGCTCGTGGAGGACGAAGCGGTCGACGTCGCCCGGTTCGAACTCGTCGAGCACGTGCTGCGGCACGACAACCATACCGTCGAACAAACCGACAGCTACGGGAACTTCGACGCGGTCCGACACGCACAGCCGCGCGTGCCGCGCGCCCGCGGCCGACGCATGCGTATGCCACAGCGGAAGAGCCGCACGGCGCTCGGGCGCGAGCGGAAGCGCGTCGCGCTTGAGCCGCGCGAGCACGACCGCGCCCGCGACGAAGCGCGCCGCGCCGGCGAGCACGACGAGCAGCCACAACGTCGCCGCACCGTACGCGGTCCACGGCGGCACCGCGATCTGCGGGCGCCGGCTCGCGGCGGCGACGGCCGCCGCAGCGGCCCCGGTGACGTGCACGACGCGAACCGGCGCGGTGACGGCTTGCGCGCCGGCCGGCGCGGAGGCGTGCTCGACGCGCACGTGCTGCATCGCAAAGCCGCTCGCGAGCGGCGCGAGCACGACCGCGATCAGCGCGACGTACCACACGGCGTAGCGCGCGGCCGCATCGAGCGGTTTCCACACGCGCAGCACGAGCGCCGCGAGCGCCGTAATCGCAGCGCCCATCCACAGCGCCGTGACGAGGTAGCCGACGAGCGCGACGGCGGCGCCTTGATACGGCGCGAGCACATGCAGCACGGCGTTCATTCGGCGTCTCCCTCGTAGCGGTCGATCAGCGCGCGCAACTGCTTCAGCTCATCGCGCGACGGCCGGTCGTGCTCGACCAGCCGCATCGCGAGATCGAGCGGCTTGCCGGAAAAGAACCGCTTGAGCACGTTGCCGACGTCCTTGCTCGCCGCCTCGTCGCGCGCGACGAGCGGGCGGTACACGTACGCGCGGTTGACCTCGTCGTGCGCGATGTAGCCTTTGCGCTCGAGGATGCGCAGCGTCGTGAGGACGGTGCTGTACGACAACGGCGGCGAGCCGGCGCCTTCCATGACGTCGTTCACGGTCGCGCCGGGCTTGCGCCACAGCACCTCCATGAGCCGAAGCTCCGCATCCGTGAGAACCGGTGATCCGCGACGTGCCATGCGCCCTCCGGGCGGGGTCCGTTAAAGAATTAATGGCACCATAGCAGACGGCCCGGCCGGTGTCAATTAATTCTTTAGCAGAACTCCCGGGTCAGCGCTTCGCCGTCACCGCGCGCACCGTGAGGCGGTATTCCGAGCGGTGCGCGTTGAGCCGGTCGACGTAGCTGTACCGGCCCGCCTCCTCGGGCATCAGCGTCACGCTGTTGCCCTTGCCTTCGAGGACGTTCGGCGGGACGTCGCCGGCGTTGGGGCCGCTGGTCTTCGCGACCTGATGCGGCTTCTTGTCCCGTACGGTGAAGCGGACGCGGTCGCCCACCGCGACGACCGACGAGCCGGGCGAGAACCCGGCGGACGTCAGATAGACGACGACCTCTTGGGACGCGGCGGCGCTCGAAGCGAGCGCGAGACCCGCGATGCTGACGGCCAACGCGGAGATGACGATGGGTGGGACGCGCATGACGGACCCTCCGGCCACCAGGCAGGACGGGCGAGTGCCTATCCTGACCTACCTGTGTTCGTTACCGTACCGAGGAGTCCGTTGTTTCGGCCACGGGGTCCAGCGGTGCCGCGCCGAAGCTCGGCCGCATGGGCGTGTTGGACGATGTCGGACAGCGTTTGGTGCGCCTGCGCGT
>JAQBPK010000048.1 GCA_028287565.1 Vulcanimicrobiota bacterium
GGGAAAGGGACGCGCACATGAATCAGACGCTCTCGACCATCGAGGAGCTCGTCCGCATCCCCGCCCCCTGCCCCTCCCCGATGGGGCTCGCGTGTGACGGTCCGGATCTGTGGATAGCCTCCTTCGAGACGAATAGAATCTACGGACTCGTCGCCCAGCAGGGCCGAGTGTTCGAAGAGGCCGTCGCACCGGGCAGGCCATACGGGCTCACCGTCACCGGCGACGCGCTGCGCGTCGTGGTCGGCGACAGCGAAGACGGCGGCGCGGACGACCGCTACATACGCCGCTACATCATGGGCAAGGATTTCAAGTCGGAAGCGATCCGGTGTCCCGACGGCACGGGCTCGTTTCTCGCGTACGACGGCGACCGGCTGTACCTGAGCCAGCGCGACAACAAGGTGATCCTGGAGCTCGACGAGCGCGGCTCCGTGCTGCGCACGATCCCCGTCCCGCGCCAGATCACCGGCATGGTCGTGGTCGCCGGGCGGTTCTACCTCGTCACCACCGAGAGCCGCGAGAGCGACGATTACCGGCTGCTGTGCCTGGACGCCCGCAAGGAGCAGCCGGAGGTGCACGAGCTGGCGTCGATGGGTTTCGCCGCGCGGAGCCTGGGCTTCGACGGGACGAAGTTCTGGACGAACTGCCGCGCGGAGAACATGATCGTCGCGTTCGCCAAGCCGGATTAGGAGTTCCGGACGCGGGTGAACGGGGACCACCCGCGTCCTGTGCGAACCAACCGAGCGTGACGACGCCGCGGTATCGCCGCTCCAGCGTCCGAGCGGTCCTCGAAACCATGGTCCAGGATCACGCCGTCGCCCCGGGTGTCCACGACGCGCTTTGGGCCGTGCTCTGGAACCGCCGGTACGACGACGTCGATGAGCCCGTCTGGGTCCCGGACGCGTCCTTCTCCGGGATCCTGGCCTACGCGCGCGTCCTCGATGCCGAAAGCATGCTGGCCGGGATCGACACCGGCGAAGCGCTGCTCGCCATGCGCACCACCGGCGAGCCGCCGCCGATCGGCAGCCGCGTGCGGCTCGTCCCCGCGGCGCGCGACCGGTGGCGCATCGCGGACGTGACGCCGCTGGGCCTGGGAATCGAGCTGCGCTTCGACGACCCGGCGGCGGCCGCGGACACCGGCTGGGTGGCCACGCTGCGCGACGGGGTGCGCCGGCTGCGCACGCTGCTCGACGCGCGGCGCGAGCGACTCGCGGGCCGGCGCGCACAGCTCGGCGCGCTGAACGAGCCGCCGCCGCTCGAGGAGATCTGGCGCGAGGAGATCAGCGCGATCAGCGACCGCGTCGCGATGGAGACGGAGTACACGGCGCAAGAGCACGCCGCGCTCGCGCGAGCGCGCGCGAAAGGCGCGCGCACCGCGGACGAAGAGGAGCGCAAGATCGTTGCGGCACGCAAGAAGCGCTTCGCCGAGCGCGGGAACGAAGAGATCGCGCGCTTCCGCGAAGGCGCGTGGCCGGCGATCCGCGACAAAGCCGCCGCGGAGCTGCGCAAGTACGTCGACTACCGTACCGAGGTCGTGCGGCTCGAGGACGCGCTGCAGCGCATTCGCACGCTGTCGACGCGCGCGACCAACGTCACGGCGGCACTCGACCGCATCGAGCGCGAAGGCTTCCGCGCGCGCGGGCTGCAGCTCGACGTCGCACGGCTGGACGAAGCGGAGTACGCCGAAGAGCTGCTGCGCACGGTGGAGCTGCTGCACGCCGCGGTACCGCAGCGCGCGCAATCAGGCGCGTCGAGCTTCAGCGGCTACCGCGCGCCGACCGCCGGGCCATCGGTGATTCCGCCTCGGCTGTGAGCGGAGCTGCGCTTCGGCGAATCGCCCACGACCGCCGAACGCTCGCGTTCGTGCTGGTGATCGGCGCGGTGGTCGCCGCGCGCGAGCTCGCCTGGTCATCGCTCTTCCATGCGGATCAGCGCCTCATCGACTTCGGTGTCTTCTGGTGCGGCGGACGCGCCGCGCTCGACGGCGCGAGCCCGTACCTGTTCGAGCCGTTGCGCTCGTGCGAGCACCAGCACGGCGCCGGCACCTTCAACGTTGTGCCGAACTTCGTCATGCCGTTCGTCCTGCCGCCGTTCGACATCGCTCCGTTTGCGCAGCTCGCTCGCATGCCGTACGGAATTGCGGCGTGGTTCTTCACCGTGTCGAGCGGTTTGGCGCTCGTCGCGGGAATTGCGCTCGTCGCGAAATCGTGCCGGGTCCCCGCGACGCTCGCTGCGGCGGGTCTGTCGGTTTCCGTCGGCTTGCCGTCATTGTGGCTGGGGCAGATCGTGCCGCTGGAGCTGCTCGCGCTTTCGGCCACCGCCTATGCGCTCGTCCGCCGCTGGGACGGCGCGGCGGGAGCGTTTGCCGTCCTGTGTTTGCTGGAGCCGCACGTCGGGGCATTCGTGGTCATCAGCGTCGCGGTGCTGGTTCCGCGCGCACGCCTCGCGCTCGTGTGCGGTTCGGCGGTGCTGGCGTATTTGAGCGTCCGGGCGGCCAACGTCGCGCCGCTGAGCGTGTATATCGCCGTGCTCGCAGAGCACGCCCGCGCCGAAGCCGGATCGTACGGGCAGTACAGCCTGACGTCCGTGCTCACGTACCTCCGCGCACCGCTGAACGTTGCGACGGCGCTCGGCGTAGTATCGTCCGTGGTAATGCTGGGCGCCGGGCTCGTGCTGTCGCGCGCGTTCGAGCCGCGCGGCGTACGCGCCGCGGTCGTCTATATTCCGGCCATGTGCGCGGTCATCGGCGGCACGTTCGTTCACTTGACGCAGATAGCGCTCGCGGTTCCAGCCGCGCTGCTCGTGCATGCGTACGCGCGTGACGCGCTCGCGCGCAGGCTCAGCGCCCTCGCGCTCGTCCTGCTCGCGGTTCCGTGGCCGCTCATCGCTTCCAGCAAACAGACGCTCGCGGCGGCGTTGCTCGTTCTCGCGGTGACGGCCTGGTACGTGACGGGACGATCGTATCGCGCCGCAATCGCCGTCGTCGCGGCAGCGTGGATCGCTCTCGTGCCGCTTCAGAACTATGCGCCCGCTGCACCGGCGGCGCTTCCGAGGATTACGGTCGCCGGTCCATCCGCGCTCGCGAGCGACGCCTGGAAACAAGCACTCGACCAGATGACGTCGGCGTCGGAGACGCCGCGGTACGTTTTGCTGAAACTGCCCACCTGGCTCGCGCTTGCGGCGCTGCTCGCGGCAGCCATCACCGCGAGCCGGCGAGGCGGCTTTCTCTCGGCCGGTTACGAGCGCGGCGACGGGACGCGGGCCTCTGCCTCAACCTTCAGCGCGGCCAGCATCATGTCGGAGTTCTCGCGGACCTTCTTCTCCAGCGTCGGGCCGATCAGCTCGGCGAGGGTCGGCACGCCGAAGTCGTAGTCGACGCCGAGCACGACCCGCGTCACGCCGTCGTCTTCGACAAAGGTCCACGCGCCCTCGAACGTGTCGAGATCGCCTTCGATCAGCTTGTAGTCGATGCGCATGTTCGCGTCGTCGAAGACGTCCTTTTCCGTCCACTCGATCGGCGCGTCCTCGACCAGCGTCTTCCAGCGCGTGATCACGTAGTCGGGATGCCGTTCGAGCACGACGACCGTCTCGACGTCCGGCATGAAGTCGGGGAAGCGGTCCTGCTCCTTCGCAAGCTCGTAGACCGTCGCGGCCGGCGCTGCAACGTCGATCGAGCACTCCACGTACGGCATTACGCGAGCGTTCCCAATTTCTCGAATGCCGTCCCGACGGCTGCGTCAAACGCTCGCAGCGCGCCGTCCACTTCTTCCGCCGTCACGACGAGCGGCGGCTCGAGGCGAATGACGCGCTGCTGGTTGAGGGTCCACGCGGCCGTGACGCCGCGCTTGAGCAGCTCCGGGATGATCGTGCCTCCGTAGCCTTCGCTGCGCAGCTCGACACCGACCAGCAGCCCGGCGCCGCGCACGTCGGCGATCACGGCCGGGTAGCGTTCCATCGTCACACGCGCTCCGGCCAGGAGCTGCGCGCCGCGCTCGCGCGCGTTGGTGACGAGATCTTCGTCGCGCAGCACGTCGAGCGCCGCGAGCGCTGCGGCGCAGGCGAGCTCGTTGCCGCCGAACGTCGAGGTGTGCAGTAGCGGCTGCTTCGCGTACGCGGCGTTCCACACCGCCGGCCGCGCGACGTACGCGCCGACCGGGATCACGCCGCCGGACAATCCCTTCGCGAGCGTCATCACGTCCGGCACGACGCCTTCACGGTCGCATGCGAACAGGACGCCGCAGCGCCCGAGCCCGGTCTGCACCTCGTCCGCGATCATCACGGCGCCGGCGGCGTCGCAGATCGCGCGCACGTCGCGCAGCCAACCGTCGGGCGGCACGTTGACGCCGCCCTCGCCTTGGATCGGCTCGACGATCACCGCGGCGACGGTGTCGTCGACCGCCTCGCGCATGGCGCGGGCATCGCCGAACGGCACGCGGCGCACGTCGGCGAGCAGCGGCGTGAACGGATCGCGGAACGCGTCGCGCCCGCTCGCGGACAGCGCGCCCAGCGTCTTGCCGTGATAGGCCGCGTCGGTGCCGACGATGGCGGGCCGCTTCGTCGCGGCGCGTGCGAGCTTGAGCGCGCCTTCGACCGCTTCGGTACCGCTGTTGGCGAAGAACGAGATCGACAGATCGCCCGGCGTCAGCTCGGCGAGACGCTTCGCGAGCCGTCCCATCAGCGGGTTGAACATCGTGCGGCCCGAGAGCGCCATGCGGTCGAGCTGTTCTTTCACCGCCGCCACGACGCGCGGATGACGATGCCCGAGCGTGAACACGCCGTACCCGCCGGCGAAATCGAGATACGTCTTGCCGTTGTGGTCGGTGATGGTCGAGCCGTCCGCGCGCACCTCGACCGGCGAGCCCGACAGCTTCATCACCCGCGCGAGCGGCGGGTTCAGGTACGCGCGGTAGTTCTCGTACACTTCGTCGTACAGTGCCGCGGGCGAAGCGGCGCCGTACAACAGATCTTCCGTTCCGAGGTTCACGCGACCGCGAGCTCGCGCGACTCCAGCTGCTCGATCGTCGTCTCCAGCACCGCAAGCGTCTCGGCCGCGGTCTCGGTGCGCATCAAGCGCTCGCGCAGCGTGCTCGCACCGGGGAAGCCTTTGAGGTAATAGCCGAGGTGCTTGCGCATCTGCGGCACCGCGCGCTGCTCGCCCCATTCGTTGACCATCGTGTTGTAGTGGTGGATCGCGAAGCGCAGACGGTCCGGTGCGTCCGGCGTCGCTTCGGGCTCGCGCCCTTCCATCAGCGCGCGCAACCGCGAGACGAGCCATGGGTTGCCGAGCGTCGCGCGCCCGAGCATCACCGCGTCGACGCCGCTTTCGCGCATGCGCCGCATCGCTTCGTACGGGTCCGCGAGATCGCCGTTGCCGATCACGGGGATGTCGACCGCAGCTTTGAGCTCCGCGATCTTCGACCAGTCGGCATTGCCTTTGTAGAACTGCTTCGCGGTGCGCGCGTGCAGCGTGATCGCCTGAACGCCCACGGCCTGCGCGCGCTTCGCCACCTCGACGAACACAAGATCGCTGTCCGTCCAGCCCAGGCGCATCTTCATCGTCACCGGGCAGTCGACCGCGGCGACGACCGCTTTCATGATCGCCTCGCAACGGTCGACATCGCGCAGGCACGCGCTGCCGCCCTCGGTCTTGGTGACCTTGGGTGCGGGACAGCCGAAGTTGATGTCGACTATGTCGGCGCCGCACTCGCGCACGACCTTCGCCGCGAGCGCCATGATCGCCGGATCGTTGCCCCACAGCTGCGTGGACACCGGCCGCTCGACGCCGTGCTGGTCGATCATCTCCATCGTGCGCTGGTTGCCGTACTGCAGCGCGTTGGACGACACGAACTCCGTGACGGTGAGCCCGAACCCGAACGGCTTGTAGAGCGCGCGCAGGGTGCGGTTCGTCACCCCCGACATCGGCGCGAGGACGATGGGCGGCGAGACTTCGACGGGGCCGATCCGAAGGGGCTGGGTCACGACCATCGAGTCTACCACGCCGGGCCCACGAACGCCCACCGGCTTTGGCAGGTGGCGAGCGGACGCCGTCGGAGCAAGGGCCATGCTTGCAGCGTTCGCCCTCGCGGCGGTCCTCGCCGCGGCCGCCACCCCGGCCCCGCGCTGGGCGGCGCCGCAGGCGCTGCGCCCTGGCGAACCCGTCGAGATCCAGGTCCACGAGAACGCGCTGGTCGGCGAGTACGCCGCGCCCGGTGACACCGCGCGGCACCCCGCCGTCATCGTGCTGGGCGGGATCGAAGGCGGCATCCCGGGCGAGTCGTTCGGCTTCGCGCGCCAAGGCTACGCCGCGTTCTCCGTCGCGTACTTCGGTGCCGACCCGTTGCCGAAGGTGATCGAACGAATCCCGGTCGAGCGCGTGTCGCGCGCGATCGACTGGCTGCGCGACCGGCCGGAGGTCGATCCCACGCGCATCGGCATCGTGGCGATCGGGAAGGGCTCGGAGCTGGCGCTGCTCGCGGCCGCACGCGACCCGCGGATCAAGTCGGTCGCGGTGATCTCGCCGACCGCCTACGTGTGGTTCGCGCCGACGTTCGACGGCAACCCCGACCGCTCGTCGTGGACGATCAGCAACGGCGAGGTGCCGTACATTCCGATCGATTCGCGCGCGGAGAACAATCTCGCGCGGACCTCGCAGACCGGCGGCACGTACCAGTTCCGCGACCTCTACGACGCCTCGCTGGCGGGCACGAACGCCGCAACCGTGGCGAGCGCGACGATCCCCGTCGAGCGGATCGCGGGCCCGCTCCTGTGCGTCGCGGGCGACGACGACCGCGAGTGGGACAGCGCGGGCGCCTGCAAGACGATCGCCGCTCGGCGCAAAGCCGCGAACCGCGACGCACGCGATCAAGTGGCGATCGAGCCGGGCGCCGGCCACGCCCTCGCGCTGGGCGGAAAGCCGTCACCCGAAACGGTCCCGGCGGGAAAGATGACGCTGCGCCTGGGCGGCACTCCGGCCGCCAACGCGCGCGCCGGCGCCGACGCCTGGAACCGCACGCTCACGTTCTTCGCAAAAACACTGTAGCGGCGCACCCGCACGTACGCACGCACGCTCGCCCGCACACCGTCCAGACCACCGCCCGGAACGTGATTTCCGAACCAGATCGGGTAGCAGCAGAGCACCGGCACAGCGCCGGACGTGAAACCACACCCCACCCACTCAGGAGAGCCCCGAGCCGCCGTGCCGGGGCTCTCGGCTTGTTCGGAAGTAAAAGACTCGGCATCACTGCCGAGTCTTTCGTAGCTCCTCAGAAGAGCAGCCGCTTCGCAAGCGTACGGGATTTTCCGATTACCAGATGCGGCACACCTTTGCGGCTGGTTTGACCATCTTGTCGGACCCCGTGCAGTGGAATGCCGCAGCGAATTCCGGCATGTTGATCAGCGTTCCGATCACGCGGTTGCGTGAGACGGGGTGTTCGTTGCTCTGGCCCAGGAACCGCGCGACCTCCGGCGTTTCGTTCTCCGCCCACACCGTCGCGAACGCCAGGAAGAAGCGCTGCTCGGGCGTGTAGCCGTTGATGATGCGGCGCGGCTTGCCGGCCTGGGACGCCTCGTACGCTTTGTACGCGATGCGCAGCCCGCCCAGGTCCGCGATCGACTCGCCCGTCACCAGCGGGCCGTTCTGCAGCACGCCCGGCGCCGCTTCCATCGCGCCGTACTGCTTGGTGACGCAGGCCGCGCGCGTGCTGAACTGCTTGCCGTCCGCGGGCGTCCACCAGTCGCGCAAGTTGCCGAGCTTGTCGTACTGGCGCCCTTGATCGTCGAAGCCGTGCGTCATCTCGTGACCGATCACCGCCCCGATCGCACCGTAATTCAGCGCGTCGTCGTTGCTTTCGGCATAGAACGGCGGCAGCAGGATGGCGGCCGGGAACGTGATGTCGTTGTTGGTCGGGTTGTACAGCGCGTTGATGAGCTGCGGCGGCAAGCCCCACTCCGTGCGGTCGGTGGGCTTGCCGATCTTCGCGATGTCGCGCGCGGTCGCGAACGCGCGCGCGCGCTGAATGTCGCCGAAGTAGTCGTCGCGCGCGATCGTCAGCTTGGAGAAGTCGCGCCATTTGCTCGGGTAGCCGATCTTCTGCACGATCGCCGCGAGCTTCGTCTCGGCGCGCGCCTTCGTGGTGGGCGTCATCCAGTC
>JAQBPK010000070.1 GCA_028287565.1 Vulcanimicrobiota bacterium
GCAGCGGCATCGACGAGCCGTGCGACGTCGGCGCCGCAAAGCCGCCGCGGCGCGACGTGCGAGCACAGCCCGGCCTGCTGCAGTTGCCGGCGCACGCTGCGCAGCGCGTGCGCGCGCTGCACCTCGCTGTCGCGGTACGTCGCGACCAGCAGCACGTTGTGCCCCGCCGCGCGGCGCGCGAGCCGCCCGATCGCCTCGACCGTCGCCGCGGAGGCCCAATGAACGTCTTCCAGCACGACGAGCAGCGGGCGCGCCGCGGCGAGCTCGTCGAGCGCGCGCGCGATGTCGTCCGTCACGTGCGCGCCGCGCGCTTCGAACGCCGGCAGCGCCGTGCGCACGGCTTCGGTGAGCGACTGGTACGGCACCGATTCCGGATAGGACGTCGCGCCGCGCAGCACGTGCCCGCCGCGCGCCTGCGCGGTTCGCGCCAGCTCGTCGACCAGGCGCGACTTGCCGATGCCGGCCTCGCCGCCGACCAGCACCAAACCGCCCGCGCCACGGGCCGCGCGGCTCCACGCGGTCTCGAGCACGCGCAGCTCATCGTCGCGGCCGACCAGCGGAAACGCCGGAACGCCGGCGGCCGCATGCGCTTCCGCATCGCTTTGCGCCGGCGGATGCCCGGCCACGATGCTCGCGCGCAGCGACTCGGTCTCCGCCATCGGCTCCACGCCGAGCTCGCGCCGCACGACGAGCGCGAACGCTTCGTACTCGTTGAGCGCTCCGGCGCGGTCGCCCGACTCGTAGCGGATCGTCATCGCGGTGCGCACGACGTCCTCGCGCAGCGGATCAGCGGCCAGCAGACGGCGCGCCCAGTGCAGCGCGTCGTCGAACGCGCGCGCGGCGCGGCAGCGCTCGGCGAGCGCCGATAAGCTCGCAAGATAGTCGCTGCGCAGGCGCTCGCGGTGCGCGAACAGCCAGTCGTCGTACACGTTCTCGGCGAGATCGCCGCCGTACGCCGCGACGGCGTCCTCGAGCGCACCGTCGCGCACGCACCGCTCGAACGCGGCGAGATCGCACCACAGCGGCGCGTCCGGATCCCACTGCACCGTGTCGCCGGTCGTGCGTATCCACCCGCCGCCGCGCGGCAGCGAGCTGCGCAGATGATAGATGTAGCGCCGCAGCTTGTCGCGCGACTCCTCGTCGCTCTCGTCCGGCCACAGCACGCTCGCGACGTGGGACCGGTAGCTCGGCCGCTCGCGAGTCAGCAGCAGATAGACGAGCAGCGGTACGGTCCCGCTCGCGTTCTTGAGCTTGCACGGAACGCCGCCGTGCAGCACGCGCGGCTGCCCGAACGCGTACACCTGAAGTTCGGCGCCGTGCCTTTCCGCTGGACGTTCAGTGGACACCGGCGCGCTAGCCTGCGGATCATCCCACCCCATCTCGGAGGATCAAACGCAATGTCCCAAATCTCGGATGACCTCGCGCGCGCCGGTGCGGCCCCGGTCACACCCCCGCCGCCGTTCTCGATCACCAGCTTCATGCCGGTCAACGGGCTCGCGCCCGACCCGTTCACGGGCGCTCCCGGGACGACGGTCCAGCTCAACGGCACGGGGCTCAGCGTGATCACGAAGGTCACGTTCAACGGCGTCGCGGCGCCGATCGTGAGCAAGACCGACACCCAGATCATCGTGACCGTCCCGACGGGCGCGACGAGCGGACCGATCAGCATCAGCGACGGAACGTCGACGGTTCAGGCGCTGCGCGACTTCACCGTGCTGCCGCCGGTCCCCGACATCAGCGGCTTCAGGCCCAAGAGCGGCCCGGTCGGCACGGTCGTGACGATCAACGGGCACCATCTGGCCGGCATCACGACGGTCACGTTCAACAAGATCCCGGCCACGCAGATCGTCACCGGGGCGAACCAGCAGCTCACGGTGACCGTTCCGCCCGGTGCGACCACAGGGCCGATCGTGGTCAAAGGCCCCAACGGCTCGGCATCGACGGCGCCCAAAACCTACACGGTCACGCCCTAGGCGTGCCGGTCCCCGCCCGGCGACGGGCTCGGTGACGAGCCGCCGGGCGGGGAAAAGACGCCCCATGGCCCCTCAGCGATCCGTCACCCTTGCATGCGCGTGCGCCGTCCTGGCGTGCGCGTACGCCGTCCTCGCCTCGGTGCCGGGCACGCCGCCTGCCGGCGCCGCGGCCAGCGTCGCGATGACCGTTCCGAAGGGCTTCACCATCGAGCGGATCGCGACGGTGCCGCGGGCGCGCGAGCTCGCGGTCGCGCCCAACGGCGACCTCTTCGTCGGCACCGGGAGCGACGCGATCTACGTGGTGCCCGACGCGGAGAAGAACGCGGGCGAGGCGCGCAGGTTCGCGACGCTCGACGACCGCCCGATGGCGGGCGTGTTCCTGGCCGGCGACACGCTGTACGCGGGCGGCCAGTTCGGCGTCTACCGCATCCCGTACCGCACGGGCGACCGCGAAGCGCGCGCCGCGGCGCAGAAGATCGCAAGCGTGCGGCCCGGCGGCGGGAACGGGCACAGCACGACGACGGTCGTGCTGTCGAAGGGGACGCTATACGCGAGCGTCGGCTCGTCGTGCAACGCGTGCACCGAGACCGATCCGACGCGCGCGACGATCCAAGCGATGACGCCCGACGGCAAGAACATGCACGTGCGCGCGACCGACATCCGCAACGCGATCGCGCTGGGCGTGCAGCCCAACGGCGACGTGTGGGCCGGCGTCGCGGGCCGCGACGATCTCGAGCACGGCCACCCGTACGAGATTTTCGACGACGTCAGCGCGCACGCGGGCACGCCGGACTACGGCTGGGTGAAGTGCTACGACGACCGCAAGCCGATCGGCGGCGCCAGCTGCGCGAACGTCGTGCTGCCGAAGATCGTCTTTCCGGCGTACGACACGCCCGTCGGCGCGGCGTTCTATCCCGCCGACCTGAAAGGCCCGCACGCGTTTCCGGCGAGTTATCGCGGCGGCGCGTTCGTGACGCTGCACGGCTCGTGGCACCAGCCGCCGGTGCCACCGCGCCTCGCGTTCGTCGCGTTCAAGAACGACGAGCCGGCCAAGCCCGTCGACTGGTCGAACCCGGAGGCGCAGTGGACCGAGTTCGGCGGCGGCTGCCAGGCCGCGGACGGCTCGCGCGCATGCCGTCCGACCGGGGTCGCGGTCGGCAACGACGGCTCGCTCTTCGTCGCCGACGACAGCTCCGGCGGCGCGATCTACCGCATCCGGCCCGCGGGCCGCTAGCCGCCGCCGGAGAAGCGTCCCGCCGGCGTCACCAGCGCCAGCGCTTCCTCACGCGTCTCGCGGAAGTGCGCGTCACGGATGGACGCGGCGTGCGTGAGCCATTCGTTGGGGTGCGGCGGCGGGACGATCGCGACCGTCGCGCCGTAGCGCAGCGACCGGCGCACGAACAGCACGATCTCGCCGGCGACCATCGGGTCGACGTGCACGGCGGCCGACAGGTCGAGCACCAGCGGACGTCCTTTGGAGACCTTCGCCGCCTCGAGCACGCCGTGCACCTCGGGATAGCGCGCCATGGCGAGCTCGCCGGCGAACGCGATCACGGCGGGCTCCATCAGACGAAAACGTTCGGACGCTGCATCTGGCAATCACGATACCGCGCCAACGCCCGGACGTATAGGGCCGCGCGACTTGTCAGCGCGCCGTTACGCTGTGCTCAGCGCCTCGACGGCATGCGCTGCCGCGGTGCGCGCGCCGGCCATCAGCCGCGCCACGATCTCCGCGGCCGGCAGCGGCTCCGCGAGCGCGACGGCCTGTCCCGTCCAGAGCGAGAGAAATTCCGGCCGGTCCTGCGCGGTCGCCGCGGTGCGGATGTCGCGCGTGAGCCAGTGCTGCTGCGGGTACGGCGCGATGTCTTCGGCATCCGTCATCTCATTGATGAAGCGGTTGCGAACGCCGCGCGCGTGCTTGCCGGAGAACACGCGCGTGAGCGTCGTGCGCCGCACCGCGTCCGATGCGAGGACGCGCCGGTACGGCGGCGGCACCGCCGATTCGTCCGACAGCAAGAACGCGGACCCGACTTGCGCGGCGGTCGCGCCCAGCGCGAGCACCGCCGCGACCGCGCGGCCGTCGCCGATCCCGCCCGCGGCGAGCACGGGAATCGAGACGGCGTCGACCGCCTGCGACACGAGCGCGACCGTGCCGATCAGCGAGTCGTCGAGGGGCGCGAGGAAGCTGCCGTGATGTCCGCCGGCCTCGTAGCCCTGCATGCACACGGCGTCGATCCCAGCGCGCTCGATCGCGATCGCTTCATCGACCGTCTTGGCGGTGCCGATCGTGAAGATCTTCGCGTCGCGGCACGCGCGCAGCGCGTCGGCGTCCGGAATGCCGAACGTGAAGCTGAACACCGCGGGGCGCGCTTCGAGCACCACGGCGAACTGCTGCGCGAACGCCAACCCGCTGCGCGCAGGCTCGGCGGGATGCGGGATGCCGAGCTCGTCGCGGTACGGGCGCAACCGCTCGTGCGCGCGCAGCAGCGCGTCATCGGACGCCGGCGCGTCGTACGCGGTGTCGACGAACAGGTTCACCGCGAACGGCCGGTCCGTCAGCGCACGAGTCTGCGCGATCCGCTCGCGGATGGTCTGCGGCTCGTCGTAGCCGCCGGGCAGCGAGCCCAAGCCGCCGGCGTTGGACACGGCGGCGACGAGCTGCGGCGTCGTGGCCGCCGACATCGGCGCTTGCACGATCGGGACGTTGAGGAACGGCAAGGATCGCATCGGATGAGACCTCCTTGCGCACATGGTCGCGCGCGCGGAGCTCGCGCGCTAGCGCAGAGGTCTACACGGCCCGGTATACTTCGCTACTGCGCGATCGAGCGGTTCAGGCGGCGCGCGAACCGCCGCCGTCGCGGCGGTGGACCGGCAGTGCGACGACGACGCGCGTCCCGCCGTGGTCCTCGCCCGGACCGTCCACGACCACCTCGCCGGCGAGTGCGCGCACGAGCAGCAGGCCGCGGCCGCGTTCGGACTGCGGGTCGGGCGCCGGGTAGACGGGCCGCATGCCGCGGCCGCGGTCGACGACGCACAGGATCGGCGGGTCGTCGTGCCAGTCGATGCACACGCCGAACGGCGGCGCGCCGTGGCGGACGGCGTTCGCGATCAACTCGCCGACGACCAGCTCGGCGCCGTCGAGGTCGGAGCGGTTAGCGTCCGCTTGCATCTCGAGAAAGCCGCGCACGTCCCGCCGCACGCGATAGGCGTCATCGGCGCGATCCCCGACGTACGACCAGTACCGGGAGTCGTCCACAGTCGTGGCATGTGCCCATTCGGGCATCATCGATAACACGAAGCGTTCGAAATCAGACAAACGGATTTAGCCGGATTCGGCCGCGCCGAGCGCGCGCAGCGCGTCGGCGAGGCCGGTGAACACGTTCATCTTCTCGCCCATCCCGGCGACGGCGAAGATCCGCGCAAGGTTGCCGGCCGGCGGGATCAGCACCGCAAGCGGTGCGGGATGGCGCCGCTTCAAGAGCAAGAGCTCGGAGAGGAACAACGAGTCCGCGCCTGTCCCCTCGCGCAGGTCGACCAATATGGGCAACCCGGGCGGCAAGTCCTGGAACGCTTCGCGAAACTCGGGATAGCGCTCGATCCCAAGAAAATCGCCCAAGCGAACCGCATGGTACGTCGACTGCAAGCCCGATCGCGTCCTCAGCTCCGGCATCAGCTCGCCCGGCGTGTACCCGCGGATGCCCCCTCATTTCACACGTTTTTGTAAAGTTTGGTACGCGAGGGAACACAGCGCTGCTCGCCCCGCCGCCAAGCGGGAGCACGGCGGGACGATGAGAACAATTCGCCGCGGCAGTGATGCGCCATCGAACTCAGCGGCGAGCGACCGGGAACCGCTTCGTCGATGCCTTGCCCGGCGACGTCATCGACGCGATCACACGCGCCGGCGATTTTCGCGTGCTCGCCGAGGGGGCGCGGCTCGCGCAGCGCGGCGATCCCGTGCGCGACGTCGTCTTTCCGGTCAGCGGGGCGATCGCGCACGTCGAGGAGCACCGCGACGGCCGCTGGACCGAGATCGCGGCGATCGGTGCGGACGGCGTGAGCGCGTTCGAAGCGCTGCTCGACCAGCCGCACGCGCAGTTCACCGCGCTCGCCAGCGTTCCGGCGTCGGCGCTCGCGATCGACGTTCGCAAGCTGCAGCCGATCCATGACGGCTCCGCCGCGTTCGCCCGGCTGCTGCGGCGCTATGCGGTGGCGTCGATCCGGCTGGCGGGCATCAGCGCCGCGTGCGAGCGCCACGACCACCTCACGGCGCGGCTCGCGCGCTGGCTGCTGGCGCTGTACGACCACGCCGGCACGGCCGAGCTCGCCGTAACGCACGAGCGCGCGGCGCGGATGCTGGCGGTGCGGCGCCCGGGCGTGACGCGCG